>JALWSB010000202.1 GCA_027080345.1 Robiginitomaculum sp. | reverse complement strand
GCCCTTGCGCACCCAAAAAACCGATGTGGAAATGGCCATGATGCGCGCCATCAAAACCGCGCTGGACCCGGACAATATCATGAACCCGCGGGTGTTGTTTTAGTTATTTCACCGGCCCAAAACGCGCGGCAATTTTTTTATCAAGAAAATTGCGGCAATCCCGATAGGCCTGAATACGCAAATCCCGCGGGCCGAACATTTCGTCGGTCGGGTTGGGAGTGTCCCAGAATTCCAGCGCCACGGCACTGTCTTTGAGAAATTCGCGGGCGTTTTCCTCGGCATCACGGGTCAGCACAATCACCAGATCAAAGGTGGCCGGGGTCAGGTGTGAAAAACTCTTGGGCTCGTGATCGGCCAGATCGACGCCCCATTCCTCCATCACCTGCACCATAAAGGGGTCCAGATAGCCTTCATACACACCACAGGAATCGGCCCCGATGGCAGAGCCAAAGCGCCGCCGCAACAGCGCCGCCGCCATGGGCGAGCGAATGGAGTTCATGGTGCAGGAAAACAGCACGGATTTGGGTGTAGGCGTCTTGGTCATAATGATCGGTCTCTAGTTTCTTACGTGCAGGGCGCTGATCAGCGTAAACAGCCTGCGCGCGGTATCAAAATCCATTTCCACTTTGTCTTTTAAGCGCTCTTCCAGCAACTCAGAGCCTTCATTGTGTATCCCCCGCCGGCCCATATCGATGGCCTCGATCTGGGCCGGTGCGGCGGTACGAATGGCATCATAATAGCTTTCGCAGATCATGAAATAATCGCGCACAATGCGCCGAAACGGAGTCAGCGATAAAATCAGGCGGCGCACCGGCGGGCCATCCAGTACGGCAATATCAAAGACCAGCTTGCGATCCACAATGGACAGGTCCACCGCATAGGGGCCATCGGGCGCACCGACGGGGCGAAAGGTGTTTTCTTCCAGCAGATCAAAAATGGCGACCCGGCGTTCGTGTTCTGAATCCGCCGACAGGGCAGACAAGGACCGCTCGTCCAAATGCAATTTGGCAATGCGGTCTTTGCGCCCCTCAGTCATCGATCTCGTGGTCCGGCACCCGCCGGGTTCCCCAGGTCTTGCTAACGTCTGCCAGGGTGACGTCTATGCATTCCACGTCCAGTTCAATCAGGCCACCGCCCGCCAGAAAAACCCGCAAAGTGCCTGCCGGTGGATTGTCCTCGTCGGGGGTAAATTCCAGCGACAATATATCCACCACCGCATCCGGGTTCCCCCGGTTGAGGTTTTGCGTGCGCACCGCATTCACCCCTTCAATCATCAGGCCAGAGCGCACGCGGGCAGGCTGTTTGCCCTCGCTCACCACTTCCCAGCGAAACCGGTTAAGCCCAATGGTAAAGCGCCGGGCCGCCGCTTCGCGCTGTAAATCACGAATGCGGGCTATGCCGTCCTGTACCAATGCAGATACCACCAGAAGGTCATCTGCACTGGCTGCCAATAATTGCATATTCTATCTCTCCGGCCACAAACTGATTTGGGCTTACTCTCATAATTAGGTCATAGACCATTGGCGGGCAATGGCCACCGCCCCAAGATTTCAGGATTTACGCCGTACCTTGAAAAATGCCTTCAACAGCGCCGCGCCCTCGTCGGCCAATACGCCCGGCGTAATTTCGGGTCGCCAATGGCAAGTCGGCTGGTCAAAAAACCGGGTGCCGGATATGACCGCCCCGCCTTTTGGGTCGCTGGCCCCAAAGATCAGCCGCGCGATCCTCGCTTGGGCAATCGCCCCGGCGCACATGGCGCAGGGCTCCAGCGTTACATACAGCCACAAGCCCCCAAGGCGATAATTGCCAAGGGTTTTGGCTGCGGCGCGTATGGCAAGGATTTCAGCATGGGCGGTAGGATCATGGCTGGCAATGGGCGCATTGGCCGCCTCGGCAATGATGTTTTCGTGCACCGGATCATAGATCAGCGCCCCCACCGGCACTTCGCCAGCCGTTTTTGCCCCTTGCGCAAGCTGTAAGGTGCGTGACATTAAGCGCAGATCAAGTTTCTCTGTATCCATATCTATTGATCCGATGTCACAGAAGGGCCGTCAAGTGAACGCCAAGCCGCAAAACACTGATAAAATGCGCATTGCCAAATATATTGCCCGCGCTGGTGTGGCCTCGCGCCGCGAAGCCGAACGCCTGATCGAGGCGGGCCGGGTCAGCGTTAATGCCATGGTGCTGACCACCCCGGCCTTTCTGGTCGATGGGTCCGAGGACATCCGCGTAGATGGCGAGACGGTGGGCACACCGCCCGCGCCGCGTTTGTGGCGCTATCATAAACCCTTGGGCCTGATTACCAGCCATAAGGACGAACAGGACCGCCCCACGGTGTTTGAGCGCCTGCCTGAAACCATGCCCCGGGTGATCTCGGTCGGGCGGCTGGATCTGAACTCCGAAGGTTTATTATTGCTGACCAATGATGGGGCGCTGGCCCGCACGCTGGAACTGCCCAAAACCGGTTGGACGCGGCGATACCGGGTGCGCGCCTGGGGCCG
>JALWSB010000201.1 GCA_027080345.1 Robiginitomaculum sp. | reverse complement strand
ACATGGCTGCTGTTAGGCGGGCGTGGTTGCGGTAAAACCAGAGCGGGCGCGGAATGGGTCAGGGCGCAGGTCGAAGGACCAAGTCCATTGGCCCCGGGTCTGGCCCGGCGTGTGGCGCTGGTTGCGCCAACATTGCTGGATGCGCGCGAGGTGATGATTGATGGCGAATCTGGCTTGCGGGCCTGTTCACCAAAGGCCTTTCGACCCACGTTTTTGGCCTCGCGCCGTCGGTTGAAATGGCCCAATGGGGCGCTGGCCTATATTTTTTCGGCCGAAGACCCGGACTCGTTGCGTGGGCCGCAATTTGACCACGCCTGGTGTGATGAGTTTTGCAGTTGGGCCAATGTTGAAGAGACTTGGGACATGCTGCGGTTTGGCTTGCGCATGGGGAAAAACCCGCGCGCGATTATTACGACAACGCCGCGTCCCATTGCGCCGCTTTTGCGGTTGGTGAACGATAAAAGTGTTGCCGTTTCCCATGGGCGTACGGCACAAAACAGGCATTTACCGGCGGCGTTTATCGCGGCGGTGACGGGGCGCTATGGCGGCACAATTTTGGGACGCCAGGAACTTGATGGTGAAATTATTGAAGACCCGCCGGGGGCCTTATGGTGCCGCGCCGGGTTGACGGCCGCGTTTGATCCTCAGCCGCCGCCTTTGACGCGCATTGTGGTTGCCGTGGATCCACCGGCCAGCGCCGGGCGCACAGCGGCGGCATGCGGCATTGTTGTTGCGGGCCGGGCGCGGCGCGGGGACAAGGATCACGTCTGGGTCTTGGCGGATTATACCGTGCAGGGCGTCAAGCCTGAAATCTGGGCAAAGCGGGTTATGGAAGCCTGTGAGGATTTTATGGCCGATCGGATTGTTGCCGAGGCCAATCAGGGCGGTGAAATGGTGCGTACCATTCTGCATCTGGCCAATCCTGATGCGCCTGTCGGCTTGGTCCATGCAACACGGGGCAAGCGTGTGCGGGCCGAGCCTGTCGCCGCGCTTTATGAACAGGGGCGCGTGCATCACGTGGCCACCATGCCTGCGCTGGAAGATCAAATGTGTGCTTTTGGGGCTGTTCCAGCGGTTCTGACCCACAGCCCGGATCGTGTTGATGCGCTGGTCTGGGCGATTACGGCCTTGATTTTTGAGCCACAGAAACACCCGCGCCTGCGGGTTTTATAAAGAGAGCTTTATGTTGACATTTCTAAAAAGAAGCCTTGGCCGCCCGGCCGAGGAGAAGAGCAGTGCTGCGCGGCGGTTAATCGCCCTTTCCATGCAGGGACAGCCGGTCTGGACACCGCGCGATTATGTGGCCCTCTCGCAAGAGGGGTTTGCGCAAAACGCGATTGTTTATCGCTGTGTCCGGCTGATTGCCGAGGCCGCCGCTTCGGTGCCGCTAAAGAGTAATGACAAGGCAATTGACGCGCTCTTCGCCAACCCATGTCCCGATCAGGACGGGGTGGCCCTGTTTGAGGCGCATTACGGGTTTTTACTGCTGTCTGGCAATAGTTATCTTGAACTGGTTGCCCTGGATGGAGAGGCGCGGGAGCTTTATGCCTTGCGCCCGGATCGGATGAAAGTCATCCCTGGCAAAGGCGGTCGGCCCGATGGCTGGCAGTATAGCGCCGGGGGGCGAAAAGTGGGCTTCAGCCGTGATGATCACTCTGGCCGTAGTCCCATCTTGCATATGCGTATGTTCAACCCGCTGAACGATTATTACGGGATGAGCCCTGTCGAGGCGGCGGCTTATGCCATCGATATTCATAATGCCGGGGCGCGCTGGAACAAGGCGCTTTTGGATAATGCGGCGCGGCCATCCGGGGCGCTGGTGCTTAATACACCAAATGGTGAACGGCTGAGCGAGGAGCAGTATGAACGTCTGAAATCTGAACTGTCGGATGTGCATCAGGGGGCGCGCAATGCCGGGCGGCCAATGCTGCTCGAAGGCGGGCTGGAATGGAAGCCCATGTCCCATTCTCCGTCCGATATGGAATTTTTACAATCGCGCCATGCCGCGGCGCGTGATATCGCCCTGGCCTTTGGGGTGCCGCCCATGTTGCTGGGTCTCCCGGGCGATAACACCTATGCCAATTATCAGGAGGCCAATAAAGCCTTCTGGCGTCAGACCGTTTTACCGCTGGTTGCGCGCACCGGGCGGGCTTTGCAGGCCTGGCTGAGGCCCTGGCATGGCCAGGGTTTGCAGATCACGCCAGATCAGGGGCAGGTGCCGGCCTTGCGCGATACCCAGGGCGCCGCTTTCGCGCACATTGCCCAGGCCGATTTCCTGAGCGCAGATGAAAAAAGAGCCTTGGCCGGTCTGCCCGCAAAAGGGACCGCCGGGCAATGAGTGAAAGCATGACGGTCGCCGCTTCCTGGAAGCTGGAGCGCCAGATCAGCATTGCCGTTCTGGTTACGATTTTGCTGCAAAGCGCCGCCGCCTTGTTATGGGCAGGATCTGCGGCGGAGCGCATCGATCAGCTCGAACACCGGGCCGCCGGCCAGGAGGCGGTGAATGAACG
>JALWSB010000200.1 GCA_027080345.1 Robiginitomaculum sp. | reverse complement strand
CGCCACCACCACCTTGATGGCTTGACGAAACAACGCATTGGGCATTAAGACATGGCTGGTTTTTGCCAGGGTCAGGTGGTGCCCGTCCTGGGACACCTTTGTTATTCCCTTCTCATCCTTAACAGGAGTATTTTTCGATGTATCAGCTTGACCTTGCGCGTAGTGGCGAGACCTTGTTCAAGATCCGGGGGCATTATCTTACCTTGGTGGTTCTTGGCGGCGCGGCCATTGCGTATTTTCACCCCGCTCTTGGTCCCTTTGCATCGGACAGCGCCAATATGGTCTGGTTCTGGGTGTCTTTGGGCGTGGCGTGCGCGGGCGCATTGATCCGCATCATCACCAGCGGCCATGCCGCCCTTGGCACATCAGGGAATGCCAAGGATGCCGCCATCGCGGCGGAGCTGAACACCACCGGGCCGTATTCACTGGTCCGCAATCCGCTTTACACCGGACGTATTTTAAACTTTACCGGTCTGGCCATGCTTTCAGGAAGCTGGGTTTACGGGGCTTTGGTGCTATTGCTCTCAATTTTGATTTACGAACGTGTCTCGGTTTATGAAGAAGAGTTTTTGCGCAAAACCTTTGGCAAGGCACACGCCGAATGGGCTAAAAATGTGCCGTTTTTGCTGCCGCGCCTGCATGGCTGGCTGAAACCCAAATACCCGTTCTGGGTACGGCGTTGCATCCGCCGCGAAGAAAAAAAGGTATTGTGGCTGATTATTGCCGTGGTGCTTTATGATTTTGCCCGCCATGGCTTTTCCCTTGACCATGTGGCGGCGCACCCGGGTCTTTATTATTTTATGGCCGCAACGCTTTTGGTGAAGGTCATCTTGCATGGCTTGCGCAGTTTTACAAAGACCTTTGACGGCATTGCCTGATGCGGCAGGACCATGCCGAACCCGGCCCGGTCATCGCCATTATCGGCTGTGACGGATCGGGCAAATCAACGGTCAGCGCCGCCGTTTTCACCCACGCGCAACACTTTGGCCCGGCGCGACTGGTACATCTTGGCAAACAGGCCGGTAATATCGGACGGGCAATAGCGCGCTGGCCCCTTGTCGGTAAAAGCCTTGGCAAAATTATTGTCCGCAAGACCAAAAGCGCCCGCAAAATGCGCGAAAAGAAAACCCCCGACCCTTTATCGGCGCTGGTCATTATGGCCTTTGCCTTGCGCCGCTGGCGGCGCTTTTCGCGTATGCGGGCCTTGCGCCAAAAAGGCCTGATCATCATTACCGACCGCTATCCGCAATCGGATGTAGCGGGCGGCTATGATGGGCCGGAATTATCGGCGCGCGCCAAGGGCAACACTTTTGTGCGCTGGCTGGCACGGCGCGAAGAGCGCATTTACCTTGGCATGACCCGCCACAAACCGGATCTGGTTTTACGCCTCAATGTCGATCTTGAGACGGCGCTGGCGCGCAAACCCGACCATCGGCGCGATCTACTCGCCGAAAAAATTACTGCCACCCCGCTTTTCAGGTTTAATGGCGCGCCGATTGTCGAGATTGATGCCAACCAGCCCCTTGATGATGTGCTGGATGCGGCCAGGAATGCCGTTGCAACCACCCTTGCCAATCGTGGCTATAAACGGCCTGATACCGGGGCCTGAATTTTAAAAGCCTTGGTTTAAAAGACTCTCATTTTCAACATTTTGCCATGTAGCACGTACTGGCAAGCCATACCGATTACAGTTTTGGTATTTATGCCTCTACGTTTTTCGGTGCGCTCAAACGGACAATGGCAACGCCAAGAGCAATCAGCGAAATAAACGCCGCCACCGCCGCCGCCAGACCCGGCGCCAACAGGCCAAAACGCGCCGACAAACCAAAAAACAAAACACCGTAAATCACCATGGCAACCGTATTGATGCTGACGATTGTCCCCGGCCGTCCCATGGCATAGCCCGCCGGGCGCAAGGCAAACCCGTAAAGATCAATCGTACTGGCCAGCACCAGCAAGCTCAGCAGCGGTGCCGCATCCCCGTAAGATGGCCCCATGACAAGACTGATCAGCGGCCGCCCGGCAAATATCACAACCATCAGGATCAGTGCTGAAACACTACCGGCAATAGCGCCGCTGCGAAACGTCAGGCGGCGAAAGGCCTTGTCGCGCTGGTGCCACAGGCGCGCCAGATCTGGCAAAATGAGATTGCGCAACATAAACACCGGCTTGGACAAAACATTGGAAAAATCCCAGGCCACCTTGTAAAGCCCTGCAGCCACCGGCCCGAACAATACACCAGCCAGCAAGGTGGCGATCTGCTTTTGCACAAGATCCAGAAGGTTTTGCCAATAAAGCGTCAGCATATAATGCCATAAACGCGGGCACTCCTTGTGCACCCGCCGCAGATCAAAGCCAATGAATAAAGGCCCGCCAACCTGTTTGCGGGTTTCGGCCCGGGCGACCAGAAGCAGCGTCACATAATGCGCCAGATCAGAGGCAAACCAGGCCATTAGATACCCCCCCAGCGGGGCATGCACAAAATACGCGATCGCCACCCCGGTAACACGCACGCTGGGACGGATAATACCTTGTACGGATAAAAGGTCGAAACGGTTGAACAGACGCAAAACCCCCTTGGCGGTTGGCTCGGCGGCAAAAAACAGAACCAGACAATAAAGCTGCGCATAATGTGTGGCGGTGGTGTCCCAATGGAGAAAACGCGCCGCAAACGGGGCCAGCGAGATGGCCAGCAGCGCCGCCACTATGCCCCCGGCCCAATCAATCAAAAACGTATAGGTAATGAGGCGCTTGAAGGCGTCCGTTTCTTTACGCTGCAAGGCGGCAACGCCAAAATGGATCACTGCCGCCACCGGCTGAATCGATACCAGCCCCTTAAGCGCCATGCTGTAGGTATAAACCAGCACAACAATACCAAATTGCGCCGGGGCCAGCCCCCGCCCCATCAGCGCCAATGTCCCCAGCGACAAAACGCCCGCAACGCCCCGGCCGCTCAAAAGCAGGCCAAAATTCTTGAAAACCTGACCAAGATGGGCATCTTTTGTCAGTTTGCGTAAACGGGATTTAAACATGCTTTTCCAGAGGTATATATCTAAGTCGTGAACCCTCATAACCCCGGCAGGGGGCGAAGGAAAGCGTGGTGACAGAAATACGCACCGCGCAGAAGGGTTCAGCCCTTCAAAACGGCGGGCCAGTAACGCCGCGCCAGAGCCAGCCATAACCACAACCAGGCCGCGCCCATAACCCAGCCAGCGACAATATCACTGGGGTAATGTACCCCAAGGGCGATACGCGATACCCCGGTTGCCAGAACCAATGAAATGGCCAGCGCCCAGACGATTTTTCGGGCCATGTTTTTGTGCAATAATGACGCCAGCATCACCGCCATCAGCAGGTAAAATATCGTGCTGTTGAGGGCATGGCCGCTGGGAAAACTCAAAGAATGGACATGATCAAGACGCGGCACCAGGTCAGGGCGCGCCCGCCCGACAACGTCTTTCAGCATTGAAGACAGCCTCAGACCACCGATTAACACCCCCAAGGAGAAAAGCGCCCCCCGCCAGCGCCGCGCCAGCAAAAGGCCGGCAACCATCGCCAGCGCCACAGCGACACGGGGGCCAAAATCACCCAGCCATGTCAGCCCCAGCCAGACCTGCACCAGCCAGTGCGGCCCGATTATGCGCGAAGGATCATCCGCTGCGCGAAACCATAATAATGGGGCGGTATCGAACGCGGCCGGGGCGCTGCGGGCAAGAAGCAAACCCCACACGGCCATAATGGCGATCGCCAAAACGGCAAGCCCTGCGCCCGTGAACCCGCCGGAAAGCCTTGCGGCCAGTGTCTGTTTATCTGTCATTATTCTGACTTAACCGACCACAGAGCAATCCAGCGTCGGGTTGATCCGGTAGGTACGGTTGTATTTTTCGTCGTCAATATCGAGAACTTTGATCAATTTGACCCGAAAGATAAGCGTTTCATCCGGGCCGATTGTGCCGTCCCCTGTACCCCTGTGCCCATAAGCCAAATTTGCCGGGACATAAAGCTGCCAGTCATCACCCGGGCGCATCAGTTGCAGCGCCTCGACCCAGCCACCAATCAGTTGGTCAGAGCGAAAGGCAACGGGCATATCCCGATCAAAGGATGAATCAAACACTTTGCCATCCAAAAATGTGCCATGATAATGGGCGCAGACATATTGCCCGGGCTTGGGACTGATGCCGTCTTTCGGGCCAGATGCCAACACCTTGTATTGCAGACCGGTAGAGGTGGTGATGATGCCGGGCTTGCCCTCATTGGCGGCAAGAAACGCCTGGCCGCGCTCCAGCGCTGTTTGCGTTTTGGCCGCAGTGGCTTTGGCTGGTTTGGTTTCCTTGCTGCAGGCGGTGGTGACCAGCAACAAAGCGGCAATCGTCATGGCGGTGCGGATAATCATCACATAGCTCCTTATAAGCGAATATTTGTCCTGCCATAGCCGACTTATTCGCTTTTGACGAGGGGCTTTTACGTTTTCAGACCGCCCAGAAGATCGGCGCGACGCATGGCCTTGCCCGGCAGTGCGCTTAGCGGGCCAAGCGGCAAGGCTTCGCAAAACCAGCGCACCGCATATTCCATGCGCCGGATCTGCGCCGACAGGGCTTTACCACCGACAAAACCACCGCATAAGGGCCGCACCGTATTGGCCAGATTGCGTTTGAACCTATAATCCCCGGCCCCAAGATCAAGCGTGTGACAGCCCATGCCCTCCATGTGCGCCAGGATTTCCTCAAACAGGATCAGACCCGGCGAATAATGCGAAAACGCCGGGTCATGAGCGATAAACCAGCAATGCAATACCGGCCCGGCGCGCAGACAAAAATTCAAGGCAACCAGCCTGTCACCAGCATAAAGAGAAAACAGAACGCCGCCAAAATCCGCATCACGGCTTGCAAAAATATTATTCACCAGATCCCGCGCCCAGGGCCGCAGAAAAATATCCGGCTGGCCGGTGCGATGATATTGCTCGGTTTTCCAGGCGATCAGACGATCAAAGCTGTTTTGCTCCGCATCCCCGACCACCAGCCGTAGCGCCCCTTGTTCGCGGGCCATTTTACGCGCCCGTTTGCGCGCCCGTTTGCTTTCACTGGAGCCGTGTTCGCGGCGCTCGGTGATGTAAGCCTCATGACCTTTGCCCATATCAATAATGTGCGACACATGCACATGGCGGGCAAACGGCGCAAACGGGCTTTGCTTGACCAGAAGATTGGCAAAATCAAACCGGCCAACATCCAGAGCGGCCAGAATGTCCATGGCGTTGAAATGACTGCGCGGCGCGGCGATCACCCCCTGGTAATCACACAGCGGCCCGCCCGCAGGCAAAGCACAATGGCGCGACGGACGCTGAAACGGTAAAAACCCTTTTTCCCGCCCGGCCCCATCAAGAAAAACACCAATGCGTACATCTTTACGCACCGCCCCCACATGTGCGGCCCATTGCGGGTGAAAATACGGGCTGGAAAAATCCTCGTCCGCCGCCTGCCAGCTCTGCCACAGCTCTTTTTGCCCGGCATCCAGCTCGCTCGGCTTTATGACTTCGATCTTGTCCATGGGCGGCACCATGGCACAAACATGTTAAAAAACGGCTGCACCGATCGTTAAAATTGTCATGGTTTTGGGGTAAGGCCCAGTTGGCGGACGATAAAGGCGTGTTCGGCGGCGCGCAAGCGCAGAATATTGGCGCGCTGGCGATAGCCATGCCCTTCATTATCGGCCAGCATACTCCACACTGGAATATTATTTTTTTGCAAGGCATCGGCCATCATCACGGCTTGGGAAACCGGCACGCGCGGGTCATTTTTGCCATGCACAATCAATACCGGATCTTTGATTTTTTGCGCATAAGTCAGTGGGGATATACGGGTCAAAAAGGCCCGCATTTGCGGCTCACGCTCATCGCCATATTCCTGGCGGCGCAGCGGGCGGCGATAAGCGCTGGTCTTTTCCAAAAACGGCACAAAGGCGGAAATGCCCGCCACATCAATCCCCCCGGCAAGCCGGTCTGGATAATGGCCAAGTGCAGCCAGCGCCATATAGCCGCCGTAAGAGGCGCCATAAACCAGCGTGCGGTTTTGATCGAGGTCTGCCCGCGCCGCAATAAAATCAAGCGCCGCGCCAATATCGCCGACCGCCTGTTCGCGCAAGACCCCATCATCAAGCCCGGCAAAATTATCGCCATAACCGATTGAGCCGCGCACATTCGGGGCCAAAACCGCCAGCCCCAATTCATTGACCCAATATTGTATTTGCGCCGAAAAGCGCGGGCGGTATTGGGATTCTGGTCCGCCATGAATATAGATAATCAGCGGATGTGGGCCTTTTCCCGGTGGCTTGTAAAGATAGCCTTCTATGCGCAGCGGCGTTTTGGTGCCGTTTTTTTTACCCGTAAAATGCACCCGTTCGGGCGTAATGAAATGCTTTGGCAGGCCCACCGCTTTTTGCGCGGAGGCACCGGGGAAGGGATGCGCATATTGTTTATGCCGGTGATAGACCCAAGGGCTGGCCGGGCGCGCCGCTGTGGTCAGGGTAAACCCAAGCCGCCGCCCGGTTTTATCAAAATGCAGATGCTGTATCACCCCCGGCGGCACGGTTGGCATGGCCAGAACCTGCCCGCTGCGGGCATTGGCCACAACCAGCGCCGAACGGCCACTGGTATTGATCGTATAGGCCATGGTGCGCCGCGAGGGCGACAGGACAAGCCGGTCTACATCGCCCTTGACCTTGGGGCTTAAAAACCTTTTACGGCCGGATTTCAGGTCAATTTCCAATATACCGGTATAGCCCCGCCCTTCATCGCTTTGGGTGATAATGGTTTTATCGTGCCGCCCAAAAAACGCACGGCCATAGGCGCGCTTGCCCGCCCCGGCATTAATCTGCCGCGCCGTGCCGGTTTCAAGATCGAGTAGAAAAAGCGTCCGCTCCGAGATGGAAAAATAGCGCTGAAACAATAAAAAGCGCCCATCTGCCGACCAGTCGAGCGGGATGACTGTCCCCTCACTTTGCCAGACAATGGCACGGGTTTTTTGCGGGTTGGTCAGGCTGGCGGTGACAATTTGCCAGCCGCTTTTGCCCGCCGGGGCGCGATACCAGGCCAGCTTTTGCCCCTGCCGGGAAAAAACAAACCCGCCGGCGCGGGCACCCGGACGCGTCACCGGCGTGACGGTACCGCTGTGCAGATCATGATAAAAGCCGCGATAATTTTCATTGCCATCGCGGTCACGCGCAAACACAAAGCCGCTGCCATCGGGATTAACGCCGATCTGGCGCACCGGGCCTTTATTGTTGGCAAAAGCCTGCGCCGCAGCCCGCCCCCCCGGTAAAAGCATCACCTGCGCCGCATCACCGGGACGATCATGAACCAGCAAACCACCATCAACAAAGCCGATAAACGCGCGCCCGCCAATGGCCATATAATTTTCCAGCCGGGCGCGCACCTTGGGTGATACATCGGGAATGTTTTCGGTGTGCAGTGCCGCTGCGCCTGCCTCGTCAGCCACCCCGAAAGGCGCACACGCAAGCCAAAATGACACTAAGACAACAAACCGGAACGTGCGGCGCATATCCTCTCCCTTGCGCCGATTATGCCATAATCAGAGCTGGGGAAAACAGTTTTTATTTCACACTTTCGTGCCTTGCGCGCAGGCAATTGACCACCTCATCAAGACTGGCCCCGCGCCGTTCAAGAAGCACCATAAGGTGATAGACAAGATCGGCGCTTTCCTCGATCAACTCACCCGTGGTTTGATCAAGCGCGGCCAATGCCACCTCGACGCCCTCTTCGCCAACTTTTTGCGCGGCGCGCTTGACCGGCCCGCCAAGAAGCTGCGCGGTATAGCTTTTTTTCGGATCGGCGGTTTTGCGCGCCGTAATAATGCCTTGCAAATGCCCCAGCCAGCCCAGATCTTGCGGGCCTTCATCGCCAAAGCACGAAGGCGTGCCAAGGTGACAGGTCGGCCCGGCAGGGCGGGCGCGCACCAAAATCGTATCCTGATCGCAATCAATCTGTATTGACACCAGATGCAGCACATTGCCGCTGCTCTGTCCTTTTTGCCACAGGCATTGGCGTGAGCGACTGAAAAACGTGACCTTGCGGCTTTTTATGCTGGCGCGATATGACGCCGCATTCATATAACCGAGCATCAGTACCTGGCCGGTTTTATCGTCCTGAACAATGGCCGGGACCAGCCCGCCGCCCTTTTGCCAGTCTATCGCCTCTGCGGGCGGTGTATCATTCATAATCTTACCTCAATATTATCTTTGGCCAGGTGCGCTTTCAGCGCCCCTATGGTGAAAACCGATTTGTGGAACACGCTGGCGGCCAATGCCCCGTCAACATTTGCGGCGCGAAAAACGGCACTGAAATCGTCCATGCACCCGGCCCCGCCAGAGGCAATCAGTGGCACCGTGCAAACGGCACGCACGGCGCTTAATTGCGCCAGATCATAGCCAGCGCGGCGACCATCCTCATTCATGCAGTTAAGGACAATTTCGCCCGCCCCGCGGCGCTGAACTTCCTTAATCCAATCGAGCGTGCGGCGCTGGCTGTCGCGGCTTAAATCCGGATCGCCGGTCAACATGTGCACGCGCCAGTCCGTGCCATCAAAATGGCTGTCTATACCCACCACCACGCATTGGGAGCCAAAGGCATCGGCCAGTTCGTTAATCAGCGCCGGGCGCAATAAAGCGGGGCTGTTTATGGATATTTTATCCGCGCCCTCGCCCAAAATACGCCGCGCCGTTTCGCTTGAGCGAATACCCCCGGCGACACAAAACGGAATATCAAGAATGTGCGCCACTTTGCGCACCCAATGCGCATCGGCGCTGCGCCCTTGCGGGCTGGCGGTGATGTCATAAAACACCAATTCATCCGCCCCCTCATCGGCATAGCGGCGGGCCAGATCGGCAATCTCGCCCACCGTTTCATGGTTCTTGAAACCAACGCCCTTGACCACCATTCCATCGCGCACATCAAGGCAGGGGATTATGCGTTTTGCCAGCATGAGAGCGCCTCATTCAAGGTAAATTTTTGCTCGTAAAGCGCCTTGCCGATAATCACCCCGGCCGCCCCGGCGTCCCGCGCCGCCGCAATATCACCAAGCGCGCCAATACCCCCTGATGCCAAAAGCGCCAATCCGGGATAGCGGGTGGTAATGGCGCGGGTCAGCGCCGCATTAATGCCGCCCAAAACGCCATCGCGATCAATATCGGTGACCAGAATATGCCGGGCCTGCGTGCCATAGATATCGAGTATATCCCACAGGCTTTTATCGGTTTGCTCCTGCCAGCCTTTAATGGCCGGGCGCGGGATATCACCATCCAGACGCACATCGAGCGCCAGCACCAGAACGTCCGCGCCAAATTCATCGAGCCAGCGCAAAACCCGCATTGGATCGGTTACCGCCAGCGAGCCAATAATCACCCGGCGCACCCCATCATTAAGCAGCATGTCCACATCATCGCGACTGCGCACACCGCCGCCCGCCTGCACGATCAGGCCGCTTTGGCGGGCGATCTGGCCGATTAGCGCGCTTTGCCGGGGGGCTGCCGCCTTGGCCCCCTCAAGATCGACCACATGCAGCGCCTTCGCCCCGGCATCGGCGAACACACACGCCCGGTCAACCGGGTCGTCATCATATATGCTTTGTTTGTCAAAATCACCTTTGAGCAAGCGCACGGCGCGCCCGTCCATCAGGTCTATCGCTGGCCAGATCATGTCTTGTCATCCACAAAGTTTTGTAAAATTTGCGCGCCGGTTTTGCCTGAGCGCTCCGGGTGAAACTGACAGGCCACAATATTGTCTTTGCGCACCATGGCGGCAAACGGCGCGCCATAAGTACACTGCGCCAGCGCGCCTTGTGTTTCCAGAGCCGCGTAAGAATGCACGAAATAAACATAGGCACCCTCGCCAAGACCTTTGGTCAGCGAATCGTCTTTAATTTGCTCCAACTGGTTCCAGCCCATATGCGGAATCGGCCCGCCACCGTGCGGCAAAGCGCTGATAGCCCCGCCCAGCAGGCCAAGACCTTCGCAATCGCCCTCGGCGCTGCGCTCA
>JALWSB010000199.1 GCA_027080345.1 Robiginitomaculum sp. | reverse complement strand
CTTGATCCCACCGTGATCAATGGCGGCATTATTTCCGCTTATGGCTCGAACGCCAAGCTGGGCAAGGGCGACTGGATGGTGGTCGAAGCGGACGAATCCGATGGCTCCTTCCTCAAACTGCGCGGCACGGTGGCCGTGGTCACCAATATCGATCCTGAACATATGGAGCATTATGGCTCGTTTGACGCTTTGCGCGATGCCTTTCACCAGTTCGTCGAGGCCATTCCATTTTATGGATTTGCGGTTTTGTGCCTCGATCACGCAGAAGTGCAGGCACTGGTCGGGCGGGTGCGCGACCGGCGGGTGCTGACCTATGGTTTGACGCCGCAGGCCGCGGCGCACATCGACAACGTCCGGGTTAAAGATGGTGGCGCGGTGTTTAACGCGGTGTTCAAGGCACGTGGTGACCAGCCCGAAGAGCGCTGGGACGATCTGTGCTTGCCCATGGCCGGAGATCATAATGTGCAAAACGCCATGGCGGCGCTTTGCGTTGCCCGCGAACTGGGCGCGGATGAGCAAACCATTCGCGCCGCGCTAAAAGAATTTTCCGGGGTCAAGCGCCGCTTTACCAAAGTTGGTGTGATCAATGAGGTCACCATCATCGATGATTATGCGCATCATCCGGTGGAGATTGCTGCCGTTTTGAAGGCGGCCCGCAGCGTTGCATCCGGGCGGGTGATCGCCGTGGTGCAGCCGCATCGCTATACCCGATTGCGTGATTTGTTTGACGAGTTTTGCACCTGCTTTAACGATGCGGACCATGTTCTGGTGGCCCCGGTTTTCGAAGCCGGGGAGCGCCCCATAGAAGGTTTCGATGCGGCGGCATTGGCCAAGGGTTTGCGCGCCCATGGGCATCAAAGCGCCACTACGGTGGCGCGTGCCGATCTGGCGGCGCAAATATCTGATCTGGCCAGGCCGGGGGATATGGTGCTGCTTTTGGGTGCAGGCAGTATTACCGCCTGGGCGCAGGATTTACCCGATGCCCTGGCGGCGCTGACATGAGTGATGTGCGGACCTTGCCGGATGTGCGCGGGGTGATGCAGCGCAATGTCGCTCTGGCGCCTTATACCTGGCTACGTGTCGGGGGTCCCGCAGAACATTTGTTTTTGCCCGCTGATGAGGCTGATTTGGCGCTGTTTTTGGCGCAATGCCCGGCTGATATCCCGGTTACGGTCATTGGTGTTGGCTCGAACCTTTTGGTGCGCGACGGGGGTATTGCCGGGGTGGTGGTGCGGTTGGGACCGAGCTTTGGTACTTGCACAATTGAGGGCAATACAATTCGCGCCGGGGCCGCGATGGCAGACCGTAAACTGGCCGCGCAGGCCGCCAAAGCGGGCATTGCCGGTCTGGAGTTTTATGCCGGGATACCGGGCACCATAGGCGGGGCCTTGCGCATGAATGCGGGCTGTTATGACAGCGAAACACGCAATGTGGTGCGCAAAATTGTGGCGCTGGACCGGCTTGGCCGCCGCATTGTCGCCAGCCCGGACGAAATGGATTACGCCTATCGTCAGTGCGGCGCCCCGGCAGACTGGATTTTTGTTGAGGCGGTGTTTGCCGGCCAGGCGGATGATCCGGCAAAAATCAAGGCGCGTATGGAGGCGATAACCGCCCGGCGCGAAGATAGTCAGCCAATTCGCGAAAAAACCGGCGGCTCGACCTTTAAAAACCCGCACAACGCCAAAGCCTGGCAGCTTATCGACGCAGTTGGGGGCCGGGGGCGTCGCCGGGGCGGAGCGCACATGTCACAGCAGCATTGTAATTTTATGATCAATGAGGGCAATGCCAGCGCCGCCGATCTTGAAGATTTGGGCGAAAGTCTGCGGGCTGATGTATTGGCGCAAAAGGGTATTGATTTGCACTGGGAAATTCGCCGCCTTGGAGAAAAATCATGAGCCGTAAAGTTGCCGTATTAATGGGTGGCTTAAGCCCGGAGCGTGAGGTCTCTTTGGTTTCTGGCGCGGCCTGCGCCGAGGCACTGGCGCGCAAAGGCTGGCAGGTTGTGACGATTGACGCGGGCCATGATGTGGCGGCGCGTCTGACAAAGGCCGATCCGGATGTGGTGTTTAATGCCTTGCATGGATCCTGGGGCGAGGATGGGCGTATTCAGGGCATATTGGATTATTTTGGCCGTCCCTATACCCATTCCGGGGTTGCCGCGTCGGCTTTGGCTATGGACAAGCACCGCACCAAGGCGGTGTTGGAGGCGGCGGGCATCGCCTGTCCCAAAAGCATATTGACCGACCGCTTTACGGCGGCGAAAAGCCATCTCTTGCCGCCGCCTTATGTGGCCAAACCCAATGCGCAAGGTTCCAGCGTCGGGGTGGTGATCGTGCGCGAAGAGGCCAATCAACCCCCATCTCTTCTGGCGGGTGATGACTGGCCTTACGGGGACGAAATTCTGATTGAAGAGTATATTGCCGGACGTGAACTGACTGTGGCGGTTTTGGGGGGCCGGCCGCTGGCGGTAACGGAAATTTGCCCCAAAACTGCATTTTATGATTATCAGGCAAAATATGCAGATGGCGGCTCGGCGCATGTCATTCCGGCCAATATACCACAAGATATAGCACAATTGGCCATGCAACAGGCTTTGCAGGCACATGATACGCTCGATTGCAAAGGTTTGACCCGTTCTGACTTTCGCTATGATGAAAAAAATAATCTGTTAAGGTTACTCGAAATTAACACACAACCGGGCATGACTCCCACGTCGCTTGCACCAGAACAGGCGGCCCATGTTGGCATCGCGTTTGATGACCTCGTGAACTGGATGGCGGAGAATGCTCATGTCCCGTGTGACACAGCGGGCAAAAAAGAAACCAGCGCCAAAACGGACCCGTAAAACGGCGGGGCCGCGCGTTGCTGTGCCTAAAAAGGCCAGTAACTGGCTGCATGCCAAAGCGCGTGATACACGGCGCGGCCACAATCTGCGCAGCACGTTTCTCAGCCTGGGGCTGGCCCTGGCGGTATTCCTTGTTCTGGGGCTGTGGCTGTCGGGTAATCTGGGCCGCTCTGTGCGCAGCGTTAAAAGCTACGCGTCGGCGCAACTTATCCATGCGGGGTTTGGTGTATCACACATTAATGTCGTCGGTCTGGAGCTGGGCAGTGCGCAGCAGGTACGCCGGGCATTGGCGGTGGAAATGGGCGAATTGGTGTTTGCGGTTGATCTGGAGGCGGCGCGTAACCGTGTTGAATCGCTTGGCTGGGTCAAAGAGGCGTCTGTCATGCGGCTTTTGCCAAACCGCATAACGGTCAAGGTCAAGGAACGCAGGCCCTTTGCGCTATGGCAGAAAGACGGCCAGGTTTTTGTCGTTAATGATCGCGGCGATATTATCAATACGGCGCAGCGCTCGCGCGCTATTTTTCGCCATTTGCCCTATATTGTGGGCGCTGGCGCGGCCAAAGCCGCTCCGGCCTTTGTTGCGACATTGGCCAGATATCCCGAAGTGCAAAAAAGAACCCGCGCCCTGATCCGGGTATCAAACCGCCGCTGGACGTTAAAATTACGCACCGGGGCCGATCTCCTTTTGCCCGAAGAGGGCGTTGAAGCGGTTCTTGGCAGGTTTAACACAAAAGCAAAATTACAGCGCCTGCTGGATTCTGATCTGGCGCGCATCGATGCCCGTTCACCCGGTGTTTTGTGGGTCCGCGCAGCATCAGTGGCAGATGAGGCGCTGTCATGAGCCTGTTTGGTGCAAAGGCTGGCGCCGGAACCCCGGCGGGCCTGCCCCGGCCCGGCGTTGTCGGCGTTCTGGATATCGGCACATCAAAAGTTGTGTGCTTTATTGCCCGCCCGGACCAGTCAGCCCATGGTACCATCAAGGTTGCCGGTGTTGGCCATCAGTCCGCACAAGGCGTGCGCGCCGGGACGATTGTCGATCTTGAAGCCATTGAACGGGCGGTGCGTAGCGCCATTGATCAGGCCGAAACCATGGCCGGCGTTTCCATTGACGCAGTGACGATTAATTATGGTGGTCCGTCATTGCAAACCACACGGCACCGGGCGGTGATTTCCGTTCCGGGTCGTGAAATTCGTGATCATGATGTCAAAAAAGTTGTGCGCCTGGCGCAGGCCGCCTGGAAAGAGCCAGAGCGGGCCATTATCCACACTATGGCGCTGCGTTATGCGGTGGATGGCAACCATGATGTGCAAGACCCGCGCGGCATGTTCTCTACCCAGCTTGGGGTCGAGGTTTGTGTCATCAGTGCGCAGCGCGCGCCCTTGCGTAATCTGGTTCTGGTGGCCGATCGATGCCGGTTAAACCTCAAATCCATTGTGGCCGCCCCTTATACGGCGGGTTTGGCGGCATTGGTCGATGATGATATTCATCTTGGCGCAATCGTGGTTGATATGGGCGCGGGGGCCACATCTTATGCAGTGTTTGCGCAAGGCAATTTGATCCATCTGGGCGTGGTGCCGCTGGGCGGCCAGCATATCACCAATGATATTGCCCGCGGATTGTCGACGCCGACAGCAGCGGCGGAGCGCATAAAAACCATGTATGGTACGGTGCTCGACAGCCCCGATGATGATCGCGAGATGATTGATTGTCCCGACAGTTATAACGATCCGGGGGTTGATAATGAACGCGCCTCGCGGGCTGTGCTGACCAGTGTTATTCGTCCGCGCGTGGAAGAAACACTGGAAATGCTGCGCGATCGTTTGGCCGCTGACGGGCTATTACGCGAAACCGGCAGCCGGGTGGTGCTGGTTGGCGGGGCCAGCCAGCTTGACGGGGTGCGCGAGCTGGCGGCGCGGATTTTGGGCAAGCAGGTCAAACTGGGCCGCCCCTTGCGGCTCAGTGGTCTGGGTGATGCGGTTAATGGTGCCGGCTTTGCCTCGGCCGCCGGGGCCTTGCACCATGTCATTGCCGGCCCGCGCGAGGTGCACGCGCACACCAGCCCTATCCACGCCGAACGTGTCCGTGCTCATGGCGAAGACGGGCTGGGGCCGGTGCAACGCACGCTGGCCTGGTTGCGCGAAAATTTTTAAATTCGGCTCCAATAGCCATCAGCATCACGGCACATGGCAATGGTTTGTGGATCGTAATAGCCGTTCTGATTGCCATTGCGGGTAATGACGGTTTTGCATTGGCGCCCGGTCTTGGAAATAAATGTCTGTGATGGGCGGACCTCGCCGACGGCACCGCTATCGCTGTTTGACCAGCTTTGTGTCTGGCCGGTCTGGATGCTGCGCACCGCCGCCTGATCCTGAAAATAACGGTCGCATTTAGTCATGCTACCGACAACGGCCTGACCCAGATAAGCGCCGCCAAGCGCCCCGGCAATGGTGCCGACCTCATGGTGCTTGCCGCCGTCAATCTTGCGCCCGACAAAGCCGCCGAGCGCCGCGCCGCCAATGGCGCCAAGGATTTTTTTGTTCTTTTTCTTTTTGTGATTGGCGCATTTATGGCCGTTATTATTGCTATAAGTCTGCGCCGATGCGGGGGCAATGGTGCTGCCAAATCCAGCCAGAACAAGGGGAAGTACAAGCATCAGGCGGGCCGGTTTCAAAATGGTGGATTTACGCATTATCAGTCTCCTGTCTGAAAAAGGGGAGCACCCTCTTAAAAATAAGAATCCCTCCGGCCAACTCTAGCACACAAAATCAAAGATTTTGAGTGATACTCTAAAATCAGCATTCTCAAATAATCATTTCTTAAGCTTAACCGGGCGTTAAAGGTCCATGGGGCAGTTTGGGCGCTGAAAATTTTTGTCACACAGGGGTCGATAATGGCACTTTCTATCAGCGCACCAAAAAGCTTGCAGCTCAAACCCAGAATTGTTGTGTTCGGGGTTGGCGGGGCCGGGGGCAATGCGGTCAATAATATGATCGAATCGGATTTGCAGGGCGTTGATTTTGTAGTCGCCAATACCGATGCCCAGGCTTTACATTTTTCCAAGGCGGAATGTGTCATCCAACTGGGAACAGCGATTACCGGCGGACTTGGTGCCGGGGCGGTTCCGGAAAAAGGGGCCAAGGCGGCGCTTGATTCCATGGACGAGATTACCGCACAGCTTGAAGGCGCGCACATGGTCTTTATCACCGCCGGCATGGGCGGCGGCACGGGCACTGGTGCTGCCCCGGTTATTGCCCAGGCGGCCCGGGATATGGGCATTTTGACCGTGGCTGTTGTGACCAAGCCGTTTCATTTTGAATCGCCTTACCGGATGCGTCTTGCAGATGCCGGGATCAAGGAATTAAAAACCAAGGTGGACACATTGATCGTGATCCCCAATGAAAATCTCTATCGTATCGCCAATGAAAAAACCACCGTGGCCGAGGCCTTTGGCATGGCCGATGAGGTTCTGCATTCGGGCGTACGGGGGCTGACCAGCCTGATGGTGCAGCCCGGTACAATTAACCTCGATTTCGCCGATGTGCGCACGGTTATGGACCGTATGGGCAATGCCCTTATGGGGACAGGCGAGGCCAGCGGCGAAGGGCGCGCCGAACAGGCCGCGCGCATGGCGATCGCCAACCCCTTGCTGGATGATGTGTGTATCCGTGGTGCGCGGGCCGTATTGATCAATATTTGTGGGGGTCAGGATATGACCCTGATCGAAATGGGTGAAGCGGTTAATCTGGTAAGTGCAGAAGTGAGCGAGGACGCCAATGTGGTTGTCGGCTCGACGCTGGATGACAGTCTGGACGGCCTTGTGCGTGTCTCAGTGGTCGCCACCGGCATTGACTGGGACGAAGAGGAAAATACGCAAGATGCGGTGCAAAAGACCGAAGAACCGGTATTGGAGCCTGCACCAGATGCCCCGCAGGTCGAGATGAGTGCCGTGCCCGTTCAAGAGGCACAGACGCCTCCCTATATGGTCGCAACAGATGCGCCGGTTTTCTCAGATTACGCCCCGCAACCAACCGCTGGCGAAGAGCACCATGCCCGCAAGACATTTACGGCTGAAGATCATGGGGATGATGCGGACGATGAATTGCCTTTCATTGCCGACCCAAACAATGGACCTGCACCGGAAAAGAGCATGGGCTTATTTGGCCGGGTGTTCTTTGGCTCACGGCGCAAACCTGCGGGCGCGCCACCGGCGATGATCGCTCCGGAGCAGCCTAAAATGGAGCACCGCGCCAGGCCATCACGCTTTTCCGAGCCGCAAAACGAGGCTGATCCGGATCCTGTTGATGAAATGGAAGAGACTGATTTGCTGAGCGGTCATAAAGACGACCAATTGGAAATTCCGGCATTTTTACGCCGCCAGGCCAATTAGCGCTTTTCTGATTATGTAATTGCATGATGCTCTGGGCTGTCTCACAATAGGTGCCGCAGCGCAAAAGGGCATGACATGTCGCAAGACACTATAAAACAAATGCCACATTCAGACCGCCCCGTCCCGGCGCGTTGGCAACGCACGCTTGGCGGGGTGATTTCGTGCGCCGGTATTGGCCTGCATTCAGGGGTGCATACCACCATGACTTTGCATCCGGCGGGGGCTGATGTGGGGATACGGTTTTTGCGTACTGATCAGGGCGAGGATGACGCCTGGATCGACGCCCGCCTTGCCTGCGTCAGCAGTACCCAAAGAGGTACCATGCTGCGCAATGCCAATGGTGTGACGCTGATGACCGTTGAACACGTGCTGGCGGCGCTTGCCGGCATGGGTGTGGATAATGCCCGCATTGAGATCGACAATGAAGAAGTCCCGGCCATGGATGGCAGTGCCGTGCCCTTTATTGCGATGATTGAAAAGGCTGGTGTGGTCAGGCAGGACGTGCCGCGCCGCTATATCCATATAACCGCTCCGGTGCGGGTACAGCGGCAAAACGCCTGGGCGCAGTTTGAACCGGCAGATCACACAGCGCTGGATGTCAGCATTGTTTACGACGATGCGGTGGTCGGGCGCCAGAATATTCAGCTTGCCCTTGGTCCGGCGGCGTTCAAAAAAAAGATTGCCCCGGCGCGCACGTATGCCTTCGCCCATGAAATAGAGGCATTACGTCGCCAGGGACTGGCCAAAGGCGGGGCGGAGGATAATTGTATTATTATTGAGAAAGACGGGATACGGAATGCGGGGGGGCTGCGCCTGAAAGATGAATGTGTACGGCACAAGGCGCTCGATTGCATCGGGGATTTATCTCTTGCCGGGGCAAGGTTCATTGGTCGCTACCGCTCTTTTTGCGCTGGCCATGCATTGAATATTGCCGCGCTGGAGGCCCTGATGCAGGATCCTCGGGCTTTTGCCATGGTGGTTATGGATGAAGCGGGCAAGCTGACGTGCGTTTGAATCCAGCCAGCCCCTTCACCCGCCGCGCCGGGTGCGTTACATAGAGGCTCTTTTCATCCTGTTAACAGGTGTGTGTGCTTTCATGATCAAAATTTTTACTCCGTTTGTCATCCTTTTGGCTGTTTTGACCGCAGGCTGTGCGGGCAAGGGCAAAAAAGAGCGCCTGGCCTATGTCGAGCGCCCGGCCGAAAAGATTTATCTTGAGGGCTATGACAAGATCGACAAGCGCGACTGGAAGCGCGCGGTGTTGCTGTTTGATGAGGTCGAGCGCCAGCACCCGTATTCAGAATGGGCGCGCCGCTCCATGTTGATGGCCGCTTATGTCAATTACCGGGCCAATAAATATGACGAGGCGATCAATGCGGCGCAGCGTTTTGTTGCTTTGCATCCTGGCTCGCGCAGCGCCCCTTATGCTTATTATCTCATTGGTGTTTGTCATTTTGAACAAATATCTGACGTTGGCCGGGACCAGTCGGAAACCGCCAAGGCGCTGGAGGCCTTGCGCCAGGTGGTGCGGCGGTTCCCCAATACGGCTTACGCCCGTGATGCACAGTTGAAAATCGACCTGACACTGGATCAACTGGCCGGCAAGGATATGAATATTGGCCGCTGGTATCTCAAGCGCGGCTATACCCTGGCGGCGATTAACCGGTTTAAACATGTGGTTGATGAATATCAGACCACCAGCCATACCCCCGAAGCCCTGCACCGGCTGGTCGAGGCCTATGTGCGCCTCGGGGTGATCAGCGAAGCGGTGCAGGTGGCGTCGGTTCTGGGGTATAACTATCCCGGTTCGCGCTGGTATCAGGACAGTTATAAATTGCTGGCCAAGAATGGCGGGCCGAATGCCACCGCCCGGCTGGACGAAAAAGACCAAAAAAAGCGCAAATCATTTTTGAGTCGCACATGGAGGCGTCTGTTCTGAGGAACACGGCAAGGCCCCATGCTGCACGCGCTTAGCATACAAAATGTGGTTCTTATCGATCGCCTTGATATCACGTTCAAGGCCGGGCTGACGGCGTTGACCGGGGAAACCGGTGCTGGCAAATCCATTATTCTGGATGCTCTGGGTCTGGCGATTGGTGCGCGGGCAGCAAAAAGCCTTGTGCGCAGCGGTTGCGATGAAGCGCGGGTCAGTGCCTCGTTTGCGCTGGCTGAAGAGCACCCGGCGCACCGCATCGCGGCGGCGGCGGACATAAGGATTGAGCCGGGCGAAGATCTCGTTTTACGGCGCATATTGGGGGCGGATGGACGCAGCCGGGCGCTGGTTAATGACCAGCCGGTTTCGGCCGCTTTATTGCGCGATATCGGCGCCAGCCTTGTTGAGGTGCACGGCCAGAATGATGGTCATGGCCTGCTGGATGCGGCGCGTCACCAGCCCATGCTGGATAGTTATGGTGGGTTGCAAAAACAGGCGGCATTGGTTGCGGCCCGCTGGCAGGCCCTGAAAGAGGCCCGGGCGCATGAGGCAGATTTGCGCGAACGTACCCAAAGGGCGGCGCAAGAGAGCGAATATTTACGCCTGGCGGTTGACGATCTGGAACGGCTGGACCCCAAGGCCGGCGAAGATGAGGCTTTGGGTGCGCAAAGAAACTTCCTGATGCAGGCGGAAAAAACACTGGCTGATGTGGAGATAGCGCGGGCCGCTTTGCAGGACGATAACGGGCTGGATAGTCGATTGTCATCGGCCTTGCGGGCGCTCGAAACAACGCTGGCGCGCTTGCAGGACACCGAAGGGGCCGAGGCGGTTGCCGTGCCGTTGGCGCGCGGCGTGCAGGCGCTTGAAAAAGCCCTGATCGAGGCCGAAGAAGCGGCGCAAGGCATAGAGG
>JALWSB010000198.1 GCA_027080345.1 Robiginitomaculum sp. | reverse complement strand
GGCGGCGGGGGCGTGCCACGCCGGCGAGGCGGGGGCGGGCACCGGGGCGGGGGAATGAACCTCTGTTTTTTTCATCGCAACCGGTTGCGGGGCGGGCGCAGGCGTGGGGGCGCCTTTGATAATGTCTATGGCCTGTTGGGCCTGAGCGTACCCACCACGCAAAGAGCGTTCAAACCAGGCCAGCGCAACGGCGCTGTCCGCTTGAACCCCATCGCCATTATAAATCATGCTGCCAAGAAAAAACATGGCCTGGGCATTACCCTGCTGCGCAGCCCGGCGATACCATTGCACGGCCTTGGTATAATCCTGCGGCACGCCATGACCCGTATCATAAAGATTGCCGAGGCTGATTTGCGCCTTTTGATTGCCTTGCGCGGCGGCCTTGCCAAACCATCTGGCCGCTTCTGAGAAGTCTTGCGGCGTGCCCCGCCCTTGCAGATACATCAGGCCCATAATGAATTGTTCTTGCGCATCGCCCGCATTGGCGCGGCGTAAATGCTCGACAACGGCCGCAGATGAAATGGCCTGGGCGCGCGCAAGGGGGGCGAACGCGGTCAAGCCCGCACACAACAAACCCACAAGGACATTCAGCGCGTGTCTTGTTTTCATTTCATCCCCTCATTTGAGGTTGCCACCCCTGTCGGGTGCGCGCCATAAGACGAAAACTGGCGGTGCTGCCAGACTGAAGTGAAGTGGTCTTTCGAGTATTTTCTTCCTCGAGAAATGACAAAGGGTTCTTATCCATGAATTTTATTTCCTGGGTAAGAACTTTTGCAGATCAGTATCATACGGGTTGTTTTTTTCAATCACCAAAATTGTACCTGTATGCAGATTAATCAAGCATGGTTGCGCGGCGTTATAGGGCGCTGTCATCGTGCAGGGACAATTCTCCTTTTGGGTTCACCAGCATGCCCTTTGTACCAAAAAAGGTCGAATGCGTCATATGGGCCAAAGCCGGGGCAGACTGATAAACCGTCAAGGCGCGCAGGCCAACATCCCGTCCAAACGAACTCGTAAAAAACAAGTCGTGTCAACGGGTTGACGAATAGGATCCAACGGATTGGTAGAGCGTCCAGGGTCGGGACTCATTCAAATGGTTTAATTTCACAGGCTTTCGTGCTGGCAAGCCTCCAACGCCGCAACGCCCCGGCGACCAGCATCAAGGATTCGTGCGCCAAGGTCCGATGTTTCGGCCAGGCGGGCCAGTGTGACAGATCCCAATAGAAGCGCCATTATCGCCAGCCCCTTGTCGTCTGGCGCCAATACCGCTGCCATGCGCTCAAGTGTCTTGATGGCCTCGTTGCGCACCGGACCACCATCGCGCGCGATTTCAGCCCCCAGTGCGGCCAACGGACAGCCATGTCCGACATCCTTCGCATGCCCTGACGAAAGATAGCGCGTGATATAACGCGCCCGGGCTGTAGCCCGCGCCGCAGCGGTGGACGCGCCCTCTGCTTCTGACAAGGATTCATCACTGGCCTGTCGGAATGCCTCGGTCACGAGGGCCTGTTTCGATGGGAAATGCTTGTAAAATCCGCCGTGGGTAAGCCCTGCAGCCTGCATCACATCAGTAACACTGGTCGCTTCCACACCCCGCTCACGAAACAGGCGCGCGGCCGCGTGCAGGATTCTTTTGTGGCTTTTCTCCTTCTCGGCGGCTGACATGCGCGTCATACAGAAACTCCGGTCTTGACTGTTTGGATTATATCTATCATCTTTATATTAAGATTACAATTATAATCCAAATGAGTCACACATGTCCAACGCGTTACCGGCTTCAAAATCTCTGTCTCCTGCATTTGTGCCCGACCGGGCTCTGTATCCCTTTGCCTCCCATTGGCTCAACCTGAGCAGTGGCGGATGCATACATTATCTCGACGAAGGATCGGGCCCGGTCTTGTTATTGTTGCATGGCAATCCAGCCTGGTCATTTCTCTATCGCAATATTATTCCCCGGTTGAGCCGGTCCTTTCGCTGTATCGCACCAGACCTTCCGGGATTCGGGCTGTCCAGGGCAGCACCCGGCTTCGGCTTTGGTGCACATGAACAGGCCGCGGCAATTGTGGAATTCATCGACCAACTCGACCTTACGGGTATCTCCATAATGATGCAGGACTGGGGCGGACCAATCGGTTTGTGGGCGAGCGAACAACGACCCGAGAGGGTCGAGCGACTCATCATCGGCAACACATGGGCATGGCCTTTCGACAGGCGCGGACCGCGTGTTTTTTCTGCACTGATAGGTGGTTTGCCGGGACGGCTGAGCGCGTATGCATTCAATGGCGTGGTGCGGCTCTTCTTCAACCGGGGCGTTGTCAACCCCCTGCCCCCTGAAGTGCTCGCCATGTATCTGGCACCCTTTCGACGCCGCGCCACGCGCCGACCCACCCATATTTTTCCCCGTGAATTGACGGCGGCCGAACCATTCTTGGGCACGGTTGAACGGGGCCTGCCGGCACTGGCCGACAAACCGGCACTGATCCTTTGGGGAGATAGCGACTTTGCCTTCAAAGAACATGAACGCGCCCGCTTTCGGGCACTTTTCCCGCAACACCACGATATAACACTGCGCGGCGCAGGACATTTTATCCAGGAAGATGCGCCCGAAGCGATCTGCACCGCCATCGAGAACTGGCAGGCTTAACTGGCGTGCCCTCACATAACGATCTGAAAAAAGGAAAGCCTGATGTTCACACTCATTGCCACATTCTATGTCGAGACTTTTGGCATCTTTCTGACCGCTGCGGTAATCGGCCTTCTGACCCTTGGCGCGGCGCGCGCCGGATTGTCCGGGCGGCGTACGGCATGGGCGCTGAGCATGCTTGCCGCCCTGCTCGCAATCTGGTTCGTGGCCATGGGGCCACTGGCCCGGACCGGAATACTGCTGCCACCGCCGACGATACTCGATCCACCCTTCGCGCTGATGCCTCTCATTGGCGGGGCTCTTGCCTTATGGCTTCTTGGACGCTTCACAATGACGGGGCGCACCATCATTGGCGGGCTTGAACAAAATCATCTCATCGGCTTTCAGGTTTTTCGAGTCATGGGCGGGCTCTTTCTTCTGGGCTGGGCAATGGGAGATATACCCTGGCAATTTGCACTGCCCGCCGGGCTTGGCGATGTCTGGGCCGGGATCGCTGCCATGCAGGCACTGGGCGCGCTCAATCGCAGAGCCGATAATGCCCGGGCTCTGGTAATCCGCGCCAATGTAATCGGGCTGGTCGATTTCGTGGTAGCGGTTACGACCGGAATTCTCACCTCGGAAGGCTTTCTACACCTTCTGTCACAAGATGCCCCCAACATCATCAACCTCTACCCGCTGGCATTGTTCCCGGCTTATTTCGTGCCGATCTTCATTAGCTTCCATCTGTTCTCGCTGGCGGCACTCGGGCGCAAAAACGGCGCGGCAATAGCCTCCAATAGCTGAGCTGCACGGGAACGGCTTATCAATTGCCTCGACATCCTCCTCTTTCGGCATGCGACGCAATAGGACACGCCCGCTGCACAATGTCGGAGAAATAAGCAGGGCATATCCCGGGTTATGTTTAACAAGGAGATGAATGGCGGTGAGAGTGGGATTCGAACCCACGAGACGGGAACACCGCCTACACGCTTTCCAAGCGTGCGCCTTCGACCACTCGGCCACCTCACCTAAAGCCGCGCGCACTATAGCGGGCGCGGCGCAGCGGGCAAGCCATCATTCTGTTACAAAGCATCTGTCGCTACATTTTCCTGGCGCCGGGGGCCTCTGGCTGCGCTTTGGGCTTTTTTGCCGGCGGGCAATCGCTATGATGGTCCCGTCAATAACTGGATGAGGTCCCATGTCCACTTTGCAAGATGAGGCAGGTTCACACGCCGTATCCGGGCGCTCGTTGGCGCCGCCCTGGCCGCAAAATTGCGCGGTTGCCGGCTTTGCCATGGGATGTTTTTGGGGGGCGGAACGCCTGTTTTGGCAAACACCGGGCGTTTGGGTTACCCGCGTTGGTTATGGCGGCGGTACGCTCGAAAACCCCACATATGAACAGGTGTGCAGCGGCACGACGGGACATGCGGAAGTGGTACAGGTGGTTTTTGACCCCAAGGCGGTTTCTTTTGAAACGCTGTTGGCGCTGTTTTGGGAAAATCATGACCCGACACAAGGGGCGCGGCAAGGCAATGATATCGGTACGCAATACCGCTCGCTTATCATGGTTGATAATCCCGCCCAGCTGGCCGCCGCCAAAGCCAGCATGGCACAGTTTCAAAACGCATTGAACAAAGCCGGGCGCGGACAGATCACCACGCAAATTGTGGAAAATGCCACCTTTTTCCCCGCCGAAGATTATCATCAGCAATATCTGGCCAAGAATCCCGGCGGCTATTGCGGCTTGCAGGGCACCGGCGTTTCGTGTCCGTCATAAGGCTTGGTTTCACAGAGTTTTGCATAATGGGAGTCCCCACATGACCTTCTACCCTTCGCTTGAATCCGATGCCTTTCTGGAAAGCCTGTTCAAACGGTTTTCGCGGGGTACCGCGCCGTTGATGGCCCTGCATGATGAGATATTGCGTGATGAAACCAGCCCGCTCAGCCTGGCCGAGCGCGAACTGATCGCGGCGCTGGTATCGGGGCTTAACGCCTGTCAGTTTTGTTTTGGCGCGCACAAGACCATGGCCATGGCCTTTGGCATAGATGAAAAAACCATCACCGCCATGGTTGAAGATATTGACAGCGCCCCGGTCGATGACCGCTTGAAACCGCTTTTGCATTATGTGCGCAAACTGACCCTGACCCCATCAAAAATGACGCAAAGCGATGCCGATGCGGTATTTGCGGCTGGTTGGGAAGAAGATGCCTTGCATGATGCGGTGCTGGTCTGCGCGCTGTTTAATTTCATGAACCGGATACTGGACGGCTCCGGCATTACCCCCAAACCGATTTTTGACAAGCCCGACGCCGAAGCCTTGAAAGCCCGGCGCACGGGCACCTATAGCGGCTGGGCGCGCAATGCCGGTATCATCCCGCCAAAAGAGGATCAATAGAGCGCCCAATGCCGGCATTAAAAGAGGTTGACGATCTGAATGAAAGCGAGGCGGCGGCCGAGCTGGCCCGGCTGGCGCGCGAGATTAGCAAACACGACAAAAATTATTACCAAAAAGACGCGCCCAAAATTTCAGATGCGGCCTATGATGCCCTGCGCCAGCGCAATACAGCCATTGAGGCGCGCTTCCCGGACCTTGTTTTGGACAACAGCCCGTCACACCGCGTCGGCGCAAAACCGGCGCAGCGCTTTGGCAAGGTGTCCCACACCGTGCCGATGCTGTCTTTGGACAATGTGTTCAATGATGAAGATGTGCGTGAATTTGCCGCCAGGGTGCGGCGGTTTCTGCGCTGGCCGGAAGACCAGCCTTTGGACTATACCGCCGAGCCGAAAATCGATGGCCTGTCGTGCGGCATCCGTTATGAAAAAGGCCGTCTGGTTCAGGCGGCAACACGCGGCGACGGGCAGACCGGCGAAGATGTCACGGCCAATGTGCGCACCATTATTGATGTCCCCGAAAATTTACGCGGTAGCGGCTGGCCGGAGGTTCTGGAAGTGCGCGGCGAGGTTTATATTCCCAATGCGCAATTTGCCGCGATGAATGAGGCGCAGGCCAAAGCCGGCAAGCCGGTTTACGCCAATCCGCGCAATGCCGCCGCCGGTTCCTTGCGCCAATTGGACCCGAACATCAGCGCGGCGCGCCCTTTGCGGTTCTTTGCCTATGCCTGGGGCGAAGTTTCTGCGCCCTTTGCCGAAACGCAAATGCAGGCGGTGGAAAAATTCACCACCTGGGGGTTTTCCACCAATACGCATATGTGTTTGTGCCGCAATGCCGATGAGATGATTGCCGCCTACCGGAAAATCGAAGCGGAACGGGCCGCCCTTGGCTATGATATTGACGGGGTGGTCTACAAGGTTGACCGGCTGGATTTACAAGAAAGATTGGGGTTTGTCTCACGCAGCCCGCGCTGGGCCACGGCGCACAAATTCCCGCCCCAGCAGGCCAGCACCATATTGCAGGCCATTGACATTCAGGTCGGCCGTACTGGGGCGCTGACCCCGGTGGCGAAATTAAAGCCCGTGACCGTGGGCGGCGTGGTCGTATCCAATGCCAGCCTGCACAATGCCGATGAGGTCAAACGCCTTGATGTGCGCATTGGTGATACGGTGCTTATTCAGCGCGCCGGTGATGTCATCCCGCAAGTCGTCAAAGTGGTGGACAAGGATCGCGCCAATCGTGGCCCGGCGTTTGATTTTCCCACGCAGTGCCCGTGTGATTTACACACAGATATTACCCGCGACAGGGACGAAAAAACCGGGGAGCCGGGTGTTATCGTGCGCTGCTCTGGTGAATTTGCCTGTCCGTTTCAGCGCATTCGCCATTTACAACATTTTGTCTCGCGTCAGGCCTTTGACATTGAAGGTCTTGGCAAAAAACAGATCGAGGCGTTTTACCATGAAGAAATTATACGCGAGCCTGCGGATATTTTTACCCTTGAAGCGCGCGGCATTGGTGAAATGCTTAAGCAAAAGGAAGGCTGGGGCGAAACTTCCGTGGCCAATCTTTTTGCCGCAATAAATGAGCGCCGCCATATTTCTTTTGAGCGGCTTTTGATTGCCCTTGGCATTCGCCATGTGGGCCAGACCACGGCGCGCATTCTGGCCAGCACATATCTGACGTGGGGTGCATTCCACAGCGCCATGCTGGCGGCGCAAGACGAAGAGAGCGAAGCGCGGCTACGACTGGAAGCCATTGATGGCATTGGCGCGATCGTCGCCGGGGCCATTGTGCATTATTTTGCCGAGCCACATAATGAAGGCCTTGTTGAGCGGCTTATCGCCCATATTACGGTCAAGGATGCACAACCACCGGCGCATAACAGCCCGGTTTCGGGAAAGACCGTTGTGTTTACCGGCAAGCTGGAAAAAATGAGCCGCGACGAGGCCAAAGCCAATGCGGCGCGGCTGGGGGCCAAAATCGCCGGGTCTGTATCCAAAAACACTGATATACTGGTCGCCGGACCGGGGGCCGGGTCGAAACTGAAAAAAGCCATTGCGCTGGGTATCAAAACGCTGGATGAGGATGAATGGCTGGCGCTTATTGGCGATTGAGCGGGCTTTGTCCGCTTTGTCGCATTGCCGCATGGCCGCTGGCGCGCTAGAGCATAGATACGTGATTCAAAAGACCAGAATGGAGACCCCCATGGCCCGTAAAAAAATTGCTCTCATTGGCGCCGGTATGATCGGCGGCACCCTTGCCCACATTTGCGCCCGCGAGGAATTGGGTGATGTGGTGCTTTTTGATATTGCGCCGGGGGTGCCGCAAGGCAAAGCGCTGGACCTTTGCGAGGCCAGCCCGGTATTTGACCGCGACAGCGCCCTTAGCGGCGCCCAGGATTATGAAGACATTGCCGGGGCCGATGTCTGCATCGTTACCGCCGGTGTGGCACGCAAACCGGGCATGAGCCGCGACGATCTTTTGGGGATCAATCTCAAAGTCATGAAATCGGTAGGCGAAGGCATTGCCAAACATGCCCCCGATGCTTTTGTGATCTGCATCACCAATCCGCTGGACGCCATGGTCTGGGCGCTGCGCGAATTTTCCGGCCTGCCCACCAATAAGGTTGTCGGCATGGCCGGGGTTCTGGATTCGGCGCGCTTTCGGTATTTTCTGGCCGACGAGTTTGGCGTTTCGGTTGAAGATGTCACCGCCTTTGTGATGGGCGGGCATGGGGATACCATGGTGCCGCTGGCGCGCTATTCCACCGTGGCCGGCATTCCGGTTCCTGATCTGGTTAAAATGGGCTGGACGAGTCAGGACAAAATTGACGCCATCATTAAACGTACGCGCATGGCGGGCGGTGAAATTGTCAAACTCCTGGGCAATGGATCGGCTTATTACGCCCCGGCGGAAAGCGCCGTGGACATGGCCACATCCTATTTGAAAGACAAAAAACGTGTGCTGCCTTGCGCCGCTTTTTGTGACGGCCAGTTTGGTGTCAAAGGCCGTTATGTCGGGGTGCCAACAGTGATCGGCGCAGGCGGCGTGGAACGCATTGTCGAGATCGAGCTTAATGCGCAAGAGCAGGCCGGGTTTGACCATTCGGTAAATGCGGTTGAAGACCTGATCAAGGACTGCATTGCGCTCGACCCGTCTTTGGGCTGACACTTCACCCACGCAAATGTGATCAGGTGTGGCTCGTCAAAGGCGCGCCGCAAGGGTATAAGCTTGCGCGCAAATGGTGCCGGTGTCTGAATCGGTTTTTTGGAGAGGTTGACATGCGTTTTGTCATATTTGCCATGACGGTCTTTGGTCTTTTATTACCCGGTTTTTCGGCACAGGCCGTGGAATCCCCAACAGCGCATGACATTGCCCTGGCGCGCGGCCCGGCCATTGGCAGCAAAATTCCCACCGCCCTTGCCTTGACAGACCAGACGGGAAAGGCCCGCAATTTTGATAATCTGAAAGGGGAAAACGGTCTCGTTTTATTATTTTTTCGCTCCGCCAGATGGTGCCCTTATTGCAAACGGCAACTGGCCGATATCAATGCCCATGCCGATGAAATTACCCGGCGCGGCTTTGGACTGGCGGCGCTGAGCTATGATTCCGTCAAAACCCTTAACCGCTATAGCGTTGATAATGAAATCAGCTATCCCTTGCTTTCCGATCATGGCTCCGAAACCATTGACGCCTTTGGCTTGCGCAATGAAAAATTTGGCAAAATGCATTTTGCCTATGGGGTACCGCATCCGATGATTTTTGTTATCGCCCCGGACCGGACCATCACCGCAAAACTGGCAGAAGAAGGGTATAAAAACCGCCCCACCATCAGCGCTATTCTTGACGCGCTGGACAAGTAACACATGCCGCAAAAGCCGTCTCAGGACCATTGGGAACGCGCCTGGCGTGATGCAGATCCGGCCCGCAAAAGCTGGTATCAGGACCGCCCTGAAGCATCATTGGAAATGGTGCGCGCGTGCGCCCTGGCCAGGGATGAGGCATTTGTCGATATTGGCGGCGGGGCCTCGACGCTTGTCGATCATCTCTTGCGTGACGGCTATCGCAATCTTGCTGTTGTGGACATTGCCCAAAGTGCTCTTGATACGGCTAGACGCCGCCTTGGGGGGATGGCCAGCCATGTTGACTGGCACTGCGCGGACATAACGCACTGGTCTGCGCCCCATCCGGTGCGTCTGTGGCATGACCGGGCAGTGTTTCACTTTTTGACCACCGCAGATGAGCGCGCGCACTATTGCGAAACAGCCAAAAAGGCGATTTTGCCGGGCGGCTATCTGATCATGGCGACATTTGCCCCGGATGGCCCCGAACGTTGTTCGGGTCTGCCGGTCTGCCGCTATGATGCCCCCATGCTGGCGGCCATGTTCACGCCTGATTTCGATCTCATTGAAGCGGCCAGGGACATGCACATCACGCCCGGCGGCAAAGCGCAGATTTTTCAATACTGCCGCTTTCGCCGCCTGTAAAAATCACACTAAAACGCCATGGAAAGATCGGTCCACAAGACGCCGCCGGTGGTGCCGTCAATATGGCCCGGATCGCGCACCAGTCGCGCCGCCAGCCCAAGCCGCAAGCGCTCGCCCAGCCAGAAACGCGATGACAGCTCCATATTCAGCTCACGCCCCGACGGGGTCAGGCTGGCGGTGCGGTCCTCATAGGCGATAGCCCCGCTTTTGAGGATTTTGACCGGGGCGCTGAACGCCACACGCCCGGTTTCGGTGCGTAAGGGCTGCGACAGGGTCAGGCCAAGCTGGCCATTGCCCATTGGGTGTTGCAGGCCCAATGTCCATGATGTGGAATACGGCCGATCAAGAAGCGTAAAGGTATCGGGCAGGGCGATATCCGTCCGGTTGACCTCAAAGCGCGCGGCGCCGCGCCATTGCCCGATAACCGGTCCGTTCCAGCTTGTCGACAGGAAGGCGGAACGCGATTCATTGCTGTCGCCGCCAAGACGGGTGCCAACAAGGCCGCCAAGCGCGCCATAGCGCTCTTTTGTTATGCCATATTCGGCCGATAGTTTATGCGCGCCAAAATAGCGCCCCAAACCCACCG
>JALWSB010000197.1 GCA_027080345.1 Robiginitomaculum sp. | reverse complement strand
CACCAGCGCCGCGGCCACCGCCTCTTCCGTGCGCAAATCCTCCAGCCCATCGCCCGCGCCCTCTATATCTGCCCGGGCTTTCGCGGCCCGTGCGGCCAGGTCCGCCGCTTCGCCCTGCAAAGCGGCCAGCCGGGCGGTTTGTTCCTGTACCTGTTGTTGCGCCTCGCTCCAGCGTAAATGCGCCGCAAACGCCTCCAGCGCCCGCATAGTGGCAGAGATTTTACGATAGCGCGCCGCCGCGCGTACTTGCCTTTTTAACTGCGCGTGCTGGGCTTCGATCTCGCCAAATACATCCTCCAGCCGGGCCAGATTGGCCTCGGCGGCGCGCAGGCGCAATTCCGCTTCATGGCGGCGATTGTGCAGCCCGGAAATGCCCGCCGCCTCTTCCAGAATACGGCGCCGGTTTTGCGGCTTGGCAGAAATCAACTCGGAGATTTGCCCCTGACGCACCAAAGCGGGCGAATTGGCCCCGGTCGAGGCATCCGCAAACAATAATTGCACATCCCGGGCGCGCACTTCGCGGCCATTAATCCGGTAAGTGGAACCAGCCCCGCGGGTGATCCGCCGCGACACCTCCAAAACATCATCATCATTAAAACTGGCCGGGGCCTGGCGGTCGGAATTATCAATGGTCAGAATAACGTCTGCATGATTGCGGGCCGGGCGATTGCCGGTCCCGGAGAAAATCACGTCATCCATCGCCCCGGCGCGCATGGCCTTGGCCGAATTGGCCCCCATGACCCAGCGCAGGGATTCAAGGATATTGGACTTGCCACACCCGTTTGGCCCGACCACACCGGTCAGGCCCGGCTCGATTTTAAATTCCGCCGGATCGACGAAAGATTTAAAACCAGCCAGTTTAAGGGATGTGAATTGCACGGATCAGCCTTCGGCCTCAGCTTCGGCCTTATTCGCTTTGGCCTTATTGCCCAAAAGCGGTTCGATAATGGCTTCCAGACCTTCCATATTATAAATCTTGGGGCGGTATTTGCCATTTATGATGAAAGACGGCGTACCGGTTATCTTATAGGTCTGCGAAGCATAATTGCTGACGTCCTGAATGCGTTTGACATTTTCCTCATCGCTGACGCAGGCGTCAAACTGGTCTTTTGTAATGCCGGCCGTGGCGGCAATATCCAGCAAGGCCTGACGCGGATTGGCTGAGCGAATCCAAAATGACTGGCGATCAAAAAGCACATCAAGAAGCCCGAAATATTTATCAGGCCCGGCGCAGCGCGCCACCGCTTCGGCGCCAACCGCAAACGGCACCGGGGCCGTGGGGTATTGGCGAAAAATAAACCGCACCTTGCCCGTATCAATGTATTTGGCTTTCAGTTTGGGAAATTCTTTTTCATGAAATTCGGCGCAGTGCGGACAGGTCAAAGAGGCATATTCAATAATCTGAACCGGGGCTTTGACGCTGCCCATGGCCATATCATCGGCGCGCTCATTTTTACCGTGCGCGTCCGCCGTCCCCTTGTCAGTGCAGGCGACCAGCAGCGCACCCATCAACAAGGGCAGCGCAAGCGCAATCAGGCGACGTGAAACAATCATAATAAAACTCCCGTAAATGACGATGAATCGTCGATTCTTGATTCTGTGCAAGAGGTTACCCTCTTTCTCTCTCCCGTGACAGGACCGCCATGCCCAAAGCGCGCACCGCATCACGCAGCGGTCCTTTGGGCAGACCGTCAAGACGCGCATCAAGCGCGGCGACCTCGTTCGGGGTCAGGGCGCGCATGGTACGCTTTGGCGGGCGCGCCGCAACCGGCCGTTTGATCCGCCCCTGCACGAGCCGGATGGCGCTGAGCGTACCGGCACCAAAGGCATCATTAATGCGCGCCACCAGATTATCTGCCTCCAGCTCTATCAAGGCCGCCCCCGGGCCGCCGCGCGCCTCGATATGCAGTATAGCGCCCCCCGCATGGCCGGTTAATTTAAGTGGCCGACTGACCCGCGCCAGACGCGCCCCGGCCAGTTCAGGCCAGCGCAGGGAAATTTCCGCATAACTGGCGCGATGTTTTTTCGCCAAAGGGCGCATAATCGCCCGCACCGCCGGGGCCAGGCGCGCCCGCGGACGAAAGACCGGGCGGGCCGGTTTGCGCAGCAATAATGCCGCCTCGTCAGGGTCCATGCGTTTATGTGCCATCAGCTTTTGTAAAGCCGCTGATGGCATTTGCGCGCTCTTGTGGGTTTTCTCAATGCCCGTCATCATTTAATCATGCGCTACTCCACCTTGGGATTCAATTGGTCTTCATGCACAAAAACCATATCGACCCCGCCGCTGTGCGCGCCGCCCTTCTTGGCTGGTACGACACCCATGGGCGCACTTTGCCCTGGCGGAGCAAGACGCCCGGCGCCGTGGCTGACCCTTACAAGGTCTGGCTGAGCGAAATTATGTTGCAACAAACCACCGTCGCGGTGGTCAGCGATTATTACGCCCGCTTTTTGGCCCGCTGGCCCGATGTGCAGGCCCTGGCCGCGGCGCCGCTTGATGATGTTTTGCACGCCTGGGCCGGGCTTGGCTATTATGCGCGGGCGCGCAATCTTCATGCCTGCGCCCAAAAAGTTGCCACCGAACACGGCGGGGTGTTTCCGGTTGGCGAAAAGGCGCTGCTTTCCTTGCCCGGCATTGGCCCCTATACGGCGGCGGCGCTTATGGCGATTGCCCATAACCGCCCTGCCAATGTGGTGGATGGCAATGTCGAGCGGGTAATGGCGCGCCTGCATAAAGTAAAAACACCCCTGCCCGCCGCCAAAAAAGAATTAACCGCTCTGGCGGCGCGCTATGTCACCAAAGCGCGCTGCGCCGACTGGCCACAGGCATTGATGGATTTAAGCGCGCTTATATGCCGCCCCAAAAATCCCGCCTGCGCCCTTTGCCCCATCCACACCTTTTGCGCCGCCGGGCAAAATGATGATGCCGCCACCTATCCGCGCCGCGCCGCAAAAAAACCAAAACCTGTGCGCCATGGGGCGGCGTTCATATTACGCAAAGGGGCGTTCGTTTATCTGCAAAAGCGCCCCGCAAAAGGGCTGTTGGGGGGGATGAGCGAAGTACCCGGCACGGACTGGCAATCAGAAAAAATCAACCAGGCCGGCTTATGTGCCCTGGCCCCGGTGCCTGCAAACTGGGAAAATATCGGCACGGTGCGCCATGTGTTTACGCATTTTGCCCTCAAGCTGGTTGTTTTTACCGCCCCGGCCCCCACATCTTTTCAACCGGCGGATGGCTGGTGGGCGGATGTGCGGCGGCTTGACGAAGAGGCCCTGCCCAGCCTGATGCGTAAAGTTCTGGCTTTGGGGCATCACAGCAAAGGAGATGGTGATGGTGATGGACAATAACGACAAAGCGGCGCAATACCGCGATGTGCACCGGGATATTCTGGCCGTCATCAAGGGCGAGCCAAGCCCCATTGCGCGCTTTGCCACGGCGGCCTGTTTATTGGCGCAAGCCTTTGCCCCGCGGTTTTACTGGACCGGCTTTTATCTCGTTGATCCGCAAAAAGAAGACGAACTGGTGGTTGGTCCCTATCAGGGGACATTGGGGTGTTTACGCATTCCCTTTACCCGCGGGGTGTGCGGCGCGGCCGCGCGCAAAGGTGTTACGCAGTTGGTCAGGGATGTGCACGCCATATCCGATCATATCGCCTGCGACAGCGCCACCAATTCCGAAATCGTTGTGCCGGTTTTTGACCGGGACAAAAAACTCATTGCCGTGCTGGACATTGATTCAACGCAAAAAGACGCGTTTGATGCGCAAGACCAAAGCGCGCTGGAAGCCATTTGCGCCGATCTTTTGACTGTGAACTGACACCCCTTTCCGTCCGTACATATTGCCATTCCCGCGCCGCATGGATACACCTGCGCGCCAGCGTGAATATAGCCCGAACATGGAGTGCAACATGGCCCGTCAATTTATCTATCATATGCAGGACCTTTCCAAGGTTTATACCGGCGGCAAGAAAGTGCTGGACGGCATTCATTTGTCTTTCTTCCCCGATGCCAAAATCGGTGTTGTCGGTGTCAATGGCTCGGGTAAATCCACCTTGCTGCGCATCATGGCCGGGCAGGACAGTGATTTTACCGGCGAGGCCTGGCTGGCCAAGGGCGCGACCGCCGGTTACCTGCCCCAGGAGCCGGTACTGGACCCGGATAAAGACGTCTGGGGCAATGTCATTGAAGGCTGCGCGGAAAAGAAACTCTTTGATGATTATAACGCCATTTCCATGAAACTCGCCGAAGACTATTCGGACGACATTATGGAAGAGATGAACACCTTGCAGGAAAAAATCGACGCCTGCGATGCCTGGGACATTGATTCGCGCATCGAAATGGCCATGGACGCCCTGCGCTGTCCGCCCGCCAATGCCAGCGTCGATAAATTATCAGGCGGCGAGCGCCGCCGGGTGGCCCTGTGCCGTTTGCTTCTGGCCAAGCCCGACCTTCTTCTTCTGGATGAGCCGACCAACCATCTGGATGCCGAATCGGTGGCCTGGCTGGAACATCATTTAAGCACATATCCCGGCGCGGTTATTCTGGTCACTCACGATCGTTATTTTTTGGATAATCTGACCAATTGGACGCTGGAGCTGGATCGCGGCAAGGGCATTCCTTATGAGGGCAATTATTCCGCCTGGCTGGAGCAAAAGCAAAAGCGCATGGTTCAGGAAGGCCGTGAAAACGAAACCCGGCGCAAGGCGCTGGCCCGCGAGCTGGACTGGATCCGCTCGTCACCCAAAGCCCGCCAGGCCAAGTCAAAAGCGCGGATCGATGCCTATGAAGAGCTGCGCAACAAGGCCGAAAAAGAGGCCGTTGGCACCGCCCAGATCACCATTCCACCGGGGCCGCGCCTTGGCGGCGTTGTCGTCGAGGCGAAAAGTCTCAACAAGGGTTTTGGCGATCAATTACTGATCAAGGATCTTGATTTCCTTTTGCCGCCGGGGGGCATTGTCGGCGTTGTCGGCCCCAATGGCGCAGGTAAAACCACCCTGTTTCGCATGATTGCCGGTGAAGACACCCCCGATAGCGGCACTTTGACCCTCGGTGAAACCGTCAAGCTGGGCTATGTCAACCAAAGCCGCGATGCGCTGGACGATACAAAGACCATTTGGGAGGAAATCTCCGGCGGCTCCGATGTCATCACCCTTGGCAAGCGCGAAATATCCAGCCGCGCCTATGTCGGTCAGTTCAATTTCAAAGGCGGCGATCAGCAAAAGCCTGTGGGCAAGCTGTCGGGCGGGGAGCGCAATCGGGTGCATCTGGCCAAAATGCTCAAAACCGAAGCCAATCTTTTACTGCTTGATGAGCCGACCAATGATCTCGATGTCGAAACCCTCGCCGCTTTGGAAGAAGGGCTGGAGAACTTTGCCGGCTGCGCCGTGATTATTTCTCACGATCGCTTTTTTCTGGACCGCATTGCCACCCATATTCTGGCCTTTGAGGGCAATAGCCATGTGGAATGGTTCGCCGGTAATTTTGCCGATTATCTGGAAGACAAAAAGCGCCGCCTTGGTCCCGATGCGGATATTCCCAAACGGATCAAGTTCCAGAAGTTTTCGCGCTAGTCCTCAACCACTGCGTTTTGCGCGGCGGTGTTGACGTGCAGGGAAAAAACGTCCGGGCGGGCGTAATGGCCGACTGTGTCAAGATCGTATTTGCCCCGCGCCAATTGGGCCTTGTCCAGCGATGCGGTGAGGATAGCATCTTCGCCAAACACCGGCCCGGCCAAAAGATCACCAAACGGCGAGACAATGCACGAGCCGCCATTGATCAGCACCGTATCGGGGTCATTACCTTCGGCGCAAACATAGTCCGCCGGGGCATCGCTGCGGCGCATGTGCTGCACCGCCGAAAGCACAAAACAGCGCCCCTCAACGCCAATGGTCTGCATTAAGGGCGTCCAGACCGCGCGATCATCAACCGTTGGCGCGCAATAGAATTCCACCCCTTGCGCGTAAAGATGGGTGCGCGCCATCGGCATATAATTTTCCCAGCAGATCAACGCCCCGACCTTGCCCACAGGCATATCCTGCACCGCCATGGTCGAGCCATCACCAAAGCCCCATATCAGCCGCTCCATCGCCGTCGGCATCAGCTTTCTGTGCAGGCCGGTCAAGCGCCCGTCCGGGGCAAAATAAAGCGCCGTACAATAAAGCGTCGCCCCTTTGCGTTCAATAACACCGCAAACAACGCTCGCCCCGGCGGCTTTAACGGCCTTGGCCATGCGCGCCAAATGCACATCCCCCAGCATCACCGCGCCGTCATAATAGCGCCGGTATTCATCGCGGCCCTGAACGTTGCGTGATCCAACCCGCGCGCCAAAATCGGCGCCCTTGGGATAACCGCCAATGAAGGCTTCGGGAAAGATCACAAGATCGGCGCCCTTTTTGGCCGCATCAGCCAGCAGACTTGCAAATTTTTCAATGGTGCGCGCGGTGTCATAAAGGCACGATCCGGCCTGAACCACCGCCCCGGTAATACTTGTCTTGCTCATGCGTTTTTCCTGTTTTCGCTTGGTTAGCACAAAACGCCAATTTAAAGCCAGACTTTTCAATTTCGCCCGGCGCGCCGCAAATGTGCTTCCTCTCCTTTGGGAAGAGGGCAAAGGCGAGGAGGTTGTGACTCACAATCTGGATTGCCCGGCTAACCGGGCAATGACACATCTAGGTCAGGACATAAAAAAAACCCGGCCATTGAGACCGGGTTTTTCAAAATCATAAAAAGGGTTAAGGCCTCAAGAGGTCTTTTTACCTTTTTTACCACGCCGCGCGCGGGCTTCAGCCATGCCGCGCCCCGTGGTGCGTTCGGCGATCCGGGCCGCCTTGCCGGTCAGGCCACGCAAATAATAGAGCTTGGCGCGCCGTACCTTGCCCCGGCGCTTGACTTCAATGCTGTCGACATTGGGCGAATAGAGCGGGAAGACCCGTTCCACACCTTCACCAAAGGACAATTTGCGCACCGTGAAACTTTCGTTCAGGCCGCCGCCATTGCGGGCAATGCAGACGCCTTCAAAGGCCTGCAAGCGCTCGCGCGTGCCTTCCTTGATGCGCACCTGAACCCGCACGGTGTCACCAGCGGAAAAATCCGGGATTTGCTTGTCACCAAGAACCCGTTTGGCTTCTTCGGCTTCCAGTTCTTCAATCACATTCATCACTACTCTCCTTGCGCGTCTTGTCGGCCAGTAAATCGGGCCGACGCGCCTTCGTTATTTTCAATGCCTCGTCCAAACGCCACCGCGCCACCGCGCCATGGTCCCCGGACAATAAAACCGGCGGAATCTCTCGCCCCTCCCATACGCGTGGCCGCGTATAATGAGGGTATTCGAGAAGGCCACCGCCTTCAAAACTCTCTTCAAGCGTCGATCCGGCCCCGCCCAAAACCCCGGGAATAAGCCGCACACACGCCTCGATAATGACCTGCGCCGCCACATCCCCGCCTGCGAGAACGTAGTCGCCGACACTGACCTCTTCCATTTCGCGCGCCTCGATGACTCGCTCATCAAGCCCTTCAAAGCGCCCGCAAAACAGCACCAGCCCCGGACCCGCCGCCCATTGCCTGACTTTCGCCTGGCTCAGCGGCTTGCCCCGGGGGCTGAGATGGATCAACGGCCGCCCGTTCTGGGCCACCGCGTCAATCGCCGTTGCCGCCACATCCGGGCGCAGCACCATACCAGGGCCGCCGCCAGCAGGCGTATCGTCAACGGAGGCGTGCTTATGATGCGAAAACGACCGAATGTCCAGCGTTTCAAGCTGCCATTTTTCAGTCTTTAAGGCGCGACCGATCAAAGACACCCCCAAAACCCCCGGCCAGGCGTCCGGCGTGAGGGTTAAAACACTGGCTTTGAAGGGCGCGGTCATGGTGTTTCACCCTCTACATCCGGCCTGTCATCCGGCCCCGCATTGATGTTGTCATAATAGACCGGCGCATCAGCCAGCACCACTTTGCCGCCTGCCACATCAACATGCGGCACGCAGGCTTTGGTAAACGGGATGGTCCAGCTTTGCGCAACACCCGGCGTCTGGACAATTTCCAGTAAATCACCGGCGCCAAAATTGAGCACCGCCTTGATGCGACCCAGCGGTGCGCCCTTTTCATCTTCAGCCTTCAAGCCCACAAGATCGGACTGGTAAAAATCGTCTTCGTCCGTTGGCGCAAACTTTTCGCGAAACGCATAAAGCCTGGTTGATTTTTGCGCCTCGGCCTGTTCGCGGGTTTTGATCTCTTTGGTAAAAACCGCGAAACCACCCTTGATTTTTCGTGAAGATATAATGCTCAAAAGCGGGTTGCCGTCCTTGTCCACAAAAGGCGCGTACGCCAGACACGCCGCCGGGTCTTGGGTAAAGGATTTCAGGCGCACTTCGCCCTTTACACCAAACGCCCCGGCAATGGCGGCCACAAGAACAGGTTTTTGATCAGGTTTGGCCATTCACCTTTCCCATCCTTAAGACCAGCGTAAAACAAGGCGCGTCACCCCGGCGAAAGCCGGGGTCCAGTGGTGAGTCGTAATGGATCCCGGATCAAGTCCGGGATGACACAAAGCGTGTATTAGCTCTCAGTCGCCGCTTCCGCAGGTGCTTCCTCGGCAGGAGTCTCCGCCGCAGGGGCCTCAGCAGCTTCTTTCAAAGCGGCTTCTTTTTCGGCTTTTTCAGCGGCGCGTTCCACGGCCTTGGCGTGCGGCTTGCCCTTGTTGGGATTATTGCCATGTTCCCATTTGACCAGGCCTTCAGCGGCCAAAAAGCGCGCCACGCGGTCGGTCGGCTGCGCGCCTTTCTCCAGCCAGTATTTAGCCCGTTCGAGATCAATTTTAATGCGATCATCATGGTCTTTGGGCAAAAGCGGATTGTGCGTGCCAATCTTTTCGATATAGCGGCCATCACGAGGGCTGCGGACATCGGCAACAACAATACGGTAATACGGGCGCTTTTTGGAGCCACCACGCGCGAGACGAATTTTAACAGCCATTTTCTTTTCCTTACATTGGCAATTTAAAACAATTCACAAAACTCATTTCTTTTTAGGCAGACCGGGCAATCCCCCGCCTGCACCGGGAAGGCCCGGCAAACCGCCACCTTCCAAATTCTTCAAGGCATTGGGGTCCATGCCGCCGCCCATGCCGGGGGGCATGCCACCGCTTCCCATTCCAGCCCCCAGGCCACCAAGGGCACTCATCATGCCTTTGCGGCCGCCGCGCCCCATTTTTTTCATCATGCCGGCCATTTGCTTATGCATTTTCAGCAATTGATTGACCTGCGGCACATCGGTACCGGACCCGGCAGCAATACGTTTTTTACGCGATGCCTTGATGATCGCCGGCTTGGCGCGCTCTTCGCGGGTCATTGACGAAATAATCGCTTCCTGGCGTTTGAATATGGCTTCGTCCATATCCATGCCGGCCATTTGTTTTTTGATTTTGCCCATGCCCGGCAACATGCCAAGAATGGATTGCATGCCGCCCATTTTTTGTAATTGGCGTAGCTGTTCGGCCAGATCTTCAAGGTCAAACGCGCCCTTTTTCATCTTGGCAGCGATTTTTTCCGCTTTTTCCGCGTCCAGCGTTTCGGCGGCTTTTTCTACCAGCGAGACGACATCGCCCTGGCCCAAAATGCGCCCGGCAATACGCTTGGCATCAAACTCATCCAGACCGTCGAGCTTTTCCGACACGCCCAGCAATTTTACCGGCAATCCCGTTACCGCGCGCATGGAAAGCGCCGCGCCGCCGCGGGCATCGCCGTCCATACGGGTCAGCACCAGCCCGGTCAGCGGCAAACGATCATTAAACCTTCTTGCCGTTTCCACCGCGTCCTGGCCGGTTAGCGCATCAGCCACCAACAGCGTTTCGGTCGGTTTGGCGACAGCGGCAATGGCCGCCGCTTCGCTCATCAGATCTTCATCTATCGACGTGCGCCCGGCGGTGTCCAGAATAACCACATCATAGCCGCCAAGCCGCGCCGCATTCATCGCCCGCTTGGCAATATCCACCGCCGTCTGGCCCGCCACAATCGGCAAAACATCGACCCCGGCCTGCGCCCCCAATTGCGCCAATTGTTCCATCGCGGCGGGGCGGCGGGTATCCAAAGACGCCAACAATGTTTTTTTGTTTTCGCGCTTTTTAAGACGCAGGGCGATTTTGGCCGCCGTGGTGGTTTTACCGGAACCTTGCAGACCCGCCATAAGCACAGCCACCGGCGGCGCGGCGTGCAGATTGATCCAGGGCGCGGGCTCTTCATCACCGCCCAGCATGGTAACAAGACCATCATGAACGATTTTGACCACTTGCTGACCTGGTGTGACCGATCGTAACACCTTGTCACCGACCGCTTCACTTTGCGCCTTGTCGATAAAATCCTTGACCACCGGCAAAGCGACATCGGCTTCCAACAAGGCCACACGCACGTCGCGCATAGCCGCGCGCACGTCTTTTTCGCTTAACGAGCCGCGCCCGGTAAGCGTATCAAAAACGCCGCCAAGTTTTTCGCCAAGGGCCTCGAACATGTGCGCTCCTCATGAGCCTCCAAACAATGCACAACGCCAAACGCCCCGCTGAGCGAGTCTTCGCCGGGCGGGGTGCCTCGCCTGCCTCCCCCGGCTCATGTCCGGCTGTGCAGGTAAAGCGTACAGAAGCGCTGTACGGATTTAACCGTGCCTATAGAGGCGCGGCGCGCATGAGTCAATTGTGGTGAGGGGATACTGGATTCCCCGATTTACACGGGAGGCCCTAAACAAGCACCTTCCCCAACCGCTCCAGACTCAGGCTTTACCCCCCACGCCCGCATACCAGCGCTCTGCCCTGTTTCGCGCAGCCTGCACAGAGGTGGCATCCATGGTTACGGCCAGGGCCTGCATTTCCTTTTTTATTTGCGGTGCCTTTTTCGGTGCGGTCAAACTGGCCAGCACATACCAAAAATAGGCGCTTTCCTGCAAAGCCGGTGTTTCATCCCTGATCGGGTTCCGGGCTGCACACAGCATGGCCTCAATGTCATTCTGATAGGCGGCCTCTTCGATGATATTATAAATGCTGTTGGCGTAAGGTTTTGGAAAAGAGGCATATTCCTCCTTATTTGGGCATTTGTGCTGCCAATAGGTCCGCTTTTTTTCGTATCCATCCAGAAGTTTCATAAAGCGCTCTTCTGCGGGTATTGTGTGTGCGATCACCTTTTTACGCCCAGCCAGCCCGGCGGCTATCAGCTTGGCATAGTGCCGCCGCGAGAGGCTCTCCCATGTTTTCGGGCTTTGCGACAAAAGCCCGGCAATCCGGGTTTTAACGCGCTCAATATATGGCGGCAAATCAGGTGCAATCATAAGCGCCAGCGTAACATCCTGATAGGCAAAGGCATTGTTTAAAGGGTCCTGCGCCCTTAAAAATTCCAGACTACGGCACAAAAGCGCCACAACATTCCCGCTCCGGGCCGCCGCATCAAAGGTGGACGCATACGCCGCCTCTTTATCTGTATCTATCGGCAAACAGCGCCCCTTCCACTGCGCGCCAATTTCGGCGAGTGCCCGCAATTTTTTCAGTTCATTTTGCGAGAAAGGGTATTCTGTTTGAGAGGGTAAGGCTTGCTCTTTTTGTCCCGGCCCGGCAGAACCAAAAACAAGCATGACAGCCATTGCAATCAGACTGAAACTGGCCAGCCAGAGCATGATAAAGCGCCCATTCATATGCCATCATCCCATGCTGGAAAGGGAGCGTCAATTGCGCGGCGTTGGGCGTTTCTATAATGAAGAGAACCTTATCCCCTCACCTCATTCCTCTCCCCAAGGGAGAGGAAGTACCGCGCAGGTACGCCGCACTTCTTTTTTATCCCCTCTGCCCAGCGAAGAAGAGGACATAAATTTTCCACGGCCTCATCCTCGCACAAACGTAATTCCCTCTCCCATTGGGAGAGGGCAAGGGTGAGGGGTGTTGGATTACCCGGCCCGCCAAAAGCGTCAATAAACCCCTTCAAAAATCATAAACCAGACGGGCCGAGAAATTACGGCCCGGCGAGGGCACCCGGTCTTTAAGGAAAGACGCATGGGTGCGGTGGGTGGCATCGGTCAGATTGGAGACTTTGAACACCAGACGCACATCGTCATTGTGCGGATCCGGGCGCCAGGTGGTGCTTAAATTGATGATGGTTGAACCTTTGGTTGGCGTCTCGAACGCCGTCAGCTTGTTTTGCCGATCAGTCCAGACAATCTCGGCGCGGTTTTCAAAACGCGCGGTATCGAGGTTCAGCCCGCCGGTGATCTCCAGCGGCGGAATGCGCGGCAAATTGCCAAGGTTTGCGGTTTTGGCGCGGACATATTCCGCCGCTCCATCGCCGTGCAATGTCCAGGTGTTGCCGCGCCATAAATCATGATGCAGGCTGATTTCGGAGCCGGCGAAATGCGCATTACTTTGCGTGTAGGAAAATTCATTCAGACCATCAATTTGCGCGCCGGTGGGTTTGAGAAATATAAATTTGTCAAAATGCGTGCGAAAGAGATTCACATGCATGTCCCAGCCAAGAATATGAACGCGGGCAATGCCCTCGAACGACAAGGCCTTTTCTTTTTTCAAAGCCGCATTGCCATGCTCGAACGTGCTTTCGGCCAGATGCGGCCCTTCGGAAAAAAGCTCAATATCGGTGGGCGCGCGCTCGGTATGGGTGAGCGAGGCGGAAAGGAATATATCTTTTGATGGCTGATAAAAAAGCCCGCCTGAAGCGCTGATACCGGTAAATTTACGCTGCGCACTGGCCGTCCTCAGGCGGCGTTTTTCAATCCGCGCACCGGTTTCAATACCCCAGCCGCCAAAATCGCGCCGCTCGGCGATAAATGCCCCGCGATCAGAGGTGCGGGTTTTGGGCAAAAACGATTCTGCCCCCAGCGCCGAAAAGGTTTTGTGCGATCCATCAAAGCCGAACGAGCCAGAAAATCCGGCGATTTCATTTTGATGCAAACGGGTACGCGCCTCCCAGCCTTGATTGTCAAAGCGGGTGCCAATGGCCCCGCCTTCAAGCTCGAAATGGCGATAATCTGACGTGCCAAAATCGATGCTGAACTGATCAATCAAACCAAATGGCAGATCGATTTTGCCGCGCGCATCAATGCGGGTTTGCGCCATATCAATGCGCGCATCAGCCTCTTGCGGCAGGCCGTAATTGGATGTTGCGCGCTTGATCGACGCGCCGACAAAGCCGCCCGCACCCACATAAGAGCCACCAATGGAGCGGGTGTTAAACGTCAGGTCCGAATTGGGCAAACTGCCTTTTGGCCCCGCGCCCTCGACCGCGCGAATGGCGGGCGTACGGGCAAACCCGGCTATGCTTTCATCATTACCATGGCGGCGCACCGCCTCGGCGTTCAACACAAACGGCCCGGAGCCGGTGCGTACCCGCGCCGCCATAATTGTCCCGTTATCAACGCTGGACCCCCCGGCGACAAAACGTCCCGTGACGCGCCCATCAAGGCGTTTTTCCGGGATCCGGCCATCGATCACATTGACCACGCCGCCAATGGCATTGCCGCCATAAACAATCGCCGCCGGGCCGCGCACCACTTCAATGCGGGTGGCCTCCAGCGCTTCGGCCTGCACCGCATGGTCCGGGCTGGCGGTCGAGGCATCCATAATGCCCACCCCGTTGACCAGCATACGCACCCGGTCGCCGCCAAGGCCGCGAATGATCGGGCGGCTGGCCGCCGGGCCAAAGGCGCTGGTCGAAATGCCCGGCATGGCGTCCAATATGTCCCCAAGCCCGGCCGAGGCGCTTTCGCTCAAATCCTCTTCGCCCATCACATTGATGGCCTGTAACAGCTCTTCGGCGCGCGCGCCCACTGGCGAGGCGGTAACGACAATGGTTTCTTCGCGTTTTTCCTGCGCCGTTGTGCCGGGGGTGGGTGTCGCATCCTGCGCCCTGGCAAGCGGGCCGCTTAAAACAAAAACCAACGCGCCAAGGGCCGACGCACGCCATAATAAAGACCGCATAACATTTCCTGTGCAAAATGCCCCGATTTGTTCGCAAACAGGGGCAATAAAAATTTCGTGATGTAATAACATAACATATTGGAGGCACAAGTGTCTTTTTTGTAATAGTACAGGCGGTGATTGCGCTCCCCTTGTCATCCTTCCGGCTTGACCTTGGCGCATCGGCGCGGCAACAGTCGGGCCATGAGCCGCTTGCGCAAACTCCCGCCTGAAACTGTCAACCGCATCGCCGCGGGTGAAGTGGTTGAGCGCCCGGCCAGCGTGGTCAAGGAGCTGGTTGAGAATGCCCTCGATGCCCACGCGCAGCAGATTGACATCACCATTGAGGATGGCGGCAAAAGCCGCATATTGGTCGTCGATGACGGGCACGGCATGGACCGGGACGACCTTTGCCTGTGTGTGCAGCGCCACGCCACGTCCAAGCTCGCCCCGGCGGCGGATGGGTCGTGGGATTTGCTGGCCATATCGACCATGGGGTTTCGCGGCGAGGCATTGCCCTCGATCGGTTCGGTGGCACGCCTGTCGATCACCAGTCATGGTGCGGGTGAGGACGCCTGGGTGCTCGCCCTTGAAGGCGGGCGCGAAACCGCCCCGCGCCCGGCCCCGCCTTTGGGGCTGCACGGCACCCGTATCGAGGTGCGCGATTTATTTTACGCGGTGCCGGCGCGGCTTAAATTCCTGAAAAGCGAACGCGCCGAAAGCATGGCCATCTCTGATGTCGTCAAGCGCCTGGCCATGGCCCGCGCCGATGTGGGGTTTAGCCTGACCAGCAATGGCCGCACCACTTTACGGCTTTTGGCGCGCGGATCGAACGCCGATGCGCGCCTGAAACGACTGGATGATATTTTGGGGCGTGATTTTGCCAAAAACGCCATTGCCATTGATCAGGAACGCGAAGATGTGCGCGTGACCGGGTTTGCCGGCCTGCCGACCTATCATCAAGGATCGGCGCGTCATCAATATATGTTCGTCAATGGTCGCCCGGTACGCGATAAATTATTGCACGGCGCGGTACGCGGGGCCTATGCGGATTTTCTCGCCCGTGATCGGCATCCGGCATTGGCGCTGTTTGTTGATCTCGATCCGCACAAGGTGGACGTCAATGTCCACCCGGCCAAGGCCGAGGTGCGCTTTGCCGACCCCGGTCTGGTGCGCGGGCTGATCGTCGGGGCCTTGCGCCACGGTCTGGCAAGTGCCGGCCACCGGGCGGCAACCACAACGGCGGGTTACGCTTTGGGCAAGGCGCAAATTGAGGGGGCAAATACGCCTACCGGTGCGCCCATTACCTCTGGCTGGGGGCGGCACAGCGCGCCCCGCTCTGACGGGCCAGCGCCACGTTTTGGCGAAAGCGGCCAGTTTAGCGGCTTTACCGCCCCGTCCGCGCGCCTTGATGCGGCCGAGCCGCAAGCCGTTGAGGGCGCGCAGCATTTGCCCCTTGGCGCGGCGCGGGCGCAGGTTCACGAAACCTATATTGTCGCCCAAACAGAAGATGGCATGGTGATTATTGACCAGCATGCAGCGCATGAGCGGCTGGTCTATGAGCAGATGAAAAAGGCTTTGGCGCATTCCGGCATCGCCGCGCAGGCCCTTCTGGTGCCCGAAATTGTTGAACTGGATGAAGGCAGCGCCGCGCGCATTCTGGCGCGCAAGGACGAGTTGGCCGAACTGGGGCTGGTGCTTGAGGCCTTTGGCCCCGGCGCGGTGGCTGTGCGCGAAACCCCGGCTTTGCTGGGCACGGTCGATGCGGCGCGCATGGTGCGCGATCTGGCCGACGATCTGGCCGAATTTGATACGGCACTTTCGCTAAAAGAGCGCCTCGAAGATGTCTGTTCCAGCATGGCCTGTCATGGCAGTGTACGGGCCGGGCGGCGGCTCAATGTCGATGAAATGAACGCGCTTTTGCGCCAGATGGAAGCCACGCCGCATTCGGGCCAGTGCAATCATGGCCGCCCGACCTATGTTGAGCTGAAACTCAAAGACATTGAAAAACTGTTTGGCCGCCGCTGAGAGGCACCTCTTACTTCGTCATTCCGGCCCCCGCGCCAGAATCCAGCAAGGCATTGCCGCCTCATATGGCAGCGCAGGATGTGACTCATTTCTGGATTACCCGAATGAATCGGGTAATGACACATGGCGCATCCATCAATCCATCTTCCTGGCATCACCCGGCTTGCCGGAGCTGTCCAGTCCTTCCCTCCCTTCGTCACCCTTCGGTTTAACCGCAGGGTCCATAGGGCACTTCACCATGGATTGCCCGGATAAACCGGGCAATGACGGCGTGGGGTGGTGGGAGAATGATGAGGGGTAGGTAAAGCCTGCTCAAGCGTGTCATCCCGGACTTGATCCGGGATCCATAGGGCAGAGATTACGTCACTACAGACCCCGGATAAGGCTATTGCCTTTGCACAGGTGACACCTTGTTTTGTCATTACCCAGCTTGTCCGGGTAATCCAGTCGTGCGCCTCAAGGTCAGGCCTTGGTCCAGATCGCCAGTTGATTGCCCGACGGGTCGATAAAGCCAAAACGGCTGCCGCCGGGAAAGCTGATGCGCTCCAGAATTTGACCGCCCGCAGCGCGCACCGCTTTTTCGCTGATATCGAGATCATCAGAATAAAGAATAATCATCGCGCCGCCACTTTTGGCGGGCACGCTTGCCGGGTTAAAGCCGCCGTCCAGCCCGGCCCCGGAAAAAGCAACATAATCGGGGCCATAATCTTCAAACGTCCAGCCAAAAGCGGCCCCGTAAAAGGCTTTCATGGCCGCAAGGTCGGTAGCCGGTAATTCGACATAATCAATGTGATTATGGGTACTCATTTTATCCTCTTTAGCAATTGGAAAAATCCGGCGCGCGCTTTTCAAAAAACGCGGTGGCGGCTTCCTTGCATTCGGCGCTTTGCAAACGATCGGCAAACAAAGCGCTTTCGCGGGCCATGCGCGCGCCGGGGGATTCGGGCTCGCGTTTGAGAAGTTCCTTGATCAGCAATAATGCCGCCGGGGGCTTTTGCGCCAAGGCGCGGGCGCGGGTCATGACCTCGTCCATCAAGGTGTCGGCGGCAAACACCTCATTGACCAGATGCATCTCTTGCGCCTCTTGCGCGCTATGAAATTCCCCGAACATCAGCATTTGCGCCGCCTTTTTTGGCCCCACGGCGAAGGGCAAAAGCAAAGACGATCCGGCCTCGGGCATCAGGCCCAGATTGATAAAGGGCACGGAAAAACGCGCCGTATCGCTGGCATAAACCAGATCACAATGCAGCAGCATGGTTGTGCCAATGCCAATGGCCATGCCGTTGACGGCACCGATCAGCGGCTTTTTGGCGCTCAAAATCGCCCGCAAAAACCGCTCGACCGGCAAATCCTTGTCACCCATGCGCGCCTGCGGGTTCAAAAAGGCGCCCATATCATTGCCCGCGGTAAACACATCGCCCGCGCCGGTAATCACCACCACCCGCAGGTCTTTGTCGTCTTGCGCCCCGTTAACGGCATCGGCCATGGCCCCGTACATGTCTGCGGTGATGGCGTTTTTTTTGGCCGGGCGGTTCATTGTGATCAGGCGCACACCGCCCTCGTCCGTCACTGTTATTTCATCTGTGCTCATTGATGTCTCCAAAGGGGTTATACGCCAAGTCCGGCCGTGCGCGACAAAAATCGATAAACAACATCCATCTCTTCACCGCTGAAATCACGGGCAATGTCTTCGTTAAATCGGCGCAAGGTCTGTTGCACCTGGTCCAATAGTCCGCGGCCTTTTTCGCTTAAATAAATGCGCATGGCCCGGCCATCTTCCGGGCAGGATTTGCGTTCGATCAACCCGGCCTTGTGCATACGATCACTCAGGCCGGTAATGGCGGAATTGTTCAGGTCAAGCCCATGCGCAATGTCCGACAATAAACAGCCATCATGACGCCCCAGAAAAAACAGGGCGGCCGCTTGCGCAACGGTTATATTTGCGCTGTGAAGTAATTCTTTATTGGCGCGTTTGAACAGGCGATTTCTGGCCCGGTCAAGCAGGAGAAACAAGCGTCTGTCTACGGGTCGCGCGATAGCCATGACGAAAATTAGCGCATTTATTTCATATATGCAATATTGCCGGATGGTTTTTTTGACGATAGAGTGCTTTATGGACACGTTTCCCCCTGCAAACCGTATAAAAACCAATGGCATCTCTTTGAGCGTGCATCAGGCCGGGCCGCAAGATGGCCTGCCGGTTTTGCTTTTGCACGGCTGGCCGGAACTGGCGCGCTCCTGGACCAATCAGATTGGCCCGCTGGCGGCGGCGGGGTTTCGCATCATCGCCCCGGATATGCGCGGCTTTGGCGCCTCCGATGCCCCGGCGGATGTGGCCTCTTACGGCATTGATACGATTGTTGCCGACATGACCGGGCTTTTGGATGCGCTGGGCATTGAAAAGGCGGTCTGGGTGGGTCATGACTGGGGTGGCCTGATCGTCTGGCCGGCGGCGCTTTTACAGCCGGCCCGCGTGGCCGGGGTCATTGGTGTCAACACACCGCATTTGCCGCGCCCGCCACAAAGCCCGCTTGATTTGCTGCGCGCCCGTTTTGGCGATGATCATTATTTCGCCCGCTTTCAGGAGGAGGGCGCGGCGGAAAAAATATTTGAAGGCCGCGAGGATGATTTTTTCGCCTTTATTTTTGCCCGCCCGCCAAAAGTAATCCCAAAGGAAATTGCGCCCGGCATCACCCATCTTCTTGATCGCTTCATCGAATTTACCGGCCGGGCAGAAAAAGATATTGCCGTACCCGCGATGGAGCGCGCCCGTTATGCGCAGGCTTACCGGCGCGCCGGGTTTCGCGGCGGGATCAATTACTACCGCAATGTAACGTCCAACTGGCAACGCATGGCGGGGGTGGACCACACAGTGCGACAGCCCGCCTTGATGATTGGCGCGGCGCTGGATCCGTTTTTACCGCCCATGTTTATGGATGGCATGGAAGAGCGCGTGCCCGATATTGAAAAGCACGTCATCCCGGCATGCGGCCACTGGACCCAGTGGGAAGCGCCGGACGCGTTAAATACCCTGATGATCAGTTGGTTGACCCGCCGGGAAAACGATTTGCGCTAGGGGCAGATGCGCCGGCGCCGCTTTCAGTATAGATGGATTTGGCAAGGCGTGTTGCCACAGCCACACACATTCCGAGGCTTCGCTTACGCGCCGGGTCTCACTATGAGGTGTTGGCTTTATCCCCAACCTGTCATCACCCGATACCCGCCTTCGCGGGCACAAGCTTATTCGGGTGATCCAGAGCGGCATAACAACCTGTACCACCATGCGCGGATGAAACGTCTCAAGATGGATTCCGGCCGGAGCCTGTGCCCGCGAAGGCGGGTACCGGAATAACGAGGGGGGGGTAGTCGGAGAAAGACGAGGAAAACCAACCACACAAATGCGGCACCCCGTTAAATCATCTGGATGCGCGCCGGATCGATGCGGAACTGGACCTGATCATCGAGGCGCACCAACCGCCCTTTGGCGCGTACCGGCTCGCCGACAAAAGGCAAGACTTCCTGGCGAATGGCTTCGCCTTTTGGGCCGGCCAGCACCATAATCGTCCGTTTGCCTTGCGCCGCCGGGGCGACAAACCAGGGCGCGCCGCCCAAGCGGATGCACAAGGATGCGCAGGATTTATGGGTTTTGCCCCGGCCAGGGCGCATTGCCCCGCTCCAGCATTTGGCGTCGAGAATTTCCCCGTTAAGGGTGATGCGGCCCATATCTTGTACATACACCGGCTCGTCAGCAAGGTTTTCGTCCGAAGCGCCAATCCAGGGCGCATTTTCCACCACAGCCAGCAAAAGGTGCCGACCGCGTTTAATCACACTGCCGCGCACATAAACCGGCTTGTCCGCGAAAACCGCCAATTGCGCATCAACGCCGCATTTGGATGAACAGACCAGCGCAACACTGCGCAGTGTTCCGTCCAGCCCGTCCGTGCGCAAAACCGGATAGGGGTTTTGCACCACACGACCATGTAAGGTCAGGATTTTTGCCTGATTCCAATGGCCACTGCCGACCGGCATTTGATGCGCCGCCAGCTTGGCCCCGGCAAAAGCTGGCCCGGCAATGGCGGCCAGCCCGGCGCCCAGTAAAAACCGCCGGTCCGGGGCGGGAAGCCCGTCCGCATAGCCAATAAAAAATCCGTTTTTATCTGTCATGATCAACTTCCTTCAATCACCGCAGGCGGCGTTGGCGTGCCCGGGGCCAGACTTTGCGGGTGTACATAAAGAATACCATTATCGATCTGCACCCGATAGGTCGGGATCATCTCATTATAGGGCGGCGGCGAGCGCCCATCTTCGGGGCGGTATTGCCAGCCATGCCAGGGGCAGGTGACGCAGCCATCAGTAACGCGCCCCTCGCCCAAAGGCCCGTTCTGGTGCGCACACACATTACTCACTGCACTGATTTTTCCGTCATAGCGAAACACCGCAATGCGCTGGCCTTCTTCGGTATGCACTATGCGCGCGCGTGTGTCGGGAATGGCGGCCGGGTCGCCAAGATTAATCCAGCCATCAAGCGAGCTTTGCACCTTTTTATCGCGCACACGGCCGATAAGCGCCGAGGCAAAATGCAAGCCCGAAACCAGTAAAAAAGCCCCGGCGACAGCGGCAAAATAAAGCCCGGGCTTTTCTTCCTGCACCACCCCCAAAAGGATATGCAAAACCAACAGGGCGTAGGCAAAATAAATGCCCATATGCAGCACTTTCCAAAAGCTGCTGCCCAGCACTTTTTGCCAGTAGTCATGGCTGCTGACCGCCAAAAACGCCAAAATCACCAAAGCGGCAAACCCCAGGCTTTCAAACGGAAATCCGGCAATCGAAGTATAACGCGGATTGGAAACAAAAAGAGCCACCAAAGGGTTCAACGCGGAAAACCCCTGATACCAAAGCAGGTTCAAAACGCCGTGAATCAGCGCCAGCACAAAACACACAACACCCAAATGCCGCCGGTTATACAAAAGCGGGATAAAGCGTTTTGACAACCGCGCCAAAGGCCCGATGGCGAGAATAATGTTCAGCAGCAAAAACGCCGCCGCGCCAAAAGCGCGAATGGCCAGTTGCATTGGTGTAAAACTTTGCCCCGGCGGCTGGGCGGCTATGGAAAGGGCCATAAAGGCCCCCAAAAAGGCCAAAAGACCAAGCGCCAAAACCAGATCATAGCGGCGCTTGAACCGGTTCCAGTCTATGGCTTTATAAACGTGGCTCATCAGTCATCGGCCCTTTCCAGCAAGGCGGCGGGCAACGTATCATTTTTGGGTATCACCGGGCGCACCATCAAAGACAGCATAAGACTGAGCACAATCAGAGGAGCCAGAACCACCCACAGGCGCAAATGCAAACGCCGCCAGGGTTTTGGCGGGGACTGGCGAGCGCGCCGCAAAATCAGGCCAAACAGCCAAAGCGGCCACAGCACCGCCGCGCCGGGGAAAATCATCACCCGAAACCAAAACCCGCTGCCTTTTGCGCCCGCATCAAGACGCGGAGCCAAAAACACCACATGCGTCAAACCAAACACCGCCCCGAGAATGAGGTAAAACGTCAAAGCGGCAATAAAGGCATGGGCAAAAGCAAGACTCATAGGCGCGATCCTTGGACATTATCCAAAGATACTAGCCTAACTGTCTTTGACAATGAAATCACGATTAAGTGCCAAAAGGTTATTGGCCGTTAACTCTCAAGTCGGTCTCAAAATCAGGCGTGCCGGCGTTGCTGCATCGCCCAAAGATAACGCAAGATAACCAGCACCAGCACCGTTATCATGACGAAGAATGAAAGCCGGTCGGCCCGCTCAAAAGGCGCAAACATCCAAAGCCCGGCATAGATCAGACCGGCCAGCACAAGGCTCCAGCCGGCAAAGCGCTGGGTGACCTGGGCTTGCGCATCAGAACAATATTTTGACGATAGGGGACTTAGAATTTTGGGCACGATATTGCCAACGAATATCAAAAGAATACCGATGGCAATACCCCACACGCGCTCGACACCGTTAAACTCGAAACTGGTTGCCTGATCGACCAGCCGCAACAGCATGGCCGAAGCAACAATACCGCCCGCAGTGTATATTGAGCCGACAAAAAACCGCCGTTCCGCATCTCCATAATCGTGCAAGGGCCTGCGCCTGAAGCGCCAAAGCGCAATCAGCCATATGCACGGCATTGTGGCCATGCCAACAAACCAGACCCACGCACCTTGCGGGTGAAAAACCCAGTTTGTCCCTCCAAGGGCAATAATCGACAGAACAATCAACGCCATGATTGTGTGGAATTTTTTTGTCCGCGCCATTATTCATTGTCTCCGTTTTTTGTGTCTTCTGGATCGGGCGTTTCCACCTGGACCCCAAGACCGAATGTTTTGGCAAACCCCAGTAAAGCGTCCTCCAGAACAGACATTTTCAGCCGGTAAATAACCTGCTTGCCATGCTTTTCCGCCTCAACCAGATCGGCCGCTTTAAGCACTGCAAAATGCGCCGACATGGTTGGTTTTGAAAAAGGAAAATGCGCCGCCAGCGTACCGGCACTGGCCGGGCCGGCGCGCAATAACTCCAGCACGCGGCGGCGTGTCGGGTCGGATAAGGCTTTAAATACCGCACTCATAAATGTTGTTTAGCTAAATAACTAAGTAATGTCAACTGAATTTTGTCACCCCGCCCGAAAACGGTATCCACACGGCATTTTGTCCTCTCATGCCTGACTAGCTTGGTGCGCCATGCGCCCGGTCGAGTGAACACAAACACCGCTTTTGCCCATAATTGGGGCTGGCAGGGCGCGCAAGCTCGGCTATAAAGGCGCCGTCATGAAAAAATCTTATATTGCCGCATCCGTCATTGCCGCGCTCGCCATTCTTTATTTTGTTTTTCACGCGCTCTTTGCCGGGTCCGCACCGGCAAAAGATGCGCCGCAAGATGCTGCACCAAAATCAGCACCTGCCGCGCAGGCCTTCAACGTTATTGGCCAGGACCTCCAGGCCAGCCAGCGCCCCAGCGTCCTGACTTTGCGCGGAAAAACCGAAGCGGCGCGTCAGGTCAGTGTGCGCGCCGAAACCGCCGGCGCAGTGGCGCAAACCCCGGCACGCGAAGGCGCAAAAGTCAAAAAAGGCGATGTTTTGTGCCGCCTGTCGGTTCAGGCCCGCCAGGCCAATCTTGATCAGGCCCGCGCCACCCGTGACGCCAGAAAGCTCGAATGGGTGGCGGCCCGGACACTGGAGAAAAAGGGCCACCGCTCGGCCACCCAGACGGCGGCGGCCAAGGCCGCTTATGACGCCGCGCGGGCGGGGGTGCGCCAGGCCGAGATTGAGCTGGAAAACATTAATATCCGCGCCCCGTTTGATGGTGTGTTCGAGCGCCGGGATGCGGAAATCGGTGATTATCTTGCGCCGGGCCAATCGTGCGGCATTGTCGCCGAGCTGGACCCGCTGATCGTCAGTGCCAACGTTTCGGAAAAGGACATCGCCCGGGTTTCCGTCGGCCTGAAAGGCCGCGCCCGCATCGCTTCGGGACAGAGTTTCACCGGCACGGTGCGATATATCGACCCGATCGCTGATGCGGCCACGCGGACCTTTCGCATTGAACTGCAGGTCGACAATGCCAAAGGCGAACTGCGCGCTGGCATGACCGCTGATTTGCGTCTTGACGGCCCCCCGGTCAGCGCCCAGCTGATCCCCGCCGACACCATGGTTTTGAACAGTGCCGGACAATTGGGCGTGCGCACGGTTGATGCAACCAACCATGTGCGGTTTTTCCCCATCGACATTATCGAAGACGGAGACAACGGTATTTGGGTGTCAGGTCTGCCGGAACATGTTACAGTGATCATTGAAGGTCAGGACTTTGTTCGCGAGGGCAGTCTTGTTAATCTGACGAGGGCATCATGAGCGCCATTGTCGCGGCGGCCATAGATAATTGGCGCACCTCTTTGCTGGTTCTGGTGACCGGTCTGGTTGCCGGATTTTTGTCCTATATCAATCTGCCCAAAGAAGCCGACCCGGATATTCCTGTGCCATTCATCTATGTCGGCGTGCCGCTGGAAGGGGCCTCACCGGAAGATGCCGAACGTCTGGTGGTGCGGCCGCTGGAGACCGAATTGCGCGCCCTTGAGGGGGTCAAAGAGCTGAACTGCGCCTCCGTCGTCAGTCTTGGCTATTGTGTTATCGAGTTTGAAGTTAATTTTGATCAGGATCAGGCCCTTATCGACGTGCGCGACAAGGTTGATAATGCGCGCCGCCGCTTTCCCGCCGAAGTTGATGAATGGACGGTGCGTGAATTTAACCAGAGCCTGGAGCCGGTATTGGCCATTACGCTTTATGGCGATGCACCAGAGCGCACCATTTACGCCATTGCCAAGGATCTTGAACGCGAGCTTGAAGCGGTGCCAACCATATTGAGCGCCGATCTTTCCGGGGCGCGCGAAGAGGTGTTGGAGGTTGTCATCGATCCGGCCCGCCTGGAAGGCTATGACATTACTTATGAGGAAATCCTCGCCGCTGTTTCAGGTAATAACAAGCTGGTGACCGCCGGTAATCTTGATACCGGCACCGGGCGCTTTCAGGTCAAGGTTCCCGGTCTTATTGAAAATGCCAATGATCTTTTAAACCTGCCGGTACGCACAAAGGGTGATTCGGTTATTCGTCTGCGTGATGTCGCCACCGTGCGCCGCACCTTTAAAAACGCCGACGGCTATGCCCGCTTTAACGGCAAACCGGCCATTGTGCTTCAGGTCGTCAAACGGCTTGGGTCCAATTTGATTGACACCACCGAAGCGGCCAGAAAAGTCACCAATGCCATGAGCGAAAAATGGCCGCAAAGCATTCATGTCGCCTACAGTCTTGATCAATCACGCTTTATTCGCGACTCCATGAACCAGTTGATTGCCTCGGTCACCACGGCGATTTTACTGGTGATGATTCTGGTGGTTGCCGCGCTCGGCTTACGCTCCGGCCTGCTCGTCGGCTTTGCCATTCCGGGCAGCTTTTTCCTGACCTTCTTTTTGATTGCCGTTGCCGGGATGAGCATTAATTTCATGGTGCTGTTCGGGCTGGTTCTGGCCGTTGGCATGTTGGTCGACGGGGCCATTATCATTGTTGAATATGCCGACCGTAAAATGGCCGAAGGCTTAAACCGCGTCGATGCGTTCAAAATGGCGGGCCAACGCATGTTCTGGCCGGTGGTGTCCTCGACCGCAACCACGCTGGCCGCCTTTGTGCCGTTTCTTTTCTGGAACAGCATGCCCGGCAAATATATGAGTTTTTTGCCAAAAACGCTGATCCTTGTTCTTCTGGCCTCTTTGGCCATGGCGCTGATTTTTCTGCCGGCCATTGGCTCTTTGGTCGGCAAGCGTCCCGATGATGCGGACGATCGCATTGGCGGGGTCAGCAGCGGCGCAGGCAAACCCACCGATCTGCCCGGTTTTACCGGGTTTTATGCGCGGCTGATCACCCGGCTGGTCAAACACCCGATCATGGTCGCCATGACCGCCGTTGTGACGATGATTGGTGTTGTTATCTGGTTTGGCGTGACGCCGCACCGAACCGAATTCTTTTTGGCCTCCGAGCCGGAACAGGTCACCGTGTTTGTCCGTGCGCGGGGTAATCTTTCGCCGACTGAGCAAGACGCCATCGGCGCCATGGTGGCAAAAAAATTCGCCAATGTGGAGGGCATATCTTCGGTCTATATGACCACCGGGGCGGGGGGCTCGCTGGGTGGGGGGCATACGCCGCCGCCCGAAGACACCGCCGTGAGCCTGTTTGTCGACTTTTTACCCTTTGGCGAGCGCCCGGACGGGCGCAAGGTCATGGCACAAATTGCCAAGCGGGTTGAAAATATTCCCGGCGTGATTACCGAGGTGCGCGATATAGAGCGCGGCCCCCCCGTGGGCAAGGATTTACGCGTTCAGCTGAGCGGCACGAATGCGGCCAGCCTGGCCAAAGCCGCCCGGCTTGTGCGCGCCTATTTCGACAGCCAGACCAGCCTGCGTGATGTGGAAGACACCCTGCCTTTGCCCGGCGTTGAATGGCAATTGGATGTGGACCGGGAACAGGCTGGGCGCTTCAAGGTTGATGTGACCCGCGTCGGTGCCGCCGTGCAGCTTATCACAAATGGTATTCTGGTGGGCCGCTACCGGCCCGATGATTCGGACGAGGAGCTGGATATCCGCGTGCGCTTTACAGATGATTCGCGCGACATCAGCGCCCTGGACCGTTTGCGCGTCACCACCATAAAAGGCCCGGTTCCGGTTTCCAATTTTGTCACCCGCCGGGCCATGCCCCGGGTCGATAAAATCGCCCGCCGCGATGGCCGTCGGGTGTTGGAAGTGCGCGCCAATGCCATGCCTGGCTTTGCCGCCAACCTTTTGATTGAAAAGACCAAAGAGTGGCTGAAAACCGCTGACATCCCCTCTGACGTCACCGTCAGTTTTAGAGGCGCCGACGAGGAAACCGCCAATGCATCGAGCTTTTTTGCCAAGGCCATGGGCGCGGCCCTGTTCATGATGGCGGTGATCCTGCTGACCCAGTTTAACAATGTCTGGCACGTGTTTTTGACCTTGCAGGCGGTGGTGTTTTCCATAACCGGCGTGCTCATCGGCATCCAGCTTCATGCCCCGCTTGATTATATCAGCGTGTTGATGGTCGGCACCGGCGTGGTGGCGCTGGCCGGGATTGTGGTCAATAATAATATTGTGCTGATTGATACCTATCAGCATATGCGTTCGCTGGGTTTTGAGCCTGATGATGCGGTGGTGCGCACGGCGGCGCAGCGCCTGCGCCCGGTCCTTTTGACCACCGTGACAACCATTTTGGGCCTTTTGCCCATGGTTTTTATGATCAATGCCAATTTCATCAAAGGCGAAATCACGGTTGGTGGCCCGGCGGCAGAATGGTGGGTGCCTTTGGCCGCCACCGTGGTTTGGGGCCTCAGCTTTGCCACGCTTTTGACGCTGATCCTGACACCGGTTCTTTTGGGCGCGCCATCACGGGTACGCGCCGGCCGCGCCGCGATTATGCGCTTTTTTGGCGCGCAATGGAGCCGTTTTCGCAAAAAGGAAACTGCCCGCCACCCGGCGGAATAAAGGGCCAGACAGCGGGGCAAAGACAAACGTCACACCCCCCTCATCCCGACCTTCTGCCTAATTAAGAAGGGGAATGAATCCATTACCCGCCATCCCCTCTCCCATGGGGAGAGGGCAAGGGTGAGGGGTTATATCCTACCCCTAAATAAGCCCCTACTTAAAATGCGCGTCCAGAAATTCAAGAAAGGCCGGCCAGTCTTCCTTGACCACACCGTGGGTGCCCGGGCGCATCCAAAAGGCGATATCCGCCGCCGGGTCAAATGATTTCAAATCCGGCTGGCGCAGGCCGGAGGCGCCATAAAGCCCCCAGACCGGGGACGCCCCCTGGGCGGCGCGAAACGCGCCATTGGGGTCAGACCAGACATCGCGCCGGGCATTGCCCAGAAAAAGCGGACGCGGCGCAATCAGCGCCAGCAAAAAGTGCTGATCAAACGGCAAAGCGGCTTTGTTGTCTGCATATTCCCCAAATTTGCCGATAAACCAGTGCGGATAGGCTTTCATGATCGAGGCAATGTCTTCGCCATCTTTATCCTTGCTCAAAGAGGCCCCGCCCGTGCCCGACTGGTGCGCGATCACCCCATCGATGGAAGGATCAAACGCGGCGGCCAACAGCGCCGACTTGCCAAAGCGCGAATGCCCGTAGGCAATGGTTTTTGAAAAGCCTTTTTGCGCTTTCAGATAATGCGACAATAATGAATATTGCGCCGCCCAGGCCATCACCGCATGGGTACGCCGGTCCGCAGGCTGGTCGGCAAAAAAATCATCCAGAACCTTGATCCCGCCTGCCGCGCTGTCGGGGATAAATTCGGACGGGAACACCGTGGCCAGAGCATAACCATGCGCCATAATAGTGGCGATGGGCGGTGTGGCGATATAGCGTCCGAAAAAATAGGTGATCAGCCCGCTCAACGCCCCCTTCTCGCACGTCATATAATCGCCCTGGGGTTTGGGAATTTCCGGCAAAGGGATAACCGCCGTATTGGGGCAGAAATTTTCCATCATAATGACCGGAATGTCGCGCGGCGCGTCTTTGGGGCGCACAATAACAAGGCCAAAGCGGCGTGCTTTGCCACTGCCCGGATTGCTGATCTGCAAGGTTTCCAGCGTCACCGCCGCGCTGTTATCAAAGCGCAAGCCGTGCAGTTTTTTATGATCTTGACGGCGTAAAATCAGCCCATGCGGGTATTGTCCATAAATATGGGTTTCCAGCGCCGCGCGGATATGCGGCACATCCACACTTTGCCAATGCGCCTTGTCTGAAAGCACAAGCGGCGGGCTGGCCGTCATGCCATGGGGCTTTGTTTTTGCGGTTTTAAGCAGCACCGCCGACGTGCACGAAGACAGCAACACCGCGCCCGCAACAAGCAAAATCATTGGCCAGAACCGCCGCAAACATGCCTTGAACAGCAGGCCTGGTCGCAAATCACCAAGCAACTGATCTACCACAATATCCATGATTGCGGATTATCAATAGGCCGATCCTCGCTGGCCCGCATCAGGCCGACAATACTGCGCGCCCCGACCCAGAGCGCCAACACTGGTATCAGAAAAAAGCCGATTAAAACGAAACACAAAAGGCCAACAATCAGCGCATAAAGCAGGCTGAGCCAGAAGGTCCGGATCTGGTAGATAAAGTGCGTGCGCGGCCCGGCCGGGGCCTGATCTTTGCGGGCATAGGCAATAATCACGCCGACAATAGACAAAAACGGCACAACAAAATTGGCGAGATAAAGAACATAAACAAGAATGGTTGCGTTTTTCAGGGCTGCCGCTTCGTCATTTTCAGTATTGGCCATGGCCAACGCTCCTCTTTAACAATTGTTTGCGACACACGCTAGCGCAAGCGCGCACTTGGCGCTAGGTTGCCTGTTATAACTTTGTAGCGTGTGAGGGACAATGGACAAGGACACTGCGCCGACACAAAAAAATCGTGTCCTGCAGACGATGCGCACCGAGATTATCGAATGGGTGAATTTTCTGGCTGTTTTCCTAGTCGGCTTTTTTCTGTTTACCACCGTTCTTTATGCGCTTTTTTATATCCCCAGCGGCTCCATGCGCCCGAACCTTGAGGTTGGCGACCGCTTTGTCACATCAAAATGGGCCTATGGCTGGAGCCGTTATTCCCTGCCCTGGGGTCTGGCGCGGATTTTACCTTCTTCCGACAAACGCCTGTTCGGGCGCTTGCCCCGGCGCGGCGATGTGGCGGTTTTTGTCAATCCGCATAACAACCTTGTGATGATCAAGCGTGTCGTTGGCCTGCCTGGCGATGTTATCGAAACCCGCGGCGGGCATCTCTATATCAATGACCGCATGGTCAGCCGGACGTTTTTGCGGCTGGCCCGCTATCGCGACCATCATGGGCAGATTCACACCGCCCAGGTTTACACCGAGAAATTCCCCGGCACTCAACGCCCGCACACCATTTACGAATTTTCCGATCACTATACGCTGGCCGGATGGTCGCCAGACGATTCAGGGCCTTTTACCATTGAGGACGGGCATGTTTTCATGATGGGCGACAACCGGGATAATTCCAATGACAGCCGCGCCCCGGATGGGCCGGGGCAAATTCCGCTTGAAAATCTCGTCGGCCGGGCGCGCACCGTGCTTTTCACCATTGCCCGATGCCGCCATGAAATTGGCCTCGATTGCCCCAAACCGCGCTTGTGGCGCGCTTTATAAAAAGACAAAGGACAAATAAATGAGCCTGAAAAACAAAACGGTTTTTATCACCGGGGCCAGCCGGGGCATTGGTTTGGCGATCGCCCTGCGCTGCGCCCGCGATGGGGCCAATATCGTCATTGCCGCCAAATCGGCAGAGCCGCACCCGCGCCTGCCCGGCACCATTTATACCGCCGCCGACGAGGTGCGTGCCGCCGGGGGCAACGCCTTGCCTCTGGTCTGTGATGTGCGCGATGAAGCGCAAGTAGAAGAAGCCGTGGAGAAGGCCGTGGCCGCATTTGGCGGGCTGGATATTGTCGTCAATAATGCCTCGGCAATTTTTCCGCGCGGGGTTCTGGATACCCCCATGAAACGCTTTGATCTGATGCAACAGGTCAATACCCGCGGCACCTATATGGTCACCCAAAAATGCCTGCCGCACCTGATGAAGGCGCAAAATCCCCATGTGCTGATGCTGTCGCCGCCCCTCGACATGCGCGAAAAATGGTTTGCCCCGCACACCGCCTACACAATCGCCAAATTCGGCATGAGCCTGTGCGTATTGGGCATGGCGGGCGAATTTCGCGATGAGGGCATTGCATTTAATGCCCTGTGGCCGCGCACCGCCATTGCCACCGCCGCCATTGCCAATATTCTGGCCGGGGAAGAGGGCATGAAAATGTGCCGCACGCCGCAAATCCTTGCCGATGCGGCTTATCTGGTTTTCACGCAAAATGCGCGGGATTTTAGCGGTAATTTTCTTATTGACGATACGTTTTTATACGACCATGGGGTGCGCGACTTTGACGCTTACCGGGTTGATCCGACGCAAAGCCTGCTGCCTGATTTTTTCGTCCCCGACGAAGGTTATCCCGCGCCGCCGGGCGTTGAAGTGCTTGAAATAAACCCGTAACTGATGTCTGTCGCGCTATTCACCCACCCCGCCTGTCTGGAGCATGTGGAACCACCATCCCATGCCGAGCGGCGTGATCGCCTGCATGCGGTCATAGAGGCCCTTAATGAAAAGGATTTCCCGGACCTTGTGCGCATCAAGGCCCCGCGCGCCGCGCGGGAGGATGTGCGGCGCGTGCATACCAGCGCCTATATCGAGCGCCTCGCCAGCGCCCGCCCGGATGCGGATGGCTGGCTCAGGCTGGATCCGGACACCTATCTAAGTGCGGGTTCCTTCGAGGCCGCCTTGCGCGCTGCCGGGGCTGCCTGCGCAGCGCTTGACGGCGTTATGGCCGGGAATTTTGACAAAGCGTTTTGCGCCGTGCGCCCGCCCGGCCACCATGCCATGCCGGATCACGCCATGGGCTTTTGCCTGCTCAGCAATGCGGCCATTGCCGCGCGGCGGGCGCTGGATGTGCATGGGCTGGAGCGAGTCGCGATAGTTGATTTTGATGTCCATCACGGCAATGGCACACAAGCAGCCCTTTGGGATGTGCCGGGGGCGTTTTATGCCTCCGTGCATCAGGCGGACTTTTATCCGGGCACCGGCCATGCCCACGAAACCGGGGCGATGGGAGAGATTGTCAATCTGCCCATGCCCGCCGGAACCGGATCGGCAGACTGGCGCGATGCGGTCGCGACAACCATTTTACCGGCGCTGGAGGCCTTTGCCCCGCAGTGCCTGATTCTGTCGGCCGGGTTTGATGCGCATAAAGACGATCCGCTGGCCAGGTTTGCCCTGACAAGCGCAGACTTTGCCTGGATCACCACAAACTTATGCGCGATTGCGCGCAAAACCTCATGCGGGCGGGTTGTGTCCTTGCTGGAGGGCGGTTACGACTTGCAGGCACTTGGGCGCGCCTGCGCCGCCCACATACGTGCACTGGAAGAGGCATGAGGGGGCGTGTCCAAAGAGGGCACCTCCTTTAAACGATGGTGATTATGAAAGCCGGTACATTTGCAGACCACGCGCAATCGCCACAACAACGCCCAGGCACAATTGTGCTTGCGCGCCACGGCCGCCCGGCAATCGACAAATCAAAACGCCTCACCTCAAATGGCTATTATCAATGGTGGCAGGCCTATGATCGCTCTGGCCTGGACCCGGCCTCGCCGCCGCCGCAAAATTTGATCGATGCCGCCAAAACCGCCGATGTTATTTTCTCCAGCGAATTGCGCCGGGCCAAGGAAACTGCCGCCGCCGTGGCCGGGGGCAAACCGGTTATTGAAAATGCGGTGTTTAGCGAAGCGCACCTGCCGCCGCCGCCTTTTCCGTCCCTGATCCGCATGCGCCCCCCGATGTGGGATGTCTTTTCGCGCACCTTGTGGTGGTTGGGGTATGCCGGTGGTTTTGAAAGCCGGGCCGCGGCGGAAACGCGGGCTTTTGCCGCCGCAGAAGTGATTGTGCCGCGCGCCCGCGCCGGGGAAAATGTTCTGGTCTGCGCCCATGGCTGGTTTAACCGCATGATGCGCCCGGCTCTGGTGGCCAATGGCTGGAATTGCGTATATGACGGACGGGATGATTACTGGTCTTTTCGGCGCTATGCGCACCAGTCGCAAACGCCATCTGAAGTCATGAATCCATAAGCTGAGGAAAACGCGCACATGACAAACCCCAAAGATATTGAGGCGTTAAGCTTTGAAGACGCCTTGCAGGCACTGGAAAAAATTGTCGGGCAATTGGAAAGCGGTACAGTCCCCCTCGAAGAATCAATTGCCATTTACGAGCGCGGGGCCGCCCTGAAAGCCCATTGCGAGGGCAAATTAAAAGCCGCGCGCCTGAAAATTGATAAAATCGTTATTGCCCAGGATGGCAGCATCGACAAACAAGCCAGCGAAGCGGAATAGGCGTTATGGACCTTGGCGCAGACTCATTCGAGCAACGACGGGAAAGAAACGCTGACCAGGTCACCGTTGCCCTTGATTCGCTGATCCCGCCGGTTGCCGGGCCTGAACAGGAACTGATCTCGGCCATGCGCTATGCGGCGCTTGGTGGCGGCAAGCGTATCCGGCCGTTTTTTGTTCTCGAATGCGGGCGCCTGTTCGATATTAACGAACGCAGCCTGTTGCGGGTGGCATCGGCCGTCGAATGTATCCATGCCTATTCGCTGATCCACGATGATTTGCCATGCATGGATGATGATGATTTACGCCGGGGCCAGCCAACCGTGCACAAAGCCTATTCCGAAGCGCTGGCGGTTTTGGCGGGAGATGCCTTGCAGGCCCTGGCTTTCGAAATACTCAGCCATGAGGACACCCATGCCAGCCCAAAAGTCCGATCGGCCCTGATCCAGAAATTAAGCACCGCCGCCGGGGCGCTGGGCATGGCCGGGGGCCAGGCCATTGATATTTCGGTCAATGATGGCAGCCTTGAAATGCCGCTTATTGCGCGCATGCAGCGCATGAAAACCGGCGCATTGTTCCAGTTTTCTGCCGAATCCGGGGCCATTATGGCCAGCGCCAGCGCCGAGGCCTTTGCCGCGCTTGGTGGCTTTGCCCATGATCTGGGTCTGGCCTATCAAATCGCCGATGACCTTCTGGACGTCGAAGGCGAGGAAAGCAAAATGGGCAAGGCCGTGGGCAAGGATGCGGCCCTTGGCAAAGCCAGCTTTGTGCAGACCCTTGGCCCCGAACAGGCCAGGGAGCGCGCCCGGATTTTGGCCGAACAGGCCAAGGGCTATCTGGATTTTTTTGGTAAAAACGCCTCAATTTTGCGCCAATCTGTTGATTTTGTGATAAAGCGGACCAGTTAGGGTCGGAACTTGAGTTATGACACAGAAAAAAACACCGCTTGACGATGTAAACATGCCCGCCGACATCAAGGCCTTTAATGTCGGTGAATTGCGTGAACTGGCCGATGCGGTGCGCGGTGAAATGATTGACGCGGTATCGGTGACCGGCGGGCATTTGGGCGCCGGCCTCGGGGTGGTCGAGCTGACCGTTGCCTTGCACCATGTTTTTGATACGCCGAATGATAAACTGATCTGGGATGTTGGCCACCAGTGTTATCCCCATAAAATCCTTACCGGGCGCAAGGCGCGCATCCGCACCTTGCGTCAGGGCGGCGGGCTTTCCGGGTTTACCAAACGCGCCGAAAGTGAATATGACCCGTTTGGCGCGGCCCATGCCTCTACCTCTATTTCCGCCGGGCTGGGCATGGCCGTGGCGCGCGATCTCAAAGGCGACGACAATCATGTTATTGCGGTGATTGGCGATGGCGCGATGAGCGCCGGCATGGCCTATGAAGCGATGAATAATGCCGGGGCCATGGACAAACGCCTGATCGTTATTTTGAACGATAATGATATGTCGATCGCGCCATCGCCAATCACCGCAATAACAT
>JALWSB010000196.1 GCA_027080345.1 Robiginitomaculum sp. | reverse complement strand
CATCTCTTTGCCGATGTCAGTCAGGATAAGATCACACGCCTTGCCAAAAGGCTGCGGGCCAGACGGCGCGGCATTATCGAGCTGGTGCGCGGCGAAGGGCGGGTGCTCGAAGCGCGTCTTGGCCCGGTCGGCGCCGGCGGCATTATTATCAGCTTTACCGACATTAGCGCCCACAAAAAGGCATTACACGAAGCAAAAAAAGCCAATGAAGCCAAATCAGCCTTTTTGGCAATGATGAGCCACGAGCTGCGCACGCCGATGAATGCGGTGCTGGGCATGGCGGGTCTTCTTGAAAAATCAAAGCTGGATGATGAACAGCGCGAAAACGTCAAAACCCTGATCGATGCGGGTGATGTTTTGATGTGCATCCTCAATGATGTTCTGGATTTATCGAAAATTGAGGCCGGTAAACTTGAAACCGAAGAAATAGACGTTGATATGCGCCATACCTTGCGCAAGCTGGAGCGTCTGTGGCGGCCCACCATTGAGGCCAAAGGCCTGCGCTTTACCATGCAGATTGATGATCAGGTGCCGGCGCACCTGATCGGCGATCCAGTACGTATTCGCCAGATTTTGTTTAATTTGCTGTCCAATGCGGCGAAATTTACGGAAAAAGGGCATATTACCCTGCGCGTCAGCGCCCGCCCGGCCAGTGATAACCGCATGAGCATACGTTTTGAGGTCGAAGATACCGGGGTCGGTATGGAAAAGGCGGTGCTCAAAAAGCTCTTTTCCACATTCGAACAGGCCGATAAAACCACCACCCGGCGCTATGGCGGCACCGGGCTTGGCCTTTCCATATCGCGCCGCCTGGCCACCATGATGGGCGGCGATATTACCGTGCGCTCACAAATCGGCGAAGGGTCGGTTTTTTGCTTTAACCTGTTGGCCAAAACCGATCAGACGGGCGCGCAAGAAGAGACCCCTCAAAACAAGGCCGATAACAAGGATATTCAAGATAGCGCCCGGATACTGGCGGTTGAAGACAACCCCATTAACCAGCGGGTTCTGGCGTCGTTTTTGCGCCCTGTGGGCGGCGAGGTCACCTGGGCCGGGCACGGGCAGGAAGCGCTGGACATTATGCAGACCTGTTTATTTGATGTGGTTTTGATGGATATTCAGATGCCGGTCATGGACGGTTTGAGCGCCACCAAAGCCTTGCGCGCCTCGGACAGCCCGAATGCACAAACGCCGGTGATTGCCATGACCGCCAATGCCATGCTGGGCGATCGGGAAACCTGCATTGCGGCGGGCATGAATGATTATATTTCAAAACCCATTGACCCGCGCGCGCTTTATGGGGCGATAGCCCGGGCGATGGGGCAGGCGCGGCGTGGTGGCGTAGAGCGCAAAACCAACGCCAGCGCCGGGTAAAGTGCGCCGCGGGGCGCCATTTAAATTCTATTTTACATCAAGACTCTTCACGGCACGGTTTTTCCGCTATAAGTGAGCATAACGGCTTGCCTGGTCGATTGAGGAGAAAACAATGTCTGAAACACCAAAACGCGTAACCATATTGGCTAAAAGCTTTTCCGAAGCGGCCATGGAGTTTCACCGCTCGAAAATGGCGCACAAGGGGTATCGTATGGAAGGGCGCATCGAGCCGCATGTTTTTCAGATTATTGATGGCATGGAGCCGCCCCGCGATCTTTTTGAGGGCCAGCCCTATTTTGCCGTAACCTTCATCAAGAAAGAAGACTAAATGGGTGGGTCGGCAAAAGAGATACGTAAACAAGCGGGTGAAATTGTTGATGAACTGACGCGCCTTTATGCCCAATCCATGGCACATTTACGCACCGCCCTTGCCCGTTATCTGGCCGATGGCACGCCGCCTGCACGTGATGAGCGGGCCAAAGGTATTTTCGCCTATCCGGAATTGCGCATTACCTACAAGCCAGGTGGCCCGCCACCGCAATTGGCGCGCTCTTATGGCAAATTATCCAGCCCGGGCCGCTACACCACCACCATCACGCATCCGGACCTGTTTCGGGGGTATCTGGTCGAACAGCTCGAATTATTGCTGTGCGATTATGAGATTGAGGTGACGACCGGCCTTTCGGACAGCGAAATCCCGTATGTTTATGCGCTTGATGGCTCTGCCGAACAGGATATGACAAACACCACCCCAAGCGCGCTGGCGGCGGTTTTCCCTTACGCCGATCTTGTTGCCGTTGGCGACGAGCTGGCCGATGGCGACCAGGAAGACGACCCGACAAGCAAACCCTTATCGCTGTTTGATGCGCCGCGCACAGATTATTCCCTGTTTCGCCTGAAACATTATTCAGGCACCCCTTATGAAGATTTCCAGCAATTCATCCTGTTTACCAATTACCACCGCTATGTGGATGAGTTTGTCAAATGGGGCATAGAGCAGGTGCAGGGCGATGGCCCTTATGAACGCCTTTCTGCGGCCGGGTTTGTCGAGATTGACAAGGATACGAAAAACCCCCTGGACATGGTCAATAATGCGCCCTGGCGTAAATACCAGATGCCGTCTTATCACTTAAAGGCCGCCGGGGGGCGCGGGGTAACGCTGGTCAATATTGGCGTCGGGCCATCAAACGCCAAAACCGCCACCGACCATCTGGCAGTGTTGCGCCCGCAATGCTGGTTGATGATCGGCCATTGTGGCGGCTTGCGCCAATCGCAACGCCTTGGCGATTATGTGCTGGCGCACGCTTATTTGCGTGATGATCATGTGCTTGATGATTGCCTGCCAGTGGAAATTCCGATCCCGCCGATTGCCGAGATTCAAACCGCTTTGCAGGTGGCCACCGGGCGGGTTTCCGGCGAAGGGCTGGAGCGGGTTAAATCCCGTCTGCGGACCGGCACCGTGGTCACCAAGGATGATCGTAATTGGGAGTTGCGCTATAGCGCCGAAGCGCGCCTGTTCAATAAATCCCGCGCGATTGCCATTGATATGGAATCGGCGACCATTGCCGCCAACGGTTTTCGCTTTCGCGTGCCATACGGCACATTATTGTGCGTTTCAGACAAGCCTTTGCACGGCGAGATCAAGCTGCCCGGCGCGGCCAATGCGTTTTATGAACGCTCAATCCGCGAACACTTGCAGATCGGCCTTAAAACCATTGAGATTTTGAAAAACGATGTTGCCAATGCCTTGCACAGCCGTAAATTACGCGCCTTTAACGAGCCACCATTCAGATGACAAAATCAGCACATGAATCACGTCTGATCCCTCTTCAAGGGGTGCATAATTTTCGTGATTTTGGCGGCTGGCGGGCGCAAAACGGGCAAAACGTACAGCGGCAAAGACTTTATCGGTCCGGGCATTTATCGCGCAGCACCGCGGCGGACCAAAACACAATCGCCGCATTGGGTCTGGATACGCTGGCTGATCTACGTCAACCAATTGAGCGCGCGCGTGAACCAAACGTTTTGCCGACCGGCGCAGAGCCAAAAATTATCGAGGCTACTGATGGGGGCTATGACGAGCCGCCGCATTTACAGTTTTTGCGCGAAAATGACTTAACCGCCCCGGCCGTGCGCCGCTATATGATCAGCGCCTATCAGCGCATCCCGACAGAAGCACACCACCAAAAGGCATTTGCCGCTGTTTTCAGGGCCCTGGGGCGCGGCGAAACGGTGCTCATCCACTGCGCGGCGGGCAAGGACCGCACCGGCATATTGGCCGCCCTGATCCTGTCTGCGCTTGGGGTGTCGCGTGACGATATTTATGAAGACTATCTTTTGACCAATGCGGCGGTGGATATTGATGCGCTGTTACCAAGCCTGACAACGCGCATTAACGCGCTGGCCGGGCAAGATGTCGGCCCGGCGGTTTTGCGGCCCATGCTGGGGGTTGAGGCGGACTATCTTGATGCGGCGTTTGCGGTGATCGGGCCGGTGGCGACTTATTTTGAAACCGTATTGGGGCTTGATGATGCTGATATAAAGGCTTTGCGATCAACGCTTTTGTGCGCATGACCCGCCCTTGCATTCTCCATGATATTGACTGGCGCAGCCCGCTGGCCGCCTTTGCGCCACTGGCGCACAGCCCTTACGCGCTTTTGCTGCACTCATCACCAAGTGAGCGACCCGCACAATGGTCGATCATTGCCGCCTTTCCCGATGATATTATTGAACAAACAGGCGGCGATCCGTTATCACGTTTGCGCGAATTACCCACAATATCCGGCGCGCCCGGTGTGCCGTTTTGCGGCGGTTATGCGGGGCTTTTGAGCTATGAGCTGGGGTGTTCCTTAGAGCATACACCGCGGGCCGCAAAGGGTGATTGGCCGGATATGGCGATGGGGTATTATCCGTGCGCGGCTCTTTTTAACCATGAAACAAAACAGGCGTTTATCGCCGCGCCGGATTTGCAAAAAGCACAGCACTTTGCCAAAAAACTTGGCCGGGACGCGCCTGACGATGTCGTGAAGCCCCTGGCCCCGCCAGGACCAATCCGCCGCCAACCGGATAAAGACGAGATTTTAGACGCGGTGCGGCGGGTTAAAGACTATATCCGCGCCGGGGATATTTTTCAGGCTAATATTTCACAAGAATCCACCGTTGATTTATCAGTCGGGGATACGCCTTGGGCATTTTTCCTGCGCCTGACACGGTGCAGCCCGGCCCCCTTCGGGGCCTATTTTTGCCATACGCCCGATCAGGTTTTAACCTGTAATTCGCCCGAACGGTTTTTAAGCATTTCCCCCGCAGGCACGGTTGAGGCCCGGCCCATTAAGGGCACACGGCCCCGGGATGATAATCCTGAGCGGGATCGGGTGCAGAGCGCGCACTTACAAAAAAGCGAAAAAGACCGGGCGGAAAATCTGATGATTGTGGATTTGATGCGCAATGATCTTTCGCGGGTCTGCGCCCCCGGCTCGGTTACCGTGCCCCGACTTTTCGATCTGGAAAGTTATGCCAATGTCCACCATCTCGTGTCTGTGGTGCGCGGCCAATTACCCAAAGACACGAATCCGGCGGACCTTTTGCGCGCCACATTCCCCCCCGGCTCGATTACCGGCGCGCCCAAAATCCGCGCCATGCAGATTATTGCGCAAACTGAACGCGCGGCGCGCGGCCCCTATTATGGCGCGCTTGGTTATATCAGCGCCAATGGTAACGTTGATTTTAACGTTCTGATCCGCACCGCGCTTCTAACCCGCAAAGGCCAAAACTGGCGCGCGCAATACCGTACGGGAGGCGGCATTGTTGCCGATTCAGACCCGGTTGCAGAATATCGCGAAATGCGCGACAAGGCGGCCGCACTGGATCGGGCGGCGAGGGGGTAAGTTATGAGTGCGTGGATTAATGGCAAAATTATTGCGGCAGAAAAGGCGCATATATCCGTACAAAATCGCGGCTTTACGCTGGGCGACGGGCTTTTTGAAACCATAGCGATAAAAAATGCACAGCCCCGGCGCCTGGCCGCGCACTGGGCGCGTTTGTCCGCATCGGCGCAAACCCTGGCGCTGGCATTGCCGTTCTCTTATGAGGAGGTTCAACAGGCTCTGCGGGCTTTGATTGCCCATGATCACTTGCAAGAGGGCACGGCGCGCATCACCGTTTCGCGCCTCTCTACGGGGCGCGGTCTTGGCTTTGGCCCGAAGGCACAATCCCACGGGCTGATCACCACCAGCCCCGCTGGGGCGCCGCCATCGCGGCTAAAACCCCTGCATATCAGCCCCGTAAGACGCAACCCCGCCGCCTGGAGCTGTTGTCATAAAACCCTGTCTTATGGTGATGCCATTGGCGCGCGTATGACGGCCAAAGAGGGCGCGGCAACCCGCGAGGTTTTGATGCTTGATGTGCGCGGGCATGTGGCCAGCGCCAGCGCAGCGAATATTTTTTGGTGGCAAGACGGACAGTTATATACACCGTCACGTGAATGCGGCATTTTGCCCGGGACCACCCGCGCGATAATTCTTGACTTGGCGCACGCCAAAAACATTCCCGTTCATGAGGGGGCGTTCAACCCCACGCACCTTTTTAACGCGCACGGGGCGTTTTTAACCAATGCACTGGTTGGTGTTTTGCCGGTTTATGGTGTGATTGATGAGACGGGAAACACGGTAAGTTTTGCACCCGATGCGCCGTTTTTACGTGCGTTGCAAGCCGCGGAAAGCCTTATGGACCAGTGACGTTAACCGAGCGCCTGGGGCGCAGATAAAACGTTTTACTCATGGAAATGGGTTGGCGCAGAACGACAGAAACGGGCGAGTCGTAGGCATAATTCACTTCGGCAAAAATAACGCTGGTCCCCGGTTGCAAGAGCCCTGTGGGCATGGTCGGGCTGGAGCCTTGCGTCCTGGCGCTCATGTGGACGCCCCGGCTCCAGTCTACGGAAATTCTGTTATTGGCGTCCATTTGCACGCTGCTGACGCGCATGGCCAAAGGGGCCGCCGGGAATGGCTGCATAATGGCGCCTGCGGCAATAAAGACATCATTCAGCTCGGCGTTGGTTACCGCATCATCCTGGGAAACAAGATCGGCGATTGTATTGGCCGTCTGGGTCAGCTTGCGATTGGCACTCAAAAGCTGGGCGATCTCTGTCGTGCCAAAAAACATAACAATCATCAGCGGGGCAATCAGCGCAAATTCCACCGCGCTGACGCCGCGCCCGTCGCGTGAAAAGCGCCGCACAAACCGGCACACATATGTCACGATCAGGGAGCTCATGGTAACGGCGCAAAAGGTTCATTGCGAAAGGCGGCACTGGCGACAATCAGTCGTTTATTGCCCGGCGCATTGGCAAAAATTGTCGATATAATGGGGGTTTGTAACTGCCAGACATAATAAACCCGCACCAGAACAATATCGCCCGTATTACCCGGATCGAACAAAAACGAGCCGGTATCCAGATTGCCATTGGCATCAAGCGGTGCGCCTGAACTTATACTGGCAAAGTCAGCAAACGTACGCACATCGGCGGAAACATGCCCGTTACAAGGAACAATGTCGGCCATATTCTGGCAAATCGTGGCGATAAAATCATTGCTGGTGCTGCCGGCGTTTTGCACCTGTCCGGTGCGAATGGTGCGCACAGCCTCCGTCGAGGCGTGCTCAAGCGCGGTTGAGGTGAAGAGCACCGCACCGACCTCGATAATGGCAAAAAGAATAAGAAAAAAAGGTGTGGCAATCAGCGCAAATTCAACCGCCGTGGCCCCTTTGCGGTCTCTTCCAAACCGCTTCGGAAAGGCCGCCAGACGCACCATTGCCTTTGTCTTCGCCATGATTATGGAGCACCGTTGTGAAATTAAACCTTGTGTCTTTGGGGCAAAGCTAACCCAAAGGCTTTAAATTCAACCTAAAAAAAATGGTTAAGCGCGCCTTTATGCCAGGATGCCAACCGCGGCTGTATTGGAGGCGTGGCAGAGCGCTCTTGAAATTGTTATTGTCTCAGCTTCATTGGTAAAACATATCTGCCCTCATGACGCTTTATCCAACCTTGATTGTTCTTATTCTCGCCGCGGCGCTTTTTGTGTTTGCCGCCTGGCGTGATTCGCGGCCAAAAGAGGCGGGCAACCCCAGCCTTTTTAGCTGGAAGCCGGTGTTTATGCTGGCGCTGGTTGTGGCCATTTTAATGCTTGTTCATCTGGCCAATATGGCAGGTATTGAGACCGGGCGCGGCCGTGGACGCTTTTAAACCGCCTGTTGCACCTAAAAAAGATTGCATTTGCGTGGCCCGATACCCATTTTGAAATTTCGCCTGTGATTGTCTCATAAAGGATCCACGCCCATGCCTAAAGCCAAAACCGATAAGACCGCCTATACACCGCCAAAAGTCTGGAAGTGGGAAAACGACAGCGAGAACCGATTCTCCAATATTAATCGCCCGGTTGCCGGGCCGACCCACGACAAGGAGCTGCCTGTGGGCAAACATCCTTTTCAGCTCTATTCTCTGGGCACGCCAAATGGGGTGAAGGTTACGGTGATGCTGGAAGAGCTGTTGGCGGCGGGGCACAAGGGCGCTGAATATGATGCCTGGCTGATCAATATTATGGATGGCGACCAGTTTGGCAGCGGCTTTGTTGCGGTTAATCCCAACTCCAAAATCCCGGCGCTGATGGATCATAGTACCACACCGCCAACCCGGCTTTTTGAATCCGGAGCGATGCTGCTCTATCTGGCGGAAAAATTTGATGCATTTTTACCCAAAGACAATGCCGGGCGCGCCGAATGTCTGTCCTGGCTGTTCTGGCAAATGGGCAGCGCGCCTTATCTGGGCGGCGGCTTTGGCCATTTTTATGCCTACGCCCCGGAAAAAATCAAATATTGCATTGACCGCTTTGCCATGGAGGTCAAACGCCAGTTGGATGTGCTCGATCGCCGCCTGGCGGATCATCAATATATCTGTGGTGACCAATACACTATCGCTGATATAGCCATTTGGCCCTGGTATGGGGCGGTGGCCAAGGGGCTGGTTTATGATGCGGCTGAGTTTTTGCAAACCAGTGATTATACACATCTGTTGCGCTGGACGGATGAGATCGCCAAACGCCCGGCGGTGCAGCGCGGCCGCATGGTCAACCGCGCCTGGGGTGAGCCGGAAACCCAGCTTTTAGAGCGTCATGACGCCAGTGATTTTGATACGCAGACCCAAGATAAAATCGCCGCCGCCACCGCATAGAATACCGGCACCCTAACGGTATATTTAGTCGAAATTTTGATAATGCGCTGCCTTGTTACCAGGGCAGCGCATATTTTTATTGTCATTATATCAATGTGTTAGTTCGAGCATACGGGCTTTTTTAAGGGTGAATTATAAAATTTAATTGACGTGGGAAATTTTCCCATTTATTCTTTTCACACTGGAACCCGGCCATTGTGGACGGTGTGATGGAGGACAAAATGAAAACCCATATGATCAGTTTACTGGCTTTGGCCGCGCTTGGCGGGGCCTGTTTGGCGACACCGGCGCTTGGCGCAAACATTCCCAACCCGCAAGACGTCGAGGTAACCCGGCAAAATTACCAGCGTATTTTGCAAGTTTTGCAAGATGCCGGCCTCAATCGTAAGGAAATTAAACGCTGGTTTAATGCCTCGCTCCATGCGCCTGACGGGCCGGATTATGGCAATATCCCCAACCCCAAGCGGGTCGAGGTGACGCGGGAAAATTACAAGCGTATTGTCAATGTCTTGAAAGATGCGGGCCTTGACCGCAAACAGATTAAACGCTGGTTTGCGATCAGCAAAAATGCCCACGCTTCGGGCAACACCCGGCCGCATGTGCAGGCGCGCCATCAGGTGCGCCAGATACGCACAACGCGCCTGAATCGCCCGGTGCGTATCAGACGCGCGGTCCGGCCTGCGCGGCCACATCGCTAGGCTGTATGTGTAGTAAACGGGTGGCGGTTTTAAGCGCCGCCACCCACCTTAAAGGGGGAAATGATGAAAAAAATACTGTGCGGCCTGATCATGGCCACGGCGATAATGGGACCATTGGTGGCCAGGGCCGAACAGCCAACAGTGAGCTGGAGCAGCGGGGTCGATTATACAAGCGGTAAATACACCGACACCCGCAAGACAAAAATTCTTTACGTGCCGTTTACGGGCACAGTGACGGCCGACGGGTTCGAGGCGGGCCTTACCGTCCCCTATATCAGTATAAAGGGCCCCGGCACGGTTATTGGCGGCGGTGATATCGGGCCGATCAGCCGCGCCCGCGCGCCGCGTACAATCAGTACGCAAAGCGGCCTTGGCGACGTTATTGCCAGCCTTGGCTGGACGTCATATGCGCAGAACAACACCTTGTTTGTGACCTTGTCCGGCAAGGCCAAATTGCCCACGGCATCGCGCCGCAAAACCCTTGGTACGGGAAAAACCGATTTTACGGCGCAAATGGATCTGAGCAAAGTTGCCGGGCCGGTCAATCTTTTTGCCACCGCCGGTTACCGGTTTATGGGCAGCTCGACCGCCTTGCCTTTGCGCAATGGCTTTGTCGGTTCATTGGGGGCGAGTGTTAATGCCACCAGGGGGACCAGCGTGGGCCTTATCTATGATTACCGGCGCAGCGCCGCGCCCAGCGCCAGCAACCCATCTGAACTGACCGGGTTTATCAGCTGGGCGCTGTCGGAACGGGTGCGCCTGCAAACCTATGGCGTTGTCGGATTTTCAAACGGCAGTCCCGATAGCGGTATCGGCTTGCAAATAACACTACACCCATAGGAGCGGGTAACAGA
>JALWSB010000195.1 GCA_027080345.1 Robiginitomaculum sp. | reverse complement strand
TTTATGCATTTTGGTGGCCGCTTTATGGGACTGGGTAGCGAGCTGACCCAGTCTGGCGGCAATTCCGGTGCATTTTTCACCGGCGTGCTGGCCGTTGTGGTGGCTTCGCCCTGCACCGCCCCGGCCATGGGCTTTGCTCTGGGCTTTACCCTGACCCAAGGGGCGGGCGTTACGCTGGCAATCTTTGCGGCCCTTGGCCTTGGCTTTGCCGCGCCGTTCTTTGCGCTCAGCTTTTTTCCATCCCTATTGCGCCTTCTTCCCAAGCCCGGGCCGTGGATGACCCGATTTAGCCAGTTAATGGCCTTTCCCATGTTTGCCGCCGCTGTCTGGCTAGTCTGGGTATTGGATGGCCAGGCCGGCTCCATCGGTGTGGCCGCGGTGCTGGCCGCCATGACCCTGATTGCCTTTGCCATCTGGGCCGCCAAAGGCGAACGGGCCGGCAAAATAGCGGCCGCCATCGCCATGCTGGCCACCGTCTGGGTGCTCTGGTCCGGCCTGAACGGCAAAGATACCAGCGCGCTGGAACCACAGGTCTGGAGCCCCACCATCGTGCAATCCCTACTGGCCGAAGATCATGTGGTGTTTGTGGATTTCACCGCCGACTGGTGCGTCACCTGTCAGGTCAATGAACGGCTGGCACTATCCAGCAAAAAGGTCCGGCACGCCTTTAAAAAAGCAGATGCCGTATATGTGGTCGGCGACTGGACCAACCGTAATGATGATATCGCCCGCGAGCTGGCCAAACATGGTCGCGCCGGGGTACCGCTGTATCTGGTTTACCATCCGGGTAAAAAAGAGCCACAAGTGCTGCCACAGCTGTTGAGCGAAGGCATGGTCATCGACGCGATCAAGCGAAAATAACCACACTTTTTGGCGCGTTAATGCGCCGCATGGTCAGTGTAGAGAGGGTGTGAGAGCATGCCAACATGCATGGTCCGACACATCGTCAAATGCTGATGTTACTGCGCTTTGGCCTGGCCGCCGCTTTGGCCGCCGCTGCGCTTATTTTATCCACTATCGGGGCCAGCTAATACCTTTTATGGCAAGCTTTTAATGGCCTGATCCGGGGTGGCCGGACACTGGCCGCCATCGCCATCATGACGATCGGCAAAGGCGGCCCTGTCCTTTGGCGTGACCTCGCTGGCATCCATGAAAAGCGCATCCAAATCCGCAAGCACCACCGCCTGTTCACCGGCATTTTTGGCGTGGTGCAATGCCGTCAGGCGCTTTTTGGCATCTTCGGCCATGCCCCGGTAAATACAGCGCAAATCCTTGGGCCCGTCCATGGCATCAATCCGTGCGCTCAGCGCTGCTGCATGGGTACTGAAAGCATCAATACGGCGGGCAAATTCACCAGAAAGCGCAAAACCCTTGGGCGGTGCAAAGGGATGCGCCCTGGCTTTCTTGGCCGCCTGTTCGGATAAAATCTGCAAGGCCTGCGCCTCAGCATTAAAGGCCTGAAAATCGTTAAAAATATCCCCGGCACGGGCCAACCCGCCCGCGCTCATAAAGATCAGCACCAACACCACGCCCAAATGTCTTTGCCACCCGAAAAACCACCACCACCACCGGGACAGCCCTTGCATTGCGCGGCCCGGCGGGCAAAAAGGGCATATGTCTGAAAAAACCATCATCAATACATTATCCGAACTGGCAGCAACCTCGTCATCTTCGCCCCTGATAAGGCTTTTTGAGGACGAACCACAGCGCCTTGAACGCCTGAGCATTCAGGCTCCCGGGCTATACGCTGATTTTTCAAAACAAAAGGTTGACGAAAAAACCCTTAATGCGCTTCTTGCCTATGCAGAGGCGCGAAACCTTGGCGGTTTTTTTGCCGCCATGCGCGCTGGCGAGGCGGTCAACACAACCGAGCACCGCGCTGCCCAGCATATGGCGCTGCGCGCGCCCAAAGGTGAAAACTTAACCGCTCTTGGCACCAATATTTCCAGCACAATTGCCAATGAGCGCGCCCGCCTGCGCGCCTTTGCCGATGATATTCGCAATGGCACGCGCCTAGGCATAACCGGGCGCGCCATTCGCACGCTGGTGCATATCGGCATTGGCGGATCGGATTTGGGGCCGCGTTTGTTAATGCAGGCGCTAAAGCGTTATCACGCGCCGGGCATTGATTTGCGCTTTGCCGCCAATCTGGATGCGGCTGATATCAATGATGCCCTTGAGGGATGTGATCCCGAAGCCACGCTGGTGATCGTTGTTTCCAAATCTTTCTCAACGGCGGAAACGCTGGCCAATGCCCGGGTGGCGCGGGCCTGGCTGGTACAGCATCTGGGCGCGGACGCCCCGGCATCGCACATGGCGGCGGTCTCCGCCAATCTGGCCGCCACCGCGGATTTTGGCATAACCGACGACAACGTCTTTGCCATGCATGACTGGGTGGGCGGGCGTTATTCGCTCTGGTCCTCGGTGGGGCTTAGCGTCATGGCGGCGCTAAAAGAAGATGCCTTTGAAGACATGCTGGCCGGGGCGGCGGCCATGGACGCACACGCGTTGAACACGCCGCTGGCACAAAACGCGCCGCTCTTGTCCGGCCTCATTCAGTTCTGGAAC
>JALWSB010000194.1 GCA_027080345.1 Robiginitomaculum sp. | reverse complement strand
TCAGCACCCGCAATGTGAACGTTTATTATGGCGACAAGCAGGCTCTGTTTGACGTTGGTCTCGATATACCCGACCGTAGCGTAATGTCATTTATCGGCCCGTCCGGGTGTGGCAAGTCAACATTTTTACGCTGTATCAACCGGATGAATGACACCATCGATATTTGCCGTGTTGAAGGTGATATCCGCCTTGATGATACCGATATTTATGGCCGCGATATTGACCCGGTGATTTTGCGCGCCAATGTCGGCATGGTGTTTCAAAAGCCCAACCCGTTTCCCAAATCAATCTTTGACAATGTTGCCTATGGCCCGCGTATTCACGGGCTGGCCAATTCGGCCCAGGAACTGGAACACATTGTGCAAAGCTCCTTAAAACGCGCCGGTCTGTGGCAGGAGGTTGCCGACCGCCTGCACGAGCCGGGCACCGGGCTTTCCGGAGGTCAGCAACAGCGTCTGGTCATTGCCCGTGCCATTGCGGTGCGCCCGGAAGTGATTTTGATGGACGAGCCATGCTCGGCGCTGGACCCCATCGCCACGGCCAAAATCGAAGAATTGATTGATGATTTACGCCGTCACTATTGTATTATAATTGTCACCCATTCCATGGCCCAGGCTGCGCGGGTTTCGCAAAATACCGCGTTTTTCCATCTGGGAAAATTGGTTGAAACCGGCCCTACGGAACAAATATTTACCAACCCGGTCAATGCCCGCACGCAAGATTATATCACCGGCCGGTTTGGATAGGAGTCAGACATGAATGACCATATTGTAAAATCCTTTGATGACGAGTTGGACGAACTGACCGCGGAAGTGGCGCGCATGGGTGGACTGGCTGAGCAATTGCTCACCGATTCCCTGAACGCCATTGTTGATCGCGACAACAAGCTGGCCGAGCTGGCCATTCAGCGCGATCAGGACATCAACGCCCTGCAAAGAGAGCTGGAACAGCGGGTGATTTTCCTTCTGGCCCTGCGCCAGCCCATGGCGTCGGACCTGCGGCGCACCCTGACGGCCCTGAAAATTTCTTCAGATCTGGAACGGGTTGGCGATCTGGCCAAAAGCATTGCCAAACGCGCCCTTATCCTGAATGCAGCGCGGCCCATGCCATTAACCCGCTCGATCCACCGCATGGGCAATATGGCAGGCGGCATGCTGAAAGATGTGCTTGATGCCTACACCTCTGGCGAGACAGACCTGGCCGTAGAGGTGTGGCATCGCGATGACGATATTGATGCCCATTACAACTCCCTGTTTCGCGAGCTTCTGACCTATATGATGGAAGACCCGCGCACCATTGATACCTGTACGCACCTTCTTTTTATGGCCAAAAATCTTGAGCGGATCGGCGATCACGCCACCAATATTGCCGAAGACGTGCATTATCTGGTAACCGGCGAGCCATTACCCGAAGAGCGACCCCACAGTCCAACCCATCGGGAAAAAGAATGAACCCTTATGTTTTAATTGTTGAGGATGAAGCGGACCTGGCCACGCTGCTTGAATATAATCTGCGCCAAAGCGGGCTTGAAACGGCCATTGCCCGGGGCGGCGAAGAAGCGCTGTTGATGATTGCGGAACGGGCGCCGGATATCATAATCCTTGATTGGATGCTGCCGGAAATTTCCGGCATTGAAGTGTGCCGCCGCCTGCGTGCCACAAAGGCCACCAAAGCCATTCCGGTTATTATGCTGACGGCGCGGGGCGACGAGCGCGACCGGGTGCGCGGCCTTGAAACCGGCGCCGATGATTACATCACCAAACCGTTTTCGGTAAAAGAATTACTGGCCCGCGTGCAAGCGGTTTTACGGCGCAGCAACCCGGCTTTGACCAGTGACCAGCTAACCCATTGCGACATCGTTCTTGACCGCAAGGCCCACAAGGTGGTGCGCGGCACGACGCCTGTCCATTTGGGACCAACTGAATTTCGCCTGCTGGAGCATTTTATGCGCCAGCCCGGACGCGTATTTTCACGCAGCCAATTGCTCGATGCGGTATGGGGCAATGAGGTTGATGTGGAAATGCGCACCGTCGATGTGCACGTCGGCCGTTTGCGCAAGGCACTTAATGCAGGCTTTGATACTGACGCCATAAGGACCATCCGCGCGGCCGGTTATGCCCTGGCCGATTAAATCGTAGACTGGCAAACTACACCAATGATTCGGACCGGCCTTATGACCTTTACAACAGAACAGGAAAAATTCTGGCATGGCGCTTTTGGCGATGATTATGCCGAGCGTTGCCGCGGCGAAGCGGTTTTGGCGGCGCGCCTGTCTTTGTGGTCGCGCATATTACGCACCTGCGATTCCATAAACAGCATTACTGAATTTGGTGCCAATATCGGCCTTAACCTGATGGCCCTGCATCAGCTTTTGCCGCAAGCCAAACTGTATGGCGTGGAGATTAACCCCAAGGCGGCGGCGCAATTAAGCGCCCTTGGTTTTGTTGATGTGGCGCAAGGCTCGCTTTTGGATACCGCGCCGGATGCCCCATCGGATCTTGCCTTTACCTGCACTGTGCTGATTCACATCAACCCCGAAGCACTGGCCACCGCCTATGCGCAAATCGCATCAGCGGCCAAACGCTATGCCGTCATTTGTGAATATTATAACCCGACCCCGACGCAAATCACTTATCGCGGTCACGAGCAGCGCCTGTTCAAACGCGATTTTGCCGGTGAGTTCATGGATGCCCATCCGCACTTTACGCTACGCGATTATGGCTTTGCCTATCACCGCGACCGCACTTTCCCCATGGATGATTTCAACTGGTTTTTGATGGAACGGCGCCAATAAGGGTATTTTTACCATATAACCGGAATTTTAATCCGGTTTTTGTCTTTTTGGCATTGATAAACCAGCACATTTTTGACAAATTGCGGCCTCGTAGACAACGGGGTTTGTTATCGCCAAATCGGGGAAAGAGGGAAAGCCCTCACCAAAGAAGGAAAAAAAGGGCGTGCGCAGCGCCAAAGCGCGGGCGCAAATCCTCAAGGCCACGCGAACGCTGTTGATCTCATCATCAAAGCCGCCAACAGTGCGCGCCATTGCCGCCAAAGCCAAATATTCACCGGGCCTAGTGATTCAGTTATTCGGCAATAAAGCGGGGCTGATTCATGAAATATTTCGCCAGTCCAACAAGGATTTATTGCGCGTATTGGAAGACAAAGCGGATACGGCACAAAGCCCGGAAGAGCTGATTTTAATCGCCATTGAGGCCTTGTTGGGTCGCGACCTGGCTTTTCCGCAAATCACCCGCCAGATTATGGCCTTTACCTGGTCATGGGGCCCCGAAGAAGAAGCAAAATTTCGCGAAACCCTAAAAGATATGAGCGCCATTATTGCCAACTCTCTGGTCAGTCATTATCTGCCGCAGGATGAAGAACTGGTCCGCGCCGCCTCATTCTCTTTGATCAATATTTATGTCGGTATTTTGCGTATTGCCCTGCAAGAAGATTGGTCGGCGCAAGAGGTTTTGGAACGCATAACCCCCTCGGTCCGCCTTGTTCTGACCGGCTTGAAACACATGACTGGTGAAACGGGCACCCCATGAACTTTGCCTCCGATACCACCGCCCCCATGCACCCGGCCGTGTTGGCGGCGCTCACCGCGGCCAATGAAGCCAGCGCCCCCAGCTATGGGGCCGATGACTGGACCGATAAGGTGCGCGCTCTTTTGAGCGATATATTTGAAACGCCATTGGCGGTAACGTGGGTCAATTCAGGCACCGCCTCCAATGCCCTGGCTTTGAGTCTGATCTGCCCGCCCACCGGGGCGACCATCTGTCATGAAAACGCCCACATCAATCGCGATGAGCGCGGCGCACCGGCGTTTTTTTCCGGCGGTGGGATTTTGCGCGCCCTTGATGGTGCCCACGATAAACTGACCCGGCAAGGGGTGGAAAAAGAACTGGCCGCGCAAGACCGGGACTTTGTGCATGAAACCCCTGCCGATGCCTTGTCTTTGTCGCAACTTAACGAAGCCGGTGTCACCTATAGCCTGGACGAAGTCAGCGCCCTTTGTGCGCTGGCCCATGCTCATGGGCTGAAAACCCATATGGACGGGGCGCGGCTTGGCAATGCACTGGCGTTTTTGGGCTGCACACCGGCGCAAGTTACATGGCAGGCGGGTATTGATATTTTGAGCCTTGGCCTGACCAAAACCGGGGCGGGCGGGGCCGAGGCAATTATCCTTTTCGGCGATGAGGCGGCGCGCCTGAACGACCTTGAAGCGCGGCGCAAACGCGCCGGGCACATGCCGCCCAAACAACGTTTTGTCAGCGCCCAGGCGCTGGCGCTTCTTGAAACCGGCTTATGGCTCGATCTGGCGCGGCACGCCAATGCCATGGCGCAAGAGCTGGCGTCCGTATTCACCACTTGCGGCGGCACGCTGGACCACCCGGTAGAGGGTAATGAGGTTTTTGTGCGCCTGCAAAAACCCCAATATGAGACTTTGCGCGCCGGTGGGGCGCAGTTTTATATCTGGCCAGATGGATCGGCCCGTTTCGTCACCAATTGGGCCACACCGCCAGACGAAATCAAGGCCGTTCGCTCTTTGCTGTCATAAGCGCTATGCTCTTTTTCTCTGCGGCACTGGGTCGCGGGGACATGAGATGTCAATGTTCTATCCTGTAACAAACACAAAAGAGGGATTAATATTATGGATATCAGCCCGGACCTTGTACGCGAAATCATCAGCCATGCCCGCGCCTTTGACGTCAAAGAAGGGCAAAGCGACCCGGATTCGGGTTCCAACCCCACCGACGATGGCGATCTGGATATTTTACAAGACACGCCCGGCGATCTGACCGGGGCCGATTTGCGAGTTGTGATCGAAGCCTTGAACGTTGATCAGGCCGCCGAGCTGGTGGCGCTGATGTGGATTGGCCGCGGTGAATATGAGGCGGCCGAATGGCCCCGTGTTGTCAAGCGCGCCCGCGAGCGTGCCACCGGCCCAACCGCACGTTATTTGATGGGTGTTCCCATGCTGGGTGATTATCTTGAAGACGGGCTGAATGCGGTGCTTGATGCCGGGGTCCGCGATCAGGCCTGAATGGCGTGAACGGGCGGCGCACTTTTCATCTGCGCATCAATGGCCGCGCGGCTGACCGGCGCCGACTGTGCCCCGGCGCTCTGGCACGAAAGCCCGGCGCCCACAATGGCCCGGCGCAAAGCCTCTGGCATGGTCAGGCCCTGATCAAGACCGGCGGCCAAAACGCCGCAAAACGCATCACCGGCGCCGGTGGTATCCAGACAATCAATCGCCAGCGCATCAATCTGCCAGCCCGCATCAGGGCTGCGCCCAACAAGGCCCCTTTCCCCCAGGGTAACAATGCAGGCCAGGTCATGCCGCATGGCCAAATCCGCCGCCAAATCCATCACGGCCGCATCTTCTGATCCAGCCAGCATGGCCGCTTCAATCTCATTGCACACCAGTACATCTACCTTGGTCAGCACCGCATCGGGCAAAGGTGCAAATGGCGCGGTGTTCAGGATAACCCGCATGCCATTTCTGTGGGCTTTTTCGATTAATAAGGCGCTCTCTTCCAAAGGCACTTCCATTTGCAATAACAGCGTATTGCCTGCGCGCAACAAAGCATCAGGCACGTGCGCCGCGCGCGCCTCCATATTCGCGCCGCTGGCCACCAGAATGGCGTTTTCACCCTGTTTATCAACGCATACGGACGCCGCTCCGGTCGGTGTATCGCAGCGGCCAACGCGGCTCAAATCCACCCCCGCCGCCGCCAGACCGACCAGCGCCGCGCGCCCCCAATCATCCGCCCCGACCATGCCAACCATGGTCACAGACGCCCCGGCATGGGCCGCGGCGCAGGCCTGATTGGCCCCCTTGCCACCGGGGATAAGGGCGTATTTCGCCCGGGTTATGGTTTCGCCGGGACGGGGTAAGCGGTCGCCCTGTATCACCATATCCATATTGATCGAGCCAAACACCACAATCATGGCAAACGGCCAATCATTTTGGTCAAAAGCGCAAAATACCCGTCCGCATCAATTTTGTTCATGACCATGCAATTGGCCGCATCATCGGTGACGCCCCACCAGTCCATCACCGTCATGCCCAGGGTCAGCCCCGGTGCAATATCAATTTTGACGGGGATGTTTTTACCGCTAAAAAGCGATGGCTCTAAAAGATAGGCAATCACACACGGGTCATGCAAGGGCGCGCCTTCAGCGCCATATTTCTCGCTGTCAAAGCGGTTAAAAAAGCCAAACATGCCGGCGCAGGCATCACCGCAGCGCGTATTCATGGCGGCAAACGGCGCAATGCGTTCTTTTGTCACCAGGGCCTGATGCGTCACGTCCAGCGGCATCAGGGTCAATGGCAGACCGCTTTCAAACACCACATGGGCGGCGTGCGGATCGACCAGAATATTAAATTCGGCGGCAGGTGTGGTATTACCACCAGTAAAAAACCCGCCGCCCATCATGACAATCTCGCGAATCCCCCGGGCGCATTCAGGCACCTTGACCAGCGCCATGGCGATATTGGTCAGCGGCCCCAGGGCGCACAGGGTGATCTCTTTGTCATCTGCTGCCAGCAAGCTCTCGATAATAAAATCAACCCCGTGCAAATCCTGCAAGGGGGCCACCGGGTCCGGCCAGTCATAGCCGTTAATACCCGATTGCCCGTGTACATATTCGGCGGTACGCAAAGGCTGCACCATGGGCCGCGCACAGCCCGCATATACCGGCACATCAGCACGCCCGGCACTATCAACCAGCCGCCGGGCATTGGCCTGCGTCAATGACAAAGGCACATTGCCCGCCACGGCGACAATGCCGCGCACATCCAGCGCATCATTTGCCGCCAAGGCCAGCAAAATGGCCACGGCATCATCCTGCCCTGGATCGGTGTCGATAATAATGGCGCGCGTCATGGCTGTTCCCGTCCTTTTGTGAATTTGTAGAGCATATGCGCCAAAGTGCAAGGCATGGGCCATGCAGAACAAACTGGAAACGCCGAACCGGAGCGGCTATACAGGACCTTATGAGCAAACCTTCCGGCATGAGCGAAGCCCCACAGGCCAACTTTACCCACGATGGCGCACCGGCCAATGCCGCCGCCTGGGTGCCGCACCGCCCGGCGCGCCCCGCCAAGGATATGGGCGGGCGGGCCTTTGATCTGGTGTCACCTTTCGCGCCAAAAGGCGACCAGCCCCGCGCCATTGCCGATTTGGTGGCCGGTGTTGAAGCGCGCGAAAAAGATCAGGTTTTGCTGGGCGTTACCGGCTCGGGCAAGACCTTTACCATGGCCAAAGTGATCGAACAGACAAAGCGCCCGGCGCTGATCCTCGCCCATAACAAAACCCTGGCGGCGCAGCTATATGGGGAGTTCAAAAGCTTTTTTCCCAATAATGCGGTGGAATATTTTGTCTCTTATTACGATTATTACCAGCCCGAAGCCTATGTGCCGCGCACCGATACCTTTATCGAAAAGGACAGCTCCATAAACGAAGCCATTGACCGCATGCGCCATGCGGCCACCCGCTCGATACTGGAACGCGATGACGTCATTATTGTTGCCTCGGTATCGTGCATTTACGGTATTGGCTCGGTCGAGACCTATACCGCCATGACCTTTAGCGTCGAGCCGGGCGAAACCCTGGACCAGCGCACATTGATGCGCCGTCTGGTGGATTTGCAATACCAGCGCAATGATGCCGCCTTTACCCGCGGCGCGTTTCGGGTGCGCGGCGATTGCGTCGAGATTTTCCCTGCCCACTATGAGGACCGGGCCTGGCGCATCGATTTTTTTGGCGATGAGGTCGACAGCATTGCCGAATTTGACCCGCTGACCGGCAAACGCACCGGGGCGCTGGAGCGGATCAAGGTCTATGCCAATTCGCACTATGTCACCCCGCGCCCGACCATTAAACAGGCCATTGTGCAAATTCGTAATGAGCTAAAACACCAGCTAAAATATCTGTATGATAATGGTAAATTGCTCGAAGCCCAGCGGCTGGAACAACGCGCCATGTTCGATCTGGAAATGCTCGAAGCCTCTGGCGTCTGCCCCGGCATCGAGAATTACTCACGGTTTTTAACCGGCCGCAAACCCGGCGAACCACCACCGACCCTGTTTGAATATTTGCCGGAAAACGCGCTTGTTTTTGTTGATGAAAGCCATGCCACCATCCCGCAGCTTCGGGCCATGTATAAAGGTGACTTTGCGCGCAAATCCACTTTGGCGGAATATGGCTTTCGCCTCCCTTCATGCATGGATAACCGGCCTTTGAAGTTTGAAGAATGGGACGCCATGCGCACCCAGACCATCTATGTTTCGGCGACGCCGGGACCGTGGGAGATGGAGCGCACTGGCGGGGTGTTTACCGAACAGGTGATCCGCCCAACCGGGCTGATTGATCCGCCGGTTGAGGTGCGCCCGGTCAGCAAAGGCGGGGCCAACCAGATCGATGATGTGATTGGCGAAGTGCGCCGCGTTGCCGCCAATGGTCACCGGGCGCTGGTCACCACACTGACCAAGAAAATGGCCGAGGATCTGACCGAATATATGCACGAACAAGGGATCCGCGTGCGCTATATGCATTCGGATATCGACACGGTTGAGCGTATCGAAATCATCCGCGATCTGCGCCTTGGGGCGTTTGATGTGTTGATCGGGATCAATCTTTTGCGCGAAGGGCTGGATATCCCTGAATGCGCCTTTGTCGGCATATTGGACGCGGACAAGGAAGGCTTTTTGCGTTCTGAAACCTCGCTGATCCAGACCATTGGCCGCGCCGCGCGCAATGTCGATGCGCGGGTGGTTCTTTATGCCGATTGTATTACCGGCTCGATGGAACGGGCGATGGCTGAAACCACGCGGCGGCGCAAAAAACAACAAGAATACAACAGCGCACACGGCATCACCCCGCAAAGCATCAAGCGCGATATTGGCGATATTCTCGACAGCGTTTATGAGGGCGATCATGTACGCATTGCCGCCTCGGATACCGTGCGTGATTATGCAAAAGGCCTTGCCGAAGACGGCGAACACTTTATCGGCGCCAATCTCGCCGCTGTCATTGCCGATATGGAAAAACGCATGTTGGTGGCGGCGGCCGATCTCGAATTTGAAGAAGCGGCGCGCCTGCGCGATGAAATATCACGGCTTAGAGAAACCGAACTCGATATGCTGGAGCCGGGCTCGGCCGGGCGCAAAAAGGGCCGCACTTACCGCGGTAAAGACACGCCCGCGCGCGGCGTGAGCTGGAAACACACGCGCGGGAAGAAGGGGGGACGGTGAGGTGGATCACAGGACCAATGGAAGAAGAAGAAAGTCACAACCTCCCTGTCGTAACCCAAGGTGCTTCCCCAACGTCTTGGACACATGCACTCTGCACAATCAAGAGGACAGCGTCATTGACGACATTATTGCACTCTCAAATAGAGAACCGGATGATGGTAAAATTAGCCTACTACTGCCACATTCTGTAATAAGGGAAATTGCGCACACCAACACCCCAAATTACGTAAAAAATAGAGCAAACCAGCTAATTTATACAACGGAGGTCTCATTGACACAAAGTGAGCAAAATATCATTGATGACATCACACGAGAGTTACAAGGAAATGCCCTTTCAGAAAAGCATGCCAATGATGCACTTCACTTGTTTGAAGCTATAAAATATGGTACCAGATATTTTATTACTTATGATAAAAGAATAATATCCAAGGCCCCAGAAATAAGACACCTCAAAGGTATGAGAATAGTAATTCCAAAAGAGTTTCTGGAAATATATCGTAGTTTAGAATCCTAGCTGTCATTCCGGCGCACGCCGGAATCCAGGTGTGCGTTTTATCTTGCACGACGCAGCGTAACTTAAGTTCTGTTCTGGATCCCGGATCAAGTCCGGGATGACACGCATGGGTATATACCAGGATTAACCGTCATTCCGGCGCAGGCCGGAACCCATCTTGAGGCATCAAAACGGGCCACGGCGCATCCCGGGTGACGCGTTTGCGTTCACGATCTCTTTTCGTCACCCTCCGGCTTGACCGGAGGGCCCATAAGGCAATGCCCTAACACTCGACCTGCCATATAGGTTCTCCGGTCAAGCCGGAGAACGACGAAGAAGGGGTGATGGAGCAAAAGAGGCGCCGCGCAAACGGTATCAGGCGGCTCCGGCTTGGCGATTATCGAACAGCGCCCAGACACCATCGGCGCCGTGCCATTCACCTTGCGTTGCACCTTTGGAATATTCCGTGGCGCGGGCCTCGAAGAAGTTGGCGTGTTCCACGCCGTTCAAAATTTCTTCCATCCAGGGCAGCGGGTGTTCCTTGATCCCGTAAAGCGTCGGCAGTTCAAGCTGTGTCAGACGCCAGTCAGCAATGTAGCGAATATAATTTTTAAT
>JALWSB010000193.1 GCA_027080345.1 Robiginitomaculum sp. | reverse complement strand
GGCCCGCCGCGCCTTTGAGGCCTTGCAGGCGGAAAGTCAGGGGCTGGAAAAAGCCCTGGCCGTACAGGCCAAAGGCGACTGGCCGGCGATTGCCGACAGCATGACGGTTGCGCCGGGCTATGAACGGGCATTGGCGGCGGCGCTGGGCGATGATTTACAGGCCTCGCTGGACGATGAGGCACCGGTGCGCTGGGGCGCAGTAAACGCCGCGCCGCCGAAAAATTTTGCTTTGCCCCCTGATACGCGCGCGCTTGGTGATTTTGTGCAGGCCCCGCCCGCTTTGGCGCTGCGGCTGGCCGCCATTGGCCTGGTTGAGGCCAAAGAGGGCGACCGGCTGGCCGGGTCTTTATTGCCGGGGCAACGGCTGGTCAGTCGTGAAGGCGGGTTATGGCGCTGGGACGGGTTGCAGGTGCAGGCCGGTGCGGAGCCGCCGGGGGCGTTGCGTCTGGAACAGCGCAATCGTTTGAAAGAATTGTCTTTGCTTGTCGCCACTGCCGATAAGAAAGCACAAGAAGCGCGCGATTTGTGGCAGGAGGCACGCCAAGCCAGTCAGGCGGCGCGCGCGGATGAAAAACAAAAGCGCGCGGCGATACCGGATGCGGAACAACAGGCCCGCAAAGCGCGCGCCATTGCCGAAGAATCCGCGCGCCGTCTTGGCGCAGCGCAGGCCCGTGCGCAAGCCTTGAACGAAGCGCTGGCCCGCTGGCAGGAGGCCCTGGCCGAATGCGATGAGGCTGTGCGTACAGCAAAAGACGCGCTTGCCGCTTTACCTGAGGACGATGAAGAGGAAATGGCGGCCAGCTTGCATGATGCGCAGGAGCGGGCCGAAGCGGCGCGCAACGCCGCCGCCGATGCGCAAGGGGCCTTGCGGGCCCATGAACGCGAAGCGCAGGCGCGGGCAACGCGGCTGGACTATATCGCCCGTGAAGAGGCGCAATGGCGCACACGGTTGGAGACCTCGGCGGCGCGCCTGTCATCTTTGAGCGCCCGCGAAGAAGAGACAAAACAAAAAATCAGCAAAGAAAGCGCCGCCCCGGAGGCTCTGGAGGCGCGCCGCCAGGAGATTATGGATAGTCTGGCACAGGCGGAAACCCGCCGCCGCCTTGCTGCTGATCAGCTTGCCAAGGCGCAAAACAAGCGCCGGGATGCGGAGGCTTCAGCGCGGGACATTGAGGCGCAGGCCGCCCGCGCCGGAGAAGCGCGCGCCGCTGCACAAGCGCGCTTGCAGGCGGATAATGAGCGGCTGGCAGAAATCTGCGAACATATTCGCAATACTTTGCAGTGCGCGCCCGAAGCGCTGGCGGCAATGGGCGAAGGGCTTGATAAAACGCCGCAGGATGCGCACCAGGCCGATGGCTGGCTGGAGACGTTGCGGCGCCAGCGCGACAGTATCGGCCCGGTGAATTTACGGGCCGAAGAAGAAGGGCGCGAGGTTGAAGAGCGGCTTCAGGAAATGACCGCCGACCGGGATGATCTTGTTAAAGCCATTGCGCGTTTGCGCCGTGGTATTGATAGCCTCAACAGCGAAGGGCGAACGCGTTTGCTGGCCGCCTTTGACGAGGTGAACGGGCATTTCCAATCCTTGTTCACCACCTTGTTTGGCGGCGGACAGGCGGAATTGCGCCTGACCGAATCAGATGATCCTTTGGAAGCCGGGCTGGAGGTTTTTGCCAGCCCGCCGGGTAAAAAGCTCGACACCATGACATTAATGTCCGGCGGCGAGCAGTCTTTGACCGCTGTGGCGCTTATTTTTGCGGTATTTTTATCCAATCCGGCCCCGGTTTGTGTGCTTGATGAGGTCGAAGCGCCGCTGGATGATGCCAATGTCGAGCGCTTTTGTACGTTGCTGCATGAAATGCGCCGCCGCACCCGCACCCGCTTTGTGGTGATTACCCATAATGCGGTGACCATGGCGCGGGTTGATCGCCTGTTTGGTGTGACGATGGCCGAGCGCGGGGTGTCGCAACTGGTTTCAGTAAATCTGCAACGGGCCGAAAGGCTTGCGGCAGCGCAATAAAATTTCTTTATTTGTTCAATAAATACAATAAGATATGGGTATTCAATTGGCTTGACTTGCTGTGTGGGCGCCGCTAGATTGCGCCGCGATCCTGGCGTGAAAGCGCGTAATGGAAGCTGTGATTGATGACCGAAGGCGACGATCTGCCCCACGCTTCAAAAGACCTTGAAGGCTTGTCCGACCGACTTGCGGCCGCGCGTGAAAGGGCCGAGATTGAAGAGACCATCAGGCGTAATGCCACATCGGCTCTTGGGGGCGGTTTTCAAATAGCAGTAGAAATGCTTGCGGCACTGGCCGTGGGCACAGGTTTGGGTTATATGGCCGACCAATTGTTCGGCACATTGCCGTGGATTATGGTAGCGGGCATCTTTTTGGGGTTTGCTACCGGCGTAAGAAACATGATCCGTTCTGCGAAGCGTATGAACGCAAAACAGAATGGTGAGGACAAAAAGACGGGCTGAATTGCCGTGGTTTTAAAGACCGCGTGCGAGATTTGAGGGAAATGGGCTAGTGGATCCGCTTCACCAGTTTAATATCGAGCGCTGGGCGCCGCTTCATATGTTTGGGGTGGATTTATCGTTCACCAATTCATCTTTCTATGCCTTGT
>JALWSB010000192.1 GCA_027080345.1 Robiginitomaculum sp. | reverse complement strand
CGCCATACAAAGCGCCATTATCCCGCTTGAAAAATCACATATATGGGCCGTGCAATACCATCCTGAATACGATCTTGCGCAAATCGCCATGACTTTGCGCTTTTACCAAAGCGCCATGATTAAGGATGGTTTTTTCAAAACCATTGCTGACTTTGACGCCTATCTGGCAAAACTGGATATACTGGTCAAAAACCCGCAGGACAAAGCGTGTCGTTGGCAATTAGGGCTGGACGAGACGATACTGGATGAGCGCCTGCACCGCGCCGAAATCATTAACTGGATAGAGGCCTGCGTGCTTAAATAGTCAGGCTGCCCGTATACGCTGCCTCAAAAACATCCCGCGCCGCCGCCACTGTGAGGGGCTGCGGATTGGTGGCTGCCGTCGGGTCTACCGCCGCCATGGCGGCAATGGTGTCGATGCGCGCCTCATCCAGACCAAATGCCGCCAGCGTGTGCGGCACGCCCAGTTCGGCGCGTAAAGCCAAAACCCAGTCCATAAAGCCGGTAAAGCCGCCCTTTATATCCAGATATGCGGACAGATGCTCTATTTTGTCTTCAATCACCGGGCGGTTAAACGCCAGGACATAAGGCATCACAACCGCATTGGTCATGCCATGATGCACGTCATAAAGCGCGCCAATGGGGTGCGCCAGCGAATGCATGGCCCCGAGGCCCTTTTGAAACGCGGTGGCCCCCATGCTGGCCGCCGCCAGCATATCACTGCGCGCATCGAGATCCTGGCCATCCTTGACGGCGCGCGCCAGCGCCCCTTTGACCAGCGCCATGCCTTCCAGCGCAATACCATCGCACAAAGGATGAAAAGTGGGTGCGCACCAGGCCTCCAAAGAATGGGCCAGCGCATCCATACCCGCCCCGGCGGTCAAAAACGGCGGCAGGCCTACGCTCAGCTCAGGATCGGAGATCACGGCCACCGGCATCATTTTGGGGTGAAAAATGATTTTTTTCTCGTGGCTGTCTTCCTTGATGATCACCGATGCCCGGCCGACTTCCGAGCCGGTCCCCGCCGTGGTTGGTACGGCAATCACCGGGGCGATAGCGTTCCCGTTAACCCGGGTCCAATTGTCGCCCACATCCTCATAATCCCACAGCGTACCCTTTTGCCCCTGCATAAAGGCGATGGCCTTGCCGCAATCAAGCGCGCTGCCGCCGCCAAAGGCGATCACCCCGTCATGCGCGCCGTCATGATAGGCCGCGCACCCGTCCGCCACATTGGCCCCGGTGGGGTTGGGCTTCATATCGTGAAACACGGCCATGCCAAGCCCCGCATCGCGGCAGCTTTGCAGGGCGTTTTCCACCATGGGCAAGGATGCCAATCCCGGATCGGTGACCAGCAAGGGCCGCGCCATGCCCGCTTTGCGCGCCGCTTTGGGCAGTTCGGCAATACGCCCGGCTCCAAAGTGAATAAGGGTGGGAAAACTCCAATTACCACGGCGTTTCATGCGCGTTCAAAGCCTCGTTTCAAATCCCAGTCGGTGACGGCGCGCGCCTGCTCGCGCAATTCCCAGCGCGCCGCATGCAGATAATGATCAACAACCGCATCACCAAACGCACTGCGCAGCATGGCCGAGCCATCAAGCGCGCCCGCCGCCGCCGCAAGATCGGCCGGAATGGTGCGTAAATCATTGTCCTCATAGGCATCGCCGCTAAAGCCTGGCTCCAGGGGTAGTTTTTTCTCCAGGCCATCAATACCGGCCGCGATTAATGCCGCCATGGCCAGATAGGGGTTTAAATCCCCGCCGCCAATACGGCATTCACAGCGAATGGCGGATGTGTTTTCGCCCACCAGCCGAAACCCGGCGGTACGGTTATCACGCGACCAGACAATACGGGTCGGCGCAAACGAGCCAGCGCAAAAGCGCTTATAGGCGTTGGTGGACGGGGCCAAAAAGGCGGTTATCGCCTCGGCATGTGTCAAAAGCCCGGCCATAAAATGACCCATCAGCGGTGACAGGCCAAGATCAGCCGTTTTGTCCAAAAACAGCGGCTGTTTACCCGCTGCATCCCACAAGGACATGTGGATGTGGCACGAATTACCCGCCAGATCCGTGCGCCATTTGGGCATAAAGGTAATGGCCCGGCCATGTGCATGCGCCATCTCCTTCATGCCGTTTTTCATGATCACATGATTATCCGCCATGGTCAGCGCGTCCGCATAACACACATTCATTTCTTGTTGGCCCGGCCCCCATTCGCCTTTGGAGTTTTCTACTGCAATGCCGGCGCCCTGCAAGCCGTTGCGCATGGCGCGAAAAAGCGGCTCTTCCTTGGAGCCTTGAAAAATATGATAGTCCTCAATATAGCGGCAACTGGTTTGCAAATCCTGATAATGCTTGTCTGCCGCGCTCTCATATGTCTCGTTAAAGAGATAAAATTCCAATTCGCTGGCCATCATGGCGCGCATATTCATTGCCGCCAGCCGCGCCAGTTGTTTTTTCAAAATGGCGCGCGGGCTATAGGCCACCGGTTCCCCATGATGATCCAGAACATCACATAAAACCAGCGCCGTGCCTTCCAGCCAGGGGATCAGGCGCAGGGTTGAAAGATCAGGCTTTATGGTAAAATCACCATAGCCCTTGTCCCAGCCCGCGCCCGCATAGCCCGGCACCAGCTCCATCTCCATGTCATTGGCCAGAAGATAGTCGCAGGCATGGGTTTGCGCATATCCGCCATCAACAAAAAACTGCGCCCCAAAGCGTTTGCCGATCAAGCGGCCCTGCATATCGGTAAAACAAACAAGAACGGTATCAATCTTCCCCGCCTTTACCGCTTTTTTTAACCCATCAAGATCCAGCATGCCGGTCATGGAAATATCCTGTAATTTACGCGTTCATACTCTTATCGTATCAAAGCAGAAAAAGAGCAAAGAAAAAACGCGCGATTTGCTATTTGCCCGCAAACGTGAGACTAGGGGGCGCACAGGCCGGACAGAATGGATCCGGCCATGTATTTCAATCATATTACCATTCATAACATACGCACCCAAAAAGGTGCGCAGGCGCTTATGCGTCCACATACAGAAAGACTATTCATTGACACAATTTGAAGACCTTGGCCTTGGAGACAATCTTCTCAAAGCCATTAAAACCGAGGGCTATGACAGCCCCACCCCCATACAGGCCCGCACCATACCGGCGATGATCGAGGGGCGCGACATTGTCGGTATTGCCCAGACCGGCACTGGCAAGACGGCGGCATTTGTTTTGCCAATATTGCAAAAGATAGACGCCAAACACGTGCGCCCGGCGCAAAACTCATGCAAGGCGCTGATTATGGCCCCAACCCGCGAACTGGCGGCGCAAATCGCCGACAGTATCCGCGCCTATGGCCAGTTTATGCACGTCACCGTGGCGGTCATTGTTGGCGGGGTAAAACCCAAGCCACAAATTCGCGCCATGGCGCGCGGCGTTGACATTATTGTTGCCACACCGGGGCGGCTGGAGGACCATATTGCCAACGATGTCATCCGCATTGACCAGTGTACGCAAGTGGTGCTCGATGAAGCCGACCAGATGATGGATCTGGGCTTTATGCCCGCCATTCGGCGGCTAATGGGTAAATTGCCCGCCGCGCGCCAGACGATTTTATTATCCGCCACCATGCCCAGGCAGATTCGCGCCCTGGCCAGTGATTTCCTTGATGATCCGGTCGAGGTCCGCGTGGCCCCGCAATCGCGCCCCATCGAGTTGATCGCGCAAAAAATATATCTTGTTGATCAGGGCCAGAAACGTCGCCTGTTGATGAAAATTCTCGATGGGCAGGACATGAACCGTGCCATCGTTTTTACCCGCACCAAGCATGGGGCCAACAAGGTTGTGCAGGTGCTGGAAAAAGAAGGCTTCACCGCCGCCGCCATTCACGGCAATAAAAGCCAGAACCAGCGGCAAAAAACGCTCAACGCTTTTCGCGCCGGTGATTTGAATATTCTGATCGCCACCGATATTGCCGCGCGCGGTATCGATATCGATGATGTTTCGCACGTGATTAATTTCGAGCTGCCCAACGTGGCCGAATCTTACGTGCACCGGATTGGCCGTACCGCGCGGGCCGGCAAAAGCGGCATTGCTATTTCCCTGTGCGATACAACCGAACAGGCCTATTTGCGCGATATTGAAAAACTGATTAGCCAGAGCCTGACAAAAGAAAAAGTCAGTGTTGAGGGTGATGAATTGGTGTTTACGCCTAATGCACAGCTCAACCCCAATGCGGCGCGCCCGCCCGGGCCAAAAAGAAACCCCCGGCGCCATAGCCGGAGCGGCAGCCGCAGCGGCGGGCGCTCAAACACCCCGGCCCGTTCGGGGCAAAAGGCCCGCCGTAAAATATCAAGAGGCCGCAGATAAGGCGTGAATTTGCGTTAAAATCCCGATGTGCAGCTGGCGATGGTTTTGCCTTCAAAGCCTTGGGTAAAGGCGCGCATGCGCGCCCTGGCTGAGCCATGGGTAAAGCTTTCGGGCACCACAACGCCGCGCGCCTTTCTTTGCAAGGTGTCATCGCCCACGGCGTAGGCGGCTTTGATGGCCTCTTTCATATCGCCCGCATCGAGGGTGACCGAAGAGAGGGTTTGCGCCTGTCCGGCCCACACACCGGCCAGGCAATCGGCCTGTAATTCGACCTGGACCTGAATGGCATTGGCTTTGGCGCTGCCCCGGCCAAGGGCGCTTTGGCGCTTGTGGGCGCTGGCCAATATGCCAAATTCATCTTGTACGTGATGGCCGATTTCGTGTGCGATAACATAACTTTGCGCAAAATCACCCGGCGCATCCATTTGCCGGGCCATTTGCGTAAAAAAGCTGACATCCAGATAAACCTTTTTATCACCGGGGCAATAAAATGGCCCCATGGCGGCGCGCGCCGAACCGCAGGCCGAGCGCGTCCCGCCAGAATAAATCACCATCGCCGCCGGGTGATAGGTGCGCCCGGCCTTGGCAAAGAGTTTGCCCCAAACGTCCTCAGTAGAGCCAAGAACGGCGGTGGAAAAATCAACCTCTTTATCCGAGGCGGCCCCGCGCGGGGCGCTCATCGGGGCCGCACCCTGACCGCCCTGAACACTGGCCAGAAGCCCGCGCATCTGATCGGGAAAAAACACAAAGCCGGCAATGGCGATAAGGATCAAGGGAATAAGAAGCCGCCGCCCGGCGCGCGAAAACAAAAGCCCCATGGCCAGATTAACGAGCAGGGAATTACCACCGCCGCGCCCGCGGGCATAAGAGGGGCCTTGCCCCCGGCGATCTTCGACATTGCTGCTGCGGCGCTGGCGATCTATTTTCACGTAAAGCCTCGTATTTCAGGAAAACCTGGCGTATTTATAAAGGATAAGTGGTCCGTCTGAAAAGAAATTTCTGATCAGGCCTTTAAATGGCCGCGAAAAAACCTAAATGATAGGGTCACTGTCAAGACCTTGCGACGTCTTGCCGCAAGACCAGTCAGGCGGCACGGGGCCGCGCACAAGTGTGGAGAGCGTTAATGTCCAAGACCGCCAGCCTTCCTGTCGCCGCCACGCCCGAGGCCAGCCTGTCGCGCTACTTAAGCGAAATTCGCACCTTTCCCATGCTGACCAAAGACGAGGAGTTTATGCTCGCCAAACGCTGGGTTGAACACGAGGATGCGGACGCGGCACAAAAGCTGGTGACCTCGCATTTGCGCCTCGTGGCCAAAATCGCCATGGGCTATCGCGGTTATGGCCTGCCTATTGGCGAGGTAATATCGGAAGGCAATGTCGGCCTGATGCAGGCGGTCAAAAAGTTTGACCCGGAAAAAGGCTTTCGTCTGGCCACCTATGCCATGTGGTGGATCCGGGCCTCGATACAGGAATATGTCTTGCGCTCATGGTCCCTGGTCAAAATGGGCACCACGGCGGCGCAAAAAAAGCTGTTTTTCAATCTGCGCCGTCTCAAAGGCCAGATGAAGGCTATTGATGAAGGTGATATGCGCCCTGAACAGGTCGAAGATATCGCCAGTAAATTGGGCGTCACCCATGATGAAGTGGTGCAGATGAATCGCCGCATGTCCGGCCCGGATGCCTCGCTGAATGCGCCGCTACAGGCCAGCGAAGGCGAAAGCCAGTGGCAGGACTGGCTGGAAGATGAAAACTATGTCAGCCAGGAAACCAGAGTTGCCGATAATGACGAATTTTCCACCCGTATGGAAATCCTGCAAGACGCCATGGCAAATTTGAATCAGCGCGAACAGGAAATTATCCAGTATCGCAAACTCTCCGAAGAGCCAAAGACCCTTGAAGAGCTGGGCCAGATGTATGGGGTATCGCGCGAGCGTATCCGTCAGATCGAGGTGCGGGCCTTTGAAAAATTACAGGCCGCCATGCTGAAAACCGCAAAAGAACAGGGCCTGATAGAGGGTTAGGTTCTCGCACGGATACGCCATGTCATAAAAAAACCCTGAAAAACAGCCAAAGCCGTTTTTCAGGGGGTGGCGCACACGCAGGGGGGTATGTGTCGCCAGGGTGTTCTTGATTGTTTAGCGTTTAAAGCCTTTTTTGCGTTTGCCTGTACCGCGTACATGGCCTTTGCCTGCCGCTTTACCGCAGCCGGCAATACTGGCTTTGCCGATAATAATACCATGGCCGCTGACTGTACCGCTGCCGCGTTTAACCACGCGCTTGCCGTCCGCATTGCGTCCAATGGCAATGCCGGTGCCGTGGGCGGTGCCGCTGCCTTTGACAATGCCTGCGCCATGTCCGACGCCGCAACCATGCGCCCGCCCGGTGCCCGCCGTGCCAACGCCCGGCGCGGCCAGAACCAAAGCCAAAAATGTGATACCCAGTTTTGTTTTAATAGGCATGATTTTCACTCCCTTTTATGCGCCCTCACAAAAGATAAACGCACAAGGAAGAAAAATCCGTCGCTGGGCAGGCTACCCCTTGAACGGATCGCGCATCAAGATCACGTCCTCGCGCTCTGGCGAGGTCGAGAGCATGGCCACCGGCGCGCCGATCAGCTCTTCAAGGCGGCGCACATATTTTACCGCCGTGGCGGGAAGGTCGGCCCAGCTTCTGGCGCCCCGTGTCGAGCGGGTCCAGCCTTCAAAACTTTCATAAACCGGCTCCACGCGGGCCTGATCGTGGGCGCTGGCGGGCAGGCGGTGAATGCGCTTGCCGTCCAGCTTGTAAGCGATGCAGACCTTCAGCTCGGCAAAGCCGTCAAGCACATCCATTTTGGTCAGGGCAATGCCGGAAATGCCGCCGGTGACAATCGCCTGGCGCACCATCACCGCGTCAAACCAGCCACAGCGTCTTTGCCGCCCGGTAACGGTGCCAAATTCGGCGCCGCGCTCACCCAGTTTCTGGCCGGTTTCATTGTCCTGTTCGGTGGGAAATGGCCCCGATCCGACGCGAGTCGTATAGGCCTTGGTAATCCCCAAAACATAGTTCAGCGCCTGCGGGCCGATGCCCGACCCGGCGGCGGCCTGACCGGCCAGGGTGTTGGACGAAGTGACAAAAGGATAGGTGCCGTGATCAATATCGAGCATGGTGCCTTGGGCGCCTTCAAAGAGGATTTTCTTTTCCGCGCGCGCCATATTGTCGAGCTTTTGCCAGACCGGGGCGGCAAACGGCAAAACCTTTGGGGCAATGGCCAGAAGATCGCCAGCCAGTTCACCCGCATCAATTTGCGCCAGATCATAATGGCGCCGTAAAATATTATGATGCGCCAACAGCCCTTCCAGCCGCGCCGCCAGATAGTCCGGGTCGGCCAGATCAATCAGCCGAATGGCCCGGCGCGCCGCCTTGTCTTCATAGGCCGGGCCGATACCGCGTTTGGTGGTACCGATTTTGCCACTGCCCGCCGCCGCTTCGCGCGCTTCATCCAATTCGCGATGCAAAGGCAGGATCAGCGGAATATTTTCCGCAATGACCAGATTGTCCGGGCTGATCTGCACGCCTTGATCAGCCAGGCGATCCATTTCATCCAGCAGCGCCGAAGGGTCAAGAACAACGCCATTGCCGATGATCGAAAGTTTGCCGGGGCGGACAATGCCCGATGGCAACAGGCTGAGCTTGTAGACCGTGCCATCGACAACCAGCGTATGGCCGGCATTGTGGCCCCCCTGAAAGCGCACCACGACATCGGCGCGGGTGCTCAGCCAGTCGACAATTTTGCCCTTTCCCTCATCGCCCCATTGCGATCCAACTACGGCGACATTGGCCATATAATCCGTCCTTATTTGTCAGGCGCGTGCCTGTTTATCGTCCAAATTTACGCGACAGGCGAAAGCCAAGATTATCAAGGCCCTCATTACGCCCGCTGGCCAGAATCTGGCCGTGCGACATATGCTCGAAGACAAAAGCGGCGTCCCATTTGTCATTGACATGCACCCCCAGTGTAAAGGTCGGGCGGAACAAGACGCGAGAGCCTAAAATCACCCGCGTGGCATCAAGCCGAAGCCGTCTGGGATCGCCGGGGTCTTTTGGCAGATTGACAATACCATCATGAATCTCAAGACCGATCTGAAACTCACCGTAAAAGGTTTGGCCAAAGTCCTGTTGCCAGGACAGCCCGGCACCGCCAAAATTGGTATCTCCGGCGGTATTGAACGAGCCATGCAGATAAGGTCGTGGCTTGCCGGCAAAAGACAAAGCCTCGATCGGCGCAAAGACCAGCTCGCCCTGAATATCTGCGCCACCTTCCTTGCCGCCCGCCCCATTGCCGGTCAGGTTAACATCGTGCACCAGAACATTCAGGCGCATTTCCTCCAGACCTCCGGCAAAAGCGGGCGCACTGGCCGTGACTGCCAGAACGAGCGCAACGCCCGTCAAAATTTTGCCTCTTTGTGTCATATTTTCATCCCCTCAGATTATATGCCCTCGCATATACCGTTGATCGGCAACCAAAGCAAAGGATTGTGCAGTTAAAATTCCAGCGCGCTGGCGGCGCAAACTTGCGCTAAAGCCTCTACATTCGCCATGGTTTGTGCATCGGGGTGCTGGTCCATGCCAAGAAGGGCAATGGCTTGCCCGCCTTTAGTGGTGCGCCCAAGATTAAAGGTGCCAATATTAATGTCTGCGGCGCCAAGGCATTGACCCAACGCGCCGATCAGGCCCGGCTCGTCGCGGTTTTCAACAAACAGCATATGCGGCGCAAAGGGCGAATCCAGCACCACATCATTGGTCTGGATGACCCGCGGCGCCCCGGCAAACAACGAGCCGGCAACCGTGCGCATGGTGTTTTCGGTCTCGACGCAAATGCTGATCACCGATTCATAATCACCCAATTGTTCCTGCGCGGTAATGGCCAGCGTAATGCCGCGCTCGGCGGCCAATGCCGGGGCCGAAACCATGTTCACATCACCCAGCATGGGGCGCAGCACCCCGGCCAATGCCGCCGAACTTAACGGTTTGGTGTTGAGCTGCGCCACTTCGCCAAGATAACTCACTTCGATTTTCTTTATGCCCGAAGCGACCAATTGCCCGGCCAGAAGCCCCAGCTTTTCAGCCAGATCAATAAACGGCGTTAATTTGGGCGCTTCATCGGCGCTGACCGAGGGCATGTTGAGCGCATTGCTGACCGCGCCGCTCAGAAGATAATCGCTGATCTGGTGTGCCACCTGTAAAGCGACATTTTCCTGGGCTTCGCGGGTTGACGCACCCAAATGCGGCGTGGCGACAAGATTGGGCAGGCCGAAAAGCACATTTTCACGCGCCGGTTCCTGGGCATAAACATCCATCGCGGCGGCGCGGATATGGCCCGAAAGAAGACCGGCGCGCAATGCCTCTTCATCAACAAGGCCGCCGCGCGCGCAATTAACGATAATCACGTCTTCGCGGGTTTTGGCGAGATTTTCCGCCGACAGGATATTACGGGTCTGCTCGGTCAGTGGCGTATGCAGGCTGATAATATTGGCCCGCGCAATAAGCGCATCAAGATCAACCTTTTCCACCCCCAACTCAACGGCCCGCTCCGGTGTTAAAAACGGATCGTAGGCAATCACGCTCATTTGCAAGGCGCGCGCCCGTTCTGCCACCAAAGAGCCAATATTGCCACAGCCAATCAGGCCCAGCGTCTTGCCAAAAAGCTCGGTGCCGACAAAGCGTGATTTTTCCCATTTGCCGTTATGGGTCGAGTGATTGGCCAAAGGAATTTGCCGGGCCGCAGCAAACATCATGGCGATGGCATGTTCGGCAGTGGTGATGGCATTGCCGAACGGCGTATTCATCACAACAATACCGCGCGCCGTGGCTGCCTTGATATCGATATTATCAACACCGATACCGGCACGGCCAATGACTTTAAGGTTTTTGGCCGCGGCAATAACGTCTGCATCGGGTTTGGTCGCCGAGCGTACGGCCAGACCATCATAATCAGCAATAATGGCAATCAGCTCGTCTTTGGAAAGACCGGTTTTAACATCAACATCGACACCTTTA
>JALWSB010000191.1:10696-35685 GCA_027080345.1 Robiginitomaculum sp. | reverse complement strand
CGCTGGTGCAGGTCGCCCGGCCCGCCCGGCGACCTGCACCAGCGTTTGCCAGGTGCGCTCGCCAGCGCGCAAATCCGCCCCATGCAGCCCCATATCCGCATCGACCACACCAACCAGTGTCAGGGTGGGGAAATTATGCCCCTTGGCGGCCATTTGCGTACCGATCAGAATATCAATCTCCCCTTCTTCCATGCGCCGGATCAGACGCCGTATATCGTCGGCGCTGGCGGTGGTGTCAGAAGAAAACACCGCCACACGGGCTTGCGGGTAACGCGCCCGCACTTCCTCTTCCAGACGCTCCACCCCCGGCCCCACCGGATGCAGGCTGTCTTGCGCCCCGCAGTGGGGGCAGGCTTTGGGCTTGGGCATGGAAAACCCGGTCAGATGGCAAACCAGACGGCCGCTTTGCCGGTGCTCGACCAGATAGGTCGATGAATGCGGGGCCGTCATCCGCTCGCCGCAAGCCCGGCATATGGTCAGCGGGGCATAACCGCGCCGGTTTAAAAACAACAAGGTTTGCTCGCCGCGCGCCAGCGTCTCATCCATCGCCTGATAAAGCACTGGCGACAGCCAACAGCCCTTCTCCGGTGGATCGACCCGCAAATCAATGGCCGCTATCGGCGGTAAAACCGCCGCGCCGGGCCGCGCCGCCAGACAAATGTGCGCATAACGCCCCTTATAGGCATTATTTATACTCTCCAAAGACGGTGTTGCCGAGGCCAGCACAATCGGGCAATCGGCCAGTTTGGCGCGTACAACGGCCATGTTACGCGCATGATACAGCACCCCTTCTTCCTGCTTGAAGGAGGAGTCATGTTCCTCATCGACAATAATCAGGCGCAAATTGGCGAACGGCAAAAACAGCGCTGAGCGCGCCCCGACAACAATTTGCGCCCGGCCGTGCGCCACTTCGCGCCACACCCGGCGGCGTTGCATGCCGCTGCGGTCCGAATGCCATTGCGCCGGGCGCGCCCCGAACCGCCGCTCAAACCGCCGCATCACATCCTGTGTCAGGGCAATTTCGGGCAGCAATACCAGCACTTGTGCATCCGGATCGTCCTGCAGAACCTGCGCGATCATCTCAAAATAAACTTCCGTCTTGCCCGACCCGGTCACTCCGTCCAGCAAAGCCGGGGCAAAATGCCCCTGCGCGGCCAACGCACGTAAAGAAGACGCGGCCCTTTCTTGCGATGGCGTGAGGTCAAGGCCGCGCCCTTGCGGGTCTGGCCGGACAAAAGGCGGATCGGCACTGACATTATGTACCTCCAGCCCCCCAGCGGCGGCCAGCCCCTTAACCACGCCGGATCCAACACCGGCCCGGCGTGCCAGTTCAGTGGCGCTATAACGGCCATCCTTTGCCGCCGCCAATACCTTTGCCCGGGCCGGGGTGAGCTTGCCCTCAAATTTATGACTGGCCTGATAGAGCGTGTGGGTGGGCGCCGGACGCAAAGCATCGGGCGCACTTAACACCATGCGCAGCACCACGCCGGGGGGATAACAGTTATAGCGGGCGGTAAAATCCACAAAGTCGCGGCAAGAACGCGGCAAGGGCGGCGCCGCCAACACCTCTTCAATGACTTTCAACCGCCGCGGCTTTTTGCCCGGCGCGGGCGCTTCAATCGGGCCGGTTTTCCACACCACCCCCAATGCTAGACGTCCGCCAAGCGGCGCGCGCACATAATCCCCCGCCGCAACGGGCATATCTTCAGGCACCGCATAATCAAAAGCCCCTGGCGCAGCCAAAGGAAATAATATGGCGGCCTGACGATTTCCTGCGCTCATTTTGGCTCTCATGACTGGCCCAACCGACGGGGCCGCGATACAATGACAGAATCAATGCTATGAAAGAAGGTTCCATAACATGCAGTTTTTTCTGGACACTGCCGATTTGGACGAGATTCGCGCGCTTACCGCAAGTGGTCTTGTCGACGGGGTGACAACAAATCCATCGCTGATCGCCAAATCAGGGCGCGATATTTTTGAAACCATCGCCGCCATTTGCGATCTGACCGACGGCCCGGTCAGCGCCGAAGTCACTGCCCAGGACGCGCCGGGCATGATCAAGGAAGGCCACCGCCTGGCCGATATTGCCCGTAATGTGTGCATTAAGGTCCCCCTGACATGGGAAGGGCTTATCGCCACAAAAGCGCTGAGCGATGAAGGCCATCAGGTGAATGTCACATTGTGTTTTTCAACCAATCAAGCCTTGCTGGCCGCCAAGGCTGGGGCCACTTTTGTCTCGCCTTTTATTGGCCGGCTGGACGATACCGGCGTTAATGGCATGGAACTGATTGGCGAAATCCGTGCCGTTTATGACAATTATGAAGATCTGGATACGCAAATCCTCGCCGCCTCCATTCGCGGGGTCAATCACGTCCGCGAATCGGCATTATTGGGCGCTGACGTTGCCACCATACCGGCCAAGGTTCTCAAAGCCCTTGTCCATCACCCCCTGACCGATAAAGGCCTTACCGCCTTTATGACAGACTGGGAAAGTACCGGACAAAGTATTTTATAATGACCGCCAAATCCGCCGATATTATTGATTTTGATGCGGCAGCGCGCCTGCGCCTTGAAGGCAAATTACGGCGCATCATTATGGAACGCGATGCGTTAAGCGAAACCATGCGCGCCAACCATGCGGCCATGGCGCAAGTGCACGGGGCGGTTCTGGCGCTGGTCGATGCGCGTGATCTTGATGTGCTGGACCAGAGGCTGAGCGGCCATGTATGCCGCTCGCTTGGCGCTGATGCCTTGTACGTTTTTGTTGAAAACCTGGAACCACCAAAACACGCACAGGCCATTCGCACCATCGATGCGGGGGTGATTTGCACCCTGTTCGACGGCCATAATGAGCGCCTTGGCCCCCCAGGTGATTATGCCCCCACCCTTTACGGGGATAGCGCCAAAGCCCTGGCCTCGGAAGCACTTATTCGCCTCAATATTAATGGTCAGGAAGGTATGCTGGCGCTGGCCAGTCGGGATCGTTTGACGTTTCGCGCCGATCAGGGAACGGACATGGCGTCTTTTCTGGCGCGGGTTATTGAGCGGATATTAGGGACATGGGCACCGCACTGACACGAACCTCGCTTGCGCAGGCCTTGCGCCTGTTTGACAGTCATTTACGAGACGAGCGCCGTCTTAGCCCCCACACATGCAATGCCTATCGGCGTGACCTTGATGATTTTGCCGCTTTTCTTGCGGGTCATCTGGAAACCACCACGACCTTGCGCGCTGTGGCCGACCTTCAGGCACGGGATTTTCGTGCTTGGCTGGCAGCGCGGCGAAAATCCGGGCTGGCCCCGCGCTCTCTTGCCCGGGCGTTGTCATCAGTGCGGCGTTTTTTCTCCTGGGCGGAACAACGGTTTGGCCTCAAAAACAGCCAGCTATCACTGATTGAAAGCCCTAAAATCGGCCATAAAACGCCCCGCCCGGTATCGCAAGAAGCGGCCCGCGACCTGATCGAGCAGGCAGGAGAAACCAAACACAAAACGCCCTGGATTGCGGCCCGCGATGCGGCGCTTCTGACCTTGCTTTACGGGGCGGGTTTGCGCATTTCCGAAGCGCTTTCCCTGACCATGAAAGATGCGCCCCTGCCCGATGTTATACGCATTATTGGCAAGGGTAACAAAACCCGGCTGGTGCCAATTTTACCCGTGGCAAGAGAGGCCGTCAGCGCTTATTTGCGCCTTTGCCCCTATGCACAAGGCCCCGGTGATGCGCTTTTTCTTGGGGTGCGCGGTGGCCCTATGGGGGCGCGGGCGGCGCAGCATTTAATGCAGGATCTGCGCGCGCGTCTGGGCCTGCCGCCAAGCGCCACACCACATGCGTTGCGCCATTCCTTTGCCACCCATTTACTGGCTGGCGGGGGTGATTTGCGCACTATCCAGGAATTGCTGGGCCATGCCAGCCTGTCCTCAACGCAGATTTATACCGAGGTCGACGCCCAGTCGCTTTTGCGCATTTATGACAAGGCAACAGGCGGGGGCTAGGCTGGCCAAAAGCTGATACGGTCATTCATATCAGGCCGTGGGCGCTCTTTAATCATGCCCTTTGCCGTACCCAGATAAATAAATCCAGCCACACGCTCACCCTCTTTTTGCCCGAATGCGGCACAAATGACCGGATCAAAGGCCAGCCATTCGGTCAGCCAGACCCCGGCCCAACCGGCCGCATTGGCCGCCAGAAGAAGCTGAAAACACAGCGCACCCGCAGATAATTCCTGTTCCCAGACCGGGGTTTTATGGTTCCGATCAGGGCTGGAAAACACCCCGACCACCACTGGCGCGCGTAAAAAACGGCGGCGTTCGCGGTCCAGCGCTTCAGCATCCGCCTGCGGGTGTAAAACATGATAACGCGCGGTAATGGCCGCCCCCGCTTTGGCGCGCGCCTCGCCTTCAAAAACAACAAACCGTCAGGGAGCCAGGCGGCGATGGTCGGGAACCCGCGCCGCCAAGCGTAATAATGCCTGTACCTCGTCATGGTTTGGGCCAGGTGCACCCAAAGCCGGCGCGGGACAAGAGCGCCGTGTATTCAAAAATGCCAGCATGGTTTCATTCGCATTGGCACCGGCCAGTTCGGCATCAGGACCGGGCGGGCGGGGGATAACAGACATGGCGGCTCCTTGTTTTTTGACGCCTGAGAGACATGGCCTTATATACTGTAGTCTACGAACATCACCACTGCATGACAGGGTCGCGTATGAACGCAGTAAAAAGCCATATTGACAAGGACGCAGACGCAAGCTGTGTGTGCACCTTGTCCCCGGCCGAACGGCGGCGGGAGAAAATCCGTGATTCCATTATCGCGGCAGCGCAGGGCATTTTTGCCAAAGAGGGTGAAAGCGCGGTATCCATGCGGCGTCTGGCCGAAGCCATCGATTATTCCCCGGCCGCGCTTTACAAGTATTTCGCCTCAAAAGAAGATCTGTTTGACGCGGTGCGCGAAGTGTTTTTTGAGCGCCTTCTCAAACATATGAATCAGGCCCGATGCTCTGGCGGCGATTTACGAACCATGTTCGAGGCCTGTGGTCGCGCCTATATAGAAACCGCCCTCGACCAGCCAAGCACGTTTATTATGGCATTTTCCGGCTTGAGCGATGAAACAAAACCCGAAGAAGGCACGTTTGGCTATGCCGCCGCAGCGCAGCTCGAAGCGATGATTTCGCAAGGCATGGCGCAAGGCATTTTTCGCAAAGTCAATCTGACCCTGGCCGGAAAGTCCGTCTGGGCCTCGGTGCATGGCCTGACCACATTGCTGATCCAGCTACCGCAAATGCCCGCCGGGTTAACCCATGAAAATGATGTCAGCCGTGCGGAAATGATCACATTTCATATCGACTGTCTGTGGCGCAGCCTGGCCAGTGAGGGCGATTAACCCTTGCCCCCTTCCCCAAAAACCATGTAACATGAGGTAAATTCAGAGGGTTCTCATCATCCACCTCTGCCGTCCTGCATTATTGCAGGGCTGATATACAAAAAAGTGAACAATGTTTACTTTTCAAACGCTGTTTTAATTCCTATATAGATATCAAAGGCCGCTTTTCATATCAGATTGGTGGTTATTACGTATTTTACCATGCCGCGCAAAGGCGTATCGTTTATAGCATAACTGCTCTATAAAACGGCACCTTTGCGGGGAAATAATCGGGCTTGCCATGGGTAACGGTCAAAAATTTGTTTATGCCGGCATTGCGCTTTTGGCGGCCATTCTCTTGGGTGCCGTTTTCTTGAGCGCCCAGGCAGAGGATGAAAAAGCCGATGCCCCGCCGCAAAGCGTCAACACACTCAAGATTGCGGTGCGCGATGAAGCCTCGATCTCCACTGGTTATGCCGGGCTGGTTGCGGCGCGCCGCACCAGTGCGCTGGGCTTTGAACGCGGCGGTTTGATTGCCAGGGTAAATGTTGATCTGGGCGACCATGTCCGCAAAGGTGATGTGCTGGCCGCGCTGGATACCCGCACCGTGCGCGCCGATATCGCCGCCGCCCGCGCCCGCTATCAACAGGCAAAGGCGCAAAGCGTAATCGCCAAAGCCACGCAAGCGCGCCAGCAAAAACTGGTGGAAAAGGGTCATATATCCCGCCAGAAACTGGATGAAATCAACGCCAATTTGCTGGCTGCCAATGCCGCCGAAGCGGCGGCAAAGGCGCAAGTCAGCGCCCTTGTAACGCGGCTGGACCTGTCACACATTGTGGCACCCTATGATGGTATGCTCAGCGAACGCTACGCCGATGAAGGCAGCATTGCCGCCCCCGGCACGCCGATATTATCACTGGTTGAGGATGGCGCGCTGGAAATTCGCATTGGCCTGCCTGCCGCCCGCGCCGCGCAACTGACAACCGGCAAGCTATATAATTTTTCGGTGGCAGGGACGACATTCAGAGCCCCTTTGCGGGGCCGCAGCGGTATTGTTGACCGGGCCACCCAGACCGTCAGCGCGGTTTTTGACGTGCCGACCCCTCTCGCATCAACCCTGATACCCGGTCAAACCGCCCGGCTCGATCTTGATATTCCCCTGGCGCAAAAAGGCTTTTGGGTGCCTTTGGGGGCTTTACGTGAAGACCGGCGAGGCCTGTGGTCAATTCTGGCACTGGCCCCTTTGGACGGCCGGGCCGGGGTCTTTACCCTGCAACCGCATCTTGTTGAAATTCTCTATGCCGACGCCCGGCGCGCCTTTGTTCGCGGGCCGATAAAAGATGGTGTGGATATTCTTGCCGATGGCAAACAGGGCCTCACCGCGGGCATGCACGTTGTGCCGACACAGCGCCAGGCACACAAACAACCATGAGCGTGCTGTTTTACAAAAATCCGCGTCTGGCCATTTTGACTGTTTTTCTCATCATGGCGGCGGGTATTGGCGCGCTTCTGACCCTTGGCCGCCAGGAAGACCCGACATTATCGGAACGCTTTGCGGTCCTTGTCACCGCCTTTCCCGGGGCCTCGGCAGAACGGGTTGAAGCGTTGATTACCGAACCTTTGGAAAAGTCCATTCAGGAACTGGTCGAAGTTAAAAAAATAAAATCCTCCAGCCGCAGCGGTGTGGCGGTTATTTCCATTGAACTGAAAAACAAGTTTCGCGGCGACAAGGTCGAGCCGGCCTGGACGCTGGTCCGCGAACAGGTCAATAAAGCGCTTGTTTTGCTGCCTGACGGGGCCGGAACACCCGATTTGCGCCGCCAGCATATTGGCGCCGATACCATTATCACCGCCTTTTCCCTTGATGATCAATCGGTCAGCGATTTGCCGATTTTAAGCCGTCTTGCCCGCGATCTGGAACAACGCTTTCAGAACATGCCGGGGACGGAAGAAACCAAGGTCTTTGGTGCGGTTGACGAAGAAATCCGTGTCGAAGCCGATCAGGATATGCTGAGTATGCTGGGCCTGGACAATCGTGCATTGGCCAGTCTGATTGCCCGTGCCGATGCCAAGACACCGGCCGGGCAGGTGCGCGGCACGCACCGTAATCTTTCCATGGAAATCGCCGGTGAGCTGAGCGGTGTAGCGCGCATTCGTGCCATTCCTTTGCGCTCAAACGCCAGCGGGGCCACCACCCGGATTGGCGACATTGCAACGGTCAGTAAATCCATGCGCACCCCCGAAGATGCACGCGCCTATTATAATGGCCAGCGGGCAATTATGGTTTCGGCCTATGCCACCCCGAACCAACGGGTTGATCTGTGGTCCGCCGATGCCAAAGCCATTATTGATGCGGTGCGCGCCGATCTGCCGCCTGGCATCCATTTGCAGACGATCTTTGAGCAGCAAAATTACGTCAATAAACGACTGATCGGCCTGTTTCGCAATTTGATATTTTCGGCGCTGATTGTCTTTCTCATTACCTTTTTGACCATGGGTTGGCGGGCCTCGCTGATTGTTGGTACCGCTTTGCCCCTGACGGTCATGATGTTGCTGGCTCTGTTCAAATTCATGAACGCCCCTTTGCACCAAATGTCGATTACCGGCGTGGTCATTGCCCTTGGGCTGTTGATCGACACGGCCATTGTTATGGTCGATGAGTACGAACTGATGCGCCGACGCGGGGCCGGACCGCAAGACGCCATTACCAAGGCATCACGGCATTTACTGGCCCCCTTGCTGGCCTCCACCCTGACCACCATGTTTGCCTTTGCCCCCATTGCCTTAATGCCCGGCGGGGCCGGTGAATTTATCGGCATGATGGGGGTTTCGGTGATTTTCGCCGTTGGCTCGTCATTTGTTCTGGCCATGACCCTTATCCCGGCGTTTGCCGGTTGGTTTGACTATGAGCCGGACCCGGATGCGCCGCATCGTTTCTGGCGTACCGGCGTGCGGTTTTCGTCTCTGACCCGGCTTTACCGTACTGTGCTTGATTTTGTTATTGCCCACCCCTGGAGCGGTATTATTGCCGGTGCCCTTTTCCCCCTTGTCGGTTTTTTTGCCGTCACCACCCTGCCCATGCAGTTCTTTCCGCCCACTGATCGGGATATGTTCCAGGTGCAACTGACCATGGCCCCGGATGCATCCATTGACCTGACCACCCGGCGCACAGAGCAAATTCGTCAACTCATCATACAACAACCGGGCGTGCTTGATGTTGGCTGGGTGATCGGCAGCGCCGCGCCCAAAGTCTATTATAATGTCTTTTCCTCTGGTGCTGTCAGTCCCAATCTAGCCACCGGCTTTGTCAAAACCCGCTCAGCCCGGGATACACACCAGATTGTCAGCACGCTTCAGGATAAAGTACGGACAGCTTTCCCCGATGCGCGTGTTTTAACCTTGCCGTTTGAACAAGGTCCGCCCAATGAAGCGCCGATCGAGCTTTTGGTCTCGGGGCCAAACTTTTCCACGCTGGACAAAATCGGTGCGCGGCTGCGGGCCATATTATCGCGCACGCCGGGCGTCACCTATACGGCGGCGGATTTACAAATGGGCGAGCCGGTGGTGCAGTTCAATGCCGATGAAGCGGCGGCGCAGCGCGCTGGCATGCCGCTGACGGTCCTGGCCAACGCACTGAACAACGCCTTTGAGGGCGTCACCGGCGGCAGTGTTCAAGAAGGCGTGGAACGCATACCAGTGCGGGTTATTGCCCGCGAAAGCAGACGCAAAAGTCTTACCGGCGCCCGGACATTGGCGCTGCCTGCCGCCCAGGCGCAAAACCTGCCCGGCATGCCCACCGATGCGCTGGGCAACACAACTTTAGTCCCCAAAATTGCCGTCATTCAGCGCCTGAATGGCCGCCGCATAAACCGTGTGCGTGGCTATCTGGAGCCATTTTTACTGGCCGATACTGTTCTACATGATTTTGAAAGCCGCCTGCAGGCCAGTGGCTACACTTTGCCTGATGGCTACAGCCTGTCGATTGGCGGCGAAGCGGAATCGCGCGATGAGGCCATGGGCAATCTACTGTCAACGGCGCTGCCTTTGCTCATTCTCATGGTTGGCTCGGTGGTTCTGGCCTTCAATTCGTTTTCCTATGCCGGGATTGTCGGGGCCAGCGGATTTCTGTCTGTCGGATTGGCGCTTTTCGGGGTTTGGTTTTTTGGCCAGACCATGGGCTTTATGGCGATAGTCGGCGTCATGGGACTGGTTGGCCTGGCCATTAACGGTACTATTGTTGTGCTTTCAGCCCTCAAAGCCAATGACGCGGCCAAGGCCGGGGATCCGGATGCCACCCGCGAAACCGTGGTCGATGCAACCCGGCATATCATCGCCACCACGCTGACCACCATTGGCGGGTTTATCCCGCTTTTGGTCTTTGGTGACAGTTTCTGGGGGCCGCTGGCCACAGCCATTGCCGGCGGTGTTGCCGGTTCGGCGGTACTGGCGCTGATTTTCGCCCCGGCGGCCTTTGTCCTTCTGGCGCGGCGGCGGCACAGGCTGAAAAAACGTTTCGATAAAGAAAATGTGAAAACAAAACCGGTGCACAGCGGACATAAAGTCCCTATATAAGCCCTTCAAAACCCGCGGCGCGGCCCGCACAGGAGAGAAAATGGCTCATCTTGTTGATATATCAAACGCACCAGACGATCATACCGTATGGTCGCGATTACGCGTTGAAACGGCCAGCGCCGTCGCCGAAGAACCCGTTCTGGCCTCCATGCTGCATGCGGTTATTCTCAATCATGACCGGCTTGAAGACGCGTTGAGCTATATCCTTGCCTCCAAAATTGGCGGCGAAAACATGAATGTCATGCAGGTGCGCGAGATTTGCGAGCAGGCCTTGCGCGAAGACCCGACCATCATCAGCAAGGTCGAAGCCGATGCACAGGCGGTTATAGAACGCGACCCGGCCTGCAAAGGGCTGATGCAGCCATTTCTATTCTACAAAGGTTTTTTGGCACTACAGGCCCAGCGCATTGCCCATCAGCTATGGAATGATGAACGGCAAACCTTGGCGCTTTATCTGCAAAGCCGGGTCTCGGAGCTTTTTGCCGTTGATATTCATCCGGCAACCCGCATTGGTTCTGGTGTTATGATCGACCATGCCACGGGTATTGTGTTTGGCGAAACGGCGGTTGTCGGCAATGATGTTTCCATCATGCAGGACGTCACTTTGGGCGGCACCGGCGCGCATCGCGGCGATCGTCACCCCAAAATCATGGATGGCGTTCTGATCGGGGCCGGGGCCAAGGTATTGGGCAATATCACGGTCGGTGACCATGCGCGCATTGCCGCCTGCTCGGTGGTGCTCAAAGACGTGCCGCCGCGCTGCACGGTGGCGGGCATTCCGGCCAAACCCGTGGGCGGCGAATGCTGCCCGGAACCGGCCAAAAGCATGAACCATGTGCTGGAAGAGGATTGAAGCATCGTCTTGCGGGCTTTACCCTGCTCCCATCGATTCTTTCCTGATACGGCACCGGAGACTTGGCCATGACTGACGACGAAATTTCCCGCCTGACGGCCTATTTGTGCAAAAAAGTCAATCCGGGCATTACATTACGCAGACGCGCTAAGCAGGATGATTCCGTAGAAGCCTATATCGGCGATGAGTTTTTTGCCCTTGTGTTCAAGGACGACGAAGACCCGTCAGATATTTCCTATAATCTCGATATGGCCATTTTGGCTATGGATCTGGACGGCTAGCCAATACGCTTCTGGCCAGGGTTTTGGCCTCCTTATCTGACATATTTGCCGACGGATCTGCGATCATACGAATTTGATTTGCGGCATCTTCATCACGGCGAAGCAATAAAGCACAACGCTGTAAGATACGTTCATCGCCCCTTGGCACCTGCAATTCCACAGTGATCTTGCGATTGGCAATATTTTTATCAACGCCTTGCGCCCCCGCCTTCAAAGCAATGTCCGCATAACGCATTTTCTCTATGTGCCGTGCATATTGCATATCAACTTTGACAATATGATCCACCAGCCAATGATTCAAAAATACCATTAATTTTTTAGGGTCAACACTGCGCGGGTCGCGAATAAAAACGTTATAGATTGCATGAACGAGGCGTTCCAAATTCCGGTGTTGGGCTTTATGTTTTTCAATATCCGGATAGGCATAACGCGCCATCAGAATTTCTTCACGCTCAAAGTGCCCTTCTGTATAGGCAATCAGTCCTGTAAGGGCTTTGGCTATTTTCTCCTCACCAAGTTTTCTTTTCAAAGCCCTGTTAAGGGTGTCGATCAATTCAAATAAATTGCGGTGATCTTTATCAATTGCAGAGACGCCAACACTATAGGCCTTGGTCCATGGTATGGCCATGACTCAGCCCCGTCCACGATATGGCGCAACGCCCTGATCAGGTACCCATAATCCTTCCGGCACTGTGCCATGTTGATAAAACACGTCTATGGGTATGCCGCCGCGGGGATACCAATAGCCGCCAATGCGCAGCCATAAGGGGGCCAGTTCATCGACCAGCCTTTGACCGATCATCACCGTGCAGGCTTCGTGAAAGGCCCCGTGATTGCGAAATGAGCCCATATAAAGCTTTAGGGATTTGCTCTCTACAATCCATTTGCCCGGCGCATAATCGATCACCAGATGGGCAAAATCCGGCTGGCCGGTAACCGGGCATAATGAGGTAAACTCAGGCACCGCGAAGCGCACCAGATAGGGCGCATCGGGAGCCGGGTTGTCCACCTTTTCAAGCACTGCCTCGTCTGGTGATGCCGACAGGGTGCTTTTACCACCAAGCTGGCGCAAATCATTATGGGGCAAATCACTCATCCCGCTTAACCAGCCAAAAATTAAAACAGTGACGTGTGAAAATATTTCTCCAGCGTGCCCGATACCAAGATGGCCGCGACAAAGACCGGAGCGACAAAGCGCACCAATATCATGAGAAGCGTTTTCATGCCCGTCGACACCCCGTCTATCTCTGCCTCAACCAAGGCCTTTTTCATCCGCCAACCGACAAAAAGAACAACCAGAAGGCCCGATAGCGGCAACATTAATGTGCCGGTTATGCCATCCAGAAAATCCAGATGCCCAGTGGAAAACACCGCCCCGGAACCAGCCGCCCAGATAAAGAAGCCAAGGCCATAAGTGGCTTCTTTACGGCTCAAACCACTTTTTTCAACCAGCCAAGCCACGCCTGGTTCAACCAGTGAGATCGATGAGGTTACCGCGGCGAATATTGCCAGAACAAAAAAGGCGGCACCAATATATTGCCCGCCAGGGGCGCTGACCAATGCCACCGGCAGGGTTTGAAAAAACAGCCCCGCCCCGGAAGTGGCCGACAGGCCATGGGCAAAAACCATGGGGAATATGGCCAGCCCGGCAACCAATGCAACACCGGTATCGGTGAGCGCAACGATGGCAGCCGATTTAGGGATGCTGACGCTTTTGGGCAGATACGATCCATAGGTAATCATAATGGCGCTACCGATCCCAATAGAAAAGAAGGCCTGGCTTAAGGCATGAATAGCAACCGTGCCATTGATTTTGGAAAAATCAGGCGCAAACAAAAAGCCGAGCGCCTTGACCATGGCATTCGAGGCGTGGCCATTTTCCAGCGTGACCGGTGTAGTGAAACCAATATACAGGCTATAGCCGGCAAGCCCGACCAACAGCATGAAAAACAATGGCATTAAAACCTTTGATGCCCATTCAATGCCTTCATTGACCCCGCGCGAAACCAGCCAGACCGTCAATACAATAAATGCTGTATAATAGGGAAAAACGGCTCCCGGATCGCCAATCATCTTGCCAAACTGCCCGGCAATCTGCGTCGGGTTCTGGCCACTGAACGCGCCAAACAGGAATTTGGGGATATAGGCGATTACCCAGCCGGCAACAACGCTATAAAAGCTGACCACCAGAAACGCTGCGACCATGCCAACCCAGGCCAGCAAACTCCATCGTGATGACACCCCGGAGCGTTCCGCCAGATCCGTAGCGCTGCGCACCGCGCTGGCCGCATCGGAACCACGACCAATAATGTATTCACTCATCAGTACCGGAATGCCAATAAAAAGAACGCAAAGGACATAAACCAGAACAAAGGCACCGCCGCCATTCTGTCCGGCCTCGGCAGAAAACCGCCATAAATTACCCAGCCCGACCGACGAGCCAACCGCCGCCATTAAAAATCCAAGCCGTGATGACCAGTGTGCGTGTCCGCCTGCGCCTGCCTGAGGTGCTGCCATGCGTATCTCCCCTTAACGTCAAGACGCAACTTGTTTGCGCCAATTGTTTTTTCTTGGCTGCGATGCTGAACGATGCCACCCGCAGGGTCAACTCTTTAGCAGCGCTTTTTTTAATTTTGGCACAAAAACACATTTGCTAAGACTATGGAAAGCATCACGCCCTATACTCACCTTTCATCAGAACCCGGGGCATTCATGCAATCGATAGACGCCAGCTTTTCCATTGCGGATATTATAGAGGCCAGCAATACCGCCATCATGGTGGCCAAAGTTGATGGCGACAACCTGGTGACGGTCTATACAAATACGCAAAATGCCAAGCTGACGGGCTATGAAGTGGACGAGTTGATCGGCACAAAACCGACCGAGATGACGGTTTCCCCGGATACTGATATGGCTTCGATGAATAAGGCGATACAATCAGCAAAATCCGGTGAGCCGGGCATATTCGCCAGTCTGTTTCGCCGCAAGGACGGCACGCCCTTTGCCGTGCGCTGCCAGGTAACGGCAATTTTTGATGAATGTGGGGAAGTGACCCATTATACATTTATTGCCACGCCAATAGATCCGGGCAATCCGGGGTTACGCTGGTTTGGGCGGCAAGGGCTGCTGGCCCAGGCAGAAAGAGTCAATGGCAGCGGCGCATGGCGCTATGATTTCTCTACCGGTGAAATCCATTGTTCGGATAATTTTTATGCGTTGATGGGCATTTCGCAAGATCAGGACAATATCCAATCGATTCTGAACCTGTTTGCGCAAGATGAACGTGATCGCATTGAGAGCGCCATACTCCAGTGTGCAAAAGACCATAAAAGTTTCGATATGCACTGTGTATTTTATCGCGAAGATGGCACCCGGCGTTATGGGGCAATTTCCGCACAACCGGAATTCCATCCCGATGGGCGGGTGACAGGTATTATCGGTATCTTGCGCGATGAAACAGAAATGCACGAGTTGCGCACCAAGCAGGACATGTATATGCGCGCCGCCGATGTTGGCTTTCTTGAGGTCGATATTGAGAATGAGGTCTTGCACTATTCCGCCGTGGCCGCACGTATTATCGGACAGGATGGCGCGCCGGGCAGCATGCCTGTGGACGAGTGGAAATCCCGTGTGCATCCGGATGATTTTGAACAGGCATGGCAAAGCTTCACCAAACATAAAAATGACAGCAATGTAGCCACCCGGCGCTATCGGTTTTTGCGTGAAGACGACACGTACGCATGGGTGGAAGTCAAAGCGGCCGCGCGCCGCGATCCGGGTAAAAGCGAAGCCAAAATATATAGCACAATCATCGATATTGATGCGCAAATGCGCCATAAGGAAAGCCTCGAATCCTTAAGCACACGTCTGAAACTGGCTGTTAATGCCGCTCAACTGGGCTTATGGAGTTGGGATCTTAAAAAAGAACCCCAGAACGAGGCAATGTCCTGGTCCACGCGGTTTTGCAGCATACTGGGCTTTGATAATGATACGCCAGCAAATTGGGAAACTTTTGAACAAAGCATCCACCCTGATGACAAAGACCGGGTTCGCAATGCCATTTTAATGGCTACAGAGAAGAGCAGTGAAAACAGTTTTCATATCGAGCACAAATGCATCCGCCCGGATGGTCGCGTAATATGGGTGGAAAACCATGGCCTGGCCCAACACGATGAGGCCGGCCGCGTCATCAGCATTTCCGCCGCCATACATGACATTACCGACCGTAAAAAGACCGAACTGAAAATCATCAAAAGCGAAAAACGCTTTAATGATGTTGTCGCCATTACCGGGGAATGCATTTTTGAAATGGATGCACAGGGGCGTTTCACCTATCTCTCCGATGCGGCGCTTGATATTTATGGCTATGAGAGCCATGAAATGCTCGGGCATACACCGATTGAGTACGCCCCCAGCGATGATCGCAATCCTGAAGAATGGCTCCAGAGCGCCATTAAAAATGATGGCTGGAAAGACCTTGAGCGCGAAATCAAACGCAAGGACGGATCAAGCGGCTGGATACTGATAAACGGGCGCAATTTGATATCAATAGATGGTACATTTTATGGCTTTCGCGGGGCCATTCGCGACATTACCACACGCCACAATGCCTTTGAAGAATTGTCGCAAAGCGAAGCGCGTTTTACCGATGTCACAAAAGCGACCCGCGAATGTATTTTTGAACTCGATGCGGACTGTAAAATTACTTATGTGTCGCAACGCTTCAAGAATATTTTTGGTATTGAACCCGATGCAGTGATTGGCCGAAGCCCTTATGAAATCCTCAAAGATCCAAAGGTCGATTTTGAAACCTGGGTCAGGCAGGCGCGGGCCGCAGGCGGGTGGACTGATTACCAGCACAGTTTTGACCACCCCAATGGGGGTGAGGCCTGGGTCAATGTCAATGGGCGGGCTTTTTATGACGAGCATGGGGCCATCGCCGGCTTTCGCGGCTCGGTACGTGACATTACGGTCAGTAAACTCGATCAGCTTCGCCTGATCGAGAGCGAAAGACGAACCAGCGATGTTGTCCATAGCGCCGGGGGCTGTGTGTTTGACCTCGATTCGGCCGGTAATATCACTTATGTTTCAGACAGTGTCAAAACCCTCCTTGCTTATGAACCGGACGACCTCATCGGTCAGCCAACATATATACTCGCTCCGGACTTAAAGCCACGCCACCAGGAATGGTTGGCGGCCATTCGCCATAGCGATGGCGGTCTGGAAAGCGAATTTCGCGTGGACAGGCTGGATGGCAGTAAAACTCTATGGACCCGGACCTATTGCCGTGTGCTGACTGACGATACCGGTAATATTACTGGGTATCGGGGTATTTTATTTGATATTACCGCCCACAAAGAAGCGCAATTATCAATCATCAAGGCCCGTAAAGAGGCCGAAGCGGCAGCCGAAGAACGGGCGCGTTTTCTTTCCACCATGAGCCATGAGATTCGCACACCGCTTAATGCCATGATCGGCATGACAGATGAATTATTATTATTGCCCCAGGATGACCAGCAACGCCGCCTGACAATCAGTGCCAACAAGGCCGGGCACCACCTTTTGTCTTTGATCAATGATATTCTTGATTATTCCAAGCTTGATGCGGGCAAGCTGGTTGTCGAAACCATTCCCTTTAGTTTGAAAGATGAGGTTAATTCAGTTGTCGACATGCTGCATGCCAGCGCTGAGGATAAGGGCCTGACCATAAAAACCAGCATTTCAAGCAAAGTTTCCCCTGTTCTTAAAGGTGATCCGGGGCGGTTGCGGCAGATTCTGGTGAACCTGACCGGCAATGCCATCAAGTTCACGCAGGAGGGCGCAATCACCATTACCGTGACCGCCAAAAAGGACAACATCATCAAGATCGCCGTCAAAGACAGCGGCTGCGGTATATCTGAAGAGGCGCAGGCGCGCCTGTTCAAAGATTTCTCCCAGGCCGATGCCTCGACAACCCGCAAATATGGCGGGACAGGTCTGGGTCTGGCCATTTGCAAACGCCTGACCGACATTATGAAAGGCCGGATCGGGGTGCAAAGCACGCCCGGCAAAGGCAGCACATTCTGGTTTGAGTTACCATTGCCTGCCGCCAGCGCCCTTGAAAGCAAAGCCTTGACCCAATCCGAAGAAACCGCGGCGCCTTCCATGCCAGCGTTGCGTATATTGGTTGCTGAAGATAATCCGGCCAATCAGCTTCTTATTCGCACCATGTTAGAGCGTATGGGACAGAATATAACCGTGGTTGATAATGGTGCAGATGCCGTATCCGCAACGGAAAAAGCCGCGTTTGATTTGATCTTTATGGATGTACAAATGCCGCAAATGGACGGCATCACCGCCACCCGGACACTGCGCCGGGCCGGATGCAATACACCAATTGTTGCCCTGACCGCCCACGTGCTTGCTGACGAGGCCCCCAAATTCAAGGCGGCAGGCATGGATGACTGGCTCTCCAAACCACTTGATGCACGCAAACTGGTAGAAAGCATTGTCTATTGGGCGCAAAACCCGCGCGGCAATGAGCCCGCCGACAGCCAAAGCGCCTGACGCATACTCTTTAAAAAAGATAGCCTTCGGCGCTGGGCAGTTCGGCATCGCGGTGGATGTGCACATTCATCACAAGGGCAAAGCCGGTCATCACCGTCAGCATTACCGTTCCGCCATAAGAGATCAACGGTAAAGGCACGCCAACAACCGGAATAAGGCCGATAACCATGCTGATATTAACCAGCACATAAAGCCCGAATGTAACGCAAAAGCCAGCCGCCGCCATGCGCCCGAATGTGTGCCGCGCCCGGCCGGCAATAAGCAGACCTATGGCCAGAATAGCCCCGAAAAGCACAAGAATGCTTAGTGTGCCAACAAAGCCAAATTCCTCACCGAGCGCCGTAAAGATAAAATCGGTCTGTTTTTCGGGCAAAAAATTCAAATGCGACTGGCTGCCCGCCATGAATCCCTTGCCAGTCAGTCCCCCTGAGCCAAGAGCGATCTTGGATTGTAAAATGTGATAGCCCGAGCCCATGGGATCACGTTCCGGGTGCAAGAATGTTTCTATCCGTGCGCGCTGGTAATCATGCAGCCCGAAAATCAAAAATGCCGTGCCGCCCAATACGGCGCTGAGCGCGCCAATACCAATAGTGCGCCAACTCAACCCCGCCAGGAAAACCATGGCCATGCCGGTCGCGCCGACCAGAACCGCCGTCCCAAGATCCGGTTGGCGCAAAATCAGCGCCATCGGTGCGGCAATCATCATAAGCGGAACAATCAAATGCTTTAGCTGGATTCTCGATAATACACCAAAGCTGTGAAAATAACGCGCCAAAGCCAACACCAAAGCCAGTTTCATAACCTCGGAAGGTTGCAGCCTTAATGGCCCCAGATCGATCCAGCGCTGCGCCCCCATGCTGGTCACCCCGAACACATCCACGCCAATCAGTAAAATCAACGCCGCCCCGTACACCGGATAGGCCAGAGCCATCCAGATACGAATGTCCACCAGCGCCAGCGTCAACATCAATAAAAGCGTAAAGCCAAAACGCATGGCGTGCTGTGCGGCCCGCGGGGTCCATGAGCCATCAGCAATGGAATAAAGCACCGCAACGCCGGTCATCGCCGCCAGACACAAGAGCAAGACAAGAAGCCAGTGGATGCGCGCCACTTTGGCGCGCAACGGGATGACACGACCCAAATGCGAAACCGGAAAATCAGTCATAACACACCGCGCGCCGGGGCGGACGCACTGGCCGCCAGAGACGATCTTTCTTTTTCAACCAGCGCCCGCAATATATCACGCGCCGGGGGGGCCGCCACAGACGAGCCACCCCCGCCATGCTCAACAATCACAGAGACCGCATAACGCGGCTGCACCGCCGGTGCGTAGGCGACAAACAACGCATGATCACGCATTTTCCAGGGCAATTCATGGTTTTTCAAAACCCGGGTGTCGCGCTCTTGTTTGCTGATCCGCCGCACCTGCCCGGTACCGGATTTACCGGCCATCTGCACGCCCTTGATACCCAGCCCCCCCAAGCGATGCGCGGTGCCCCAACTGGTTTCGCAGACCGCAATCATGCCCGCACGCACCGCGCCAAATTGACCTTCATTATAATCAAGCGGGGCAAAATCTTCTTGTGGCTCCCCTTGCAACAGACGCGGCGTCACTTTACGCCCCGTGGCCATACGCGCCGTCATCACCGCCAATTGCAAAGGCGTGGCAGAAATAAAACCCTGACCGATACCGGTAATCAGTGTTTCGCCCTGCGACCAGGGCAATTCAAACCGCGCTCGTTTCCAGGCCGCATTGGGGACCAGACCGCGCCGCGCACCGCCAAGCCCAAGATCAAAGCGATCACCAAAACCAAACAACCGGGCATTATCATGGATTTTTTCAATGCCAAGGCGGCGGGCCATTTCGTAGAAATAAATATCGCAGGAAACCCCAATGGCGCCCAGCATATTGACCGGCCCATGCCCCCGGCGATTCCAGCAATGAAATTCCCGATCACCCAGTTTGATCTTGCCGGTACAGCGAACACGCTCACGCCCGTCCGTCACCCCATGGTGCAAGGCGGCCATAGCCACAACCGGCTTGAAACAGGACGCCGGCGAATACACCCCGCCTATCGCCTTGTTAAACAAGGGCTTGTGGTCATTATTCAACAGGGCCTTATAGGTTTTCTCAGGAATGCCCCGGGCAAATAAATTGGGGTCAAAAGACGGCACAGAAGCCAGCGCCAAGACATCACCATTACGCACATCAAGCGCGCATACGGCGGCGCTTTGCCCCTCCAGCCGTGAGGCGGCATAGCGTTGAATATCAACATCCAGCGTCAAGGCCAGATCCTGGCCCGCTTGCGCTGCCGTCGCCGGATCAGGCAGTTCACGAATAACCCGGCCAAGGGCATTAACCTCAACCTTCAAGGCACCGGCCTTGCCCCGCAAAACCGCATCGGACGATTTTTCCACGCCGCTGCGGCCAATACGAAAGCCCGGATATTGCAATAATGGGTCATCGCTTTGCATGCCTTCGGGGACCTTGCCGACATAGCCGACAAGATGCGCCAGCACTTCCTTATAGGGGTATTCACGCAATTCACCGATATCGGGGCGCACCCCAGGCATATCCGGTAAATGCAAATTTACCGCCGCAAAATCATTCCAGGACAATTGTTCGGCCAGGGTCACGCTGGAAAACGGACGGCGTTTGGCAATGGCTTTTTTTATTTTATCACGCCGGTCCTGCGATAGCGGAATAATGCCGGCAAGCGTATCAAGCAAGGCATCAAGGTCGCCTACCTGATCGGGGTTGAGCAATAACCGGTAATTGTCCCGGTTGTCCGCCAGCACCTTGCCATACCGATCAAGAATTTTGCCGCGACTGGGCACCAACAGGCGAAAATTAAACTGGTTGTCCTCGGAAAGGCCGCGATAGCGATCCGATTGCAGGATTTGTAGCTTGTAAAGCCGCGCCGCCAGGGCACTGAAACTTAACGCCCCGAGCCCCCCCAATATCAGCGCCCGGCGGGTGAAAATGCCGGCGTCCTCATCATCGTGCAATCTCATAGCCGCCTCGTCATCGCATGATGCACGGATAACCTGCGCGCCTGGCTGGTCATGCGTTGCAGACCACCAAACAATCGCCCGACAAGGGGAAAGACCAGAATACTCAGGCCCGCTTCAGTAAAAAACCGCCCCGTGACAACGCCTGGCCCCAGGCTGATCCTTGCAATAATCCAGGCAAAGCCAAAAGCGCACAACACCGCCAGCACAAACCCGACAATAAGCGCAAACTGGCCGCGCCCGGCAAAGGTTTCACGTTGTGTTGCCATAACGGTAAAGGTCAAAAGATAGGCCATGGCCCACAGGCCAACCGGGCCGCCGGTTAAAAAATCCTGCAACAGGCCAATCAGAAACACCGCCAGAGGCGGCATGAGCTGCGGCCGCGCCATTGACCAGAAAAACAGCGCCATTAAGGGAAAAAGCGGCATTGGCACAGAGCGCCCAAAAACGTGCACTGGGGCCACATAGATCAAAAGGCCAAGCACAGAGACCATGGCCGGCAGGCCAAGCCAGGCAACAATGCCAATACGCGCCGTCATGGAGGATGTGCGCATTATTGCCCCTCCCCGTTATCGGTTACGGCCATAGGGGCCGGCGGCGAATTTTCTGTCTCGTCCTCCGGCGCTGGCAAAGGCGGCAGGCTGAGAACCTGGGCAAAATCAACCGTATCTCCTTTGGCAAACAGGGCCGCGCGCCAGCTGCCATCCCGGCGCTGCAAAAGCGTGCCTATGGGCAGGCCACGTGGTAACACCCCCCCATCCCCGGATGTAATAATACGCGCGCCAGATACCAGTTCGGCATTGCGCGGCAGGTAAAGAAGAGCCGGAAAATCACTATTGTCTCCGGCAAGAATCGCATGCACATCCGATCCATCAATCAGGACCGGTACCCGCGAATTGAGATCCGTCAGCAGTAAAACCCGCGCAGAGCGTTTCCCGGCAATCATGATCCGGCCAATCATACCTTCATAGCCAAGCACCGCCTGACCTTCGGCAATCCCCTGATGCCGCCCGGCATTAATCAGCCGTGCGCGCACAAATGTGCCCCCCGGATCGGCAACCACGCGGGCCGTCACCACCACCGGGACCGGGCTGGCCGGAACCTTCAAAAACTGTTCATAGACTTTCATTTTTTCATGCAGGCTCAGCGCCAGATCGCGCCATTGCAGCAATTTGCGGTTTTCTTCTTCCAGCTGATGCACCCGCGATGCCGCTTTCCAGTTATCTGCAACCCATTGCCCCAGCACCTGCGCCCCGCGAAACGGCGCCGACACCACCGACATGACCGGCATGGTCACATCGGTCATGGTGCGTTTTAAGGGTAGAAATGGCGAGTTTTCAGGGTCGGCCCGATCCATAACAATCAAAATAAGCGACACGAGAAGCAATAAGGCCAGTGAACCTCTGGCCCAGGGGCCACCCAGCCAGGGCAAAGCAGATAAAAAGCGCCTTTTGCTCATATCAGGATCCTGCTTTGGGTCTTTCGCTTAAATAATGGATAGCTGACCTTTTCTGACTTTCAGATTTTCCAGCGTCTCCCCAGAGCCCAGAACCACGCATGATAATGGCTCGTCCGCCAGCATGACAGGCAAGCCTGTACGCACCCGCAATTCGGTATCCAGATTACGCAATAATGCGCCGCCGCCGGTTAACATAATCCCTTTATCAACAATATCTGCCGATAATTCGGGCGGTGTGGATTCAAGGGCAATGGTGACCGCCTCGACAATTTGTTCAACCGGCTCGGACAGGGATTCAGCAATCATCGCCTCGGTAATGCGCACTTCACGCGGCACCCCGACCATCAGGTCCCGGCCCTTGACATTCATCGACAGGCCATCGCCGGCCTTGGGTGGGGCGGCAGTACCGATCTCTTTTTTGATGCGTTCGGCGCTGGCCTCGCCAATCAGCATATTGGTGGTGCGGCGCACATAATTGATAATGGCGCTATCCATTTTATCGCCACCAACGCGTACTGACCGCGAATACACAATGCCGCCCAGCGATAAAACCGCCACCTCGGTTGTGCCGCCGCCAATATCAACAACCATCGAACCGGTCGCATCATTGATCGGCAGACCCGCCCCAAGCGCCGCCGCCATTGGCTCTTCGATCAGGTAAACCCGGCGCGCCCCGGCCGCCATGGCCGATTCGTGAATCGCCCGCCGCTCAACCGCCGTGGCCCCGGACGGCACACAGATAACCACTTGCGGATTAACGAAGGTTCGGCGGTTATGGACCCGCTGAATAAACGCCTTGATCATTTCCTCGGCCACTTCAAAGTCGGCAATCACGCCGTCTTTCATCGGCCGGATGGCCTCCATATGCCCCGGTGTACGGCCCAGCATGCGTTTGGCCTGTTCGCCAACCGCGCGCACCAATTTTCGGCCGTTAATAATCTCATAGGCAACAACGGATGGCTCGTTTAACACCACCCCGCGCCCTTTGACGTAAACGAGTGTGTTGGCGGTCCCAAGATCGATGGCCATATCGGCCGACATCATACCAAACAAACGTGAAAACATGCGCGCGCTTCTACCTTCTCTTCTGCCCCGACCATTCAGGCCGTGCATAAATGTCACACCAAAATAAAATTTGAATATACTTGTGCGTTGTCAGGTGACTAATATCAAGGCTTGTGGCGGTGATTCACTGTCGTTTTTTCAGAAGATGACCGCCGGGCAAGGCGCCGGGCGCCCCAAACGGCCAGACCAATCCAACCCGCAACAGCCAAAAATAAAACGCCAAACCTCATAAAAGAACTTTGCCCGGAGCCGTCAAAAGCGCCCATGCCGGTCCCCATCAAAGCGATCAAGCCTATTTTGGGGAGAATACCCACTGCCGTCCCCCCGGCAAAAGCCCATCCCTTTGCCGGTGTCACCCCCAACCCCATATTCACCAGGGCAAAAGGCCCCGACGGCACCAGCCGCACGATCAGCGCGCTCCAAAACCCGTTGCGCCCGACAAACCCGGCCAAGCGCCTGACAATCGTCCCGCCAAAGCGCATCATCGCCGCCGCGCCCAGCACCCGCCCCGCATAAAATCCGCACAAGGCGGATATAAAGGTCGCAATCCAGGACAGAAAAAAGCCTGTGCGCGGACCAAACACCAACACCACCGCCGTGATCAGGACAAATTGCGGCACCCCGGCAAACGCCAGCACAATAAAAGCCAGGATCACCACAGGCAGCGCCACAGGCGAGCTGCGCAGCGGCGCAAAAAAGCTGACCAGCGCCTCATGCCCCGGCAACACCCCCGCCCCCATCAGCCCGAACGCCAAAAGAATGAGCGCGGCAAACAACACCGCCCCGGTTATCGGGCCGATAATATTTGGACGTATTTTGTTACCGTTTTCCAATGCGGGCCTGTCGTTAACGGGAGGAGAAAAGATCAAGGCTCAAGGCGTTCTGATAGTGCTGCCCGGTATTTTTTTGCGTGCTTTGCGGCCAGTCGCCCAACCGCCCACGCGCCCAAGTATATTGCCGTTTTGCATAGCGCCGACTATCGCGTTTGGCCAGCTCACACGCCTCATCACGGGTAATTTCGCCGCCAATATAGCCAATCAGGGGCAAAAGACCCAGCGCCTTCATGGCGGGCAGGTCTCTGTCCAGATCCCGTTCCATCATGGTTTTGGCTTCGGCCAGCGCCCCTTGCGCCAGCATATGCTCAAAACGTCTGTTAATACGCTCATAAAGGGCCTCACGCGGCGGGCATAGTACCAGCCCGCGCCACATGTCTGCGGCCAAAGGCGCAGATGTGTTTTTATGAAAGGTGCTTAACGCCCTGCCGGTCTGGTAATAGACCTCCAGCGCCCGCAATAAACGCTGGCGGTCATCCCCCAAAATCCGCTGCGCCGCCTCCGGGTCAATTTGCGACAGAGCGGCACGCAGCGCATCCACCCCGCCTTCCTCCAGAAGATTTTGCGCCTGCATACGGGCCGCCTTGTCAATGGCGGGGATCGCGGCCAGCCCCTTGGTCAGCGCTTCGAAATAAAGCCCTGTGCCGCCAACCAGAATGGCCGCATGGCCCCGCCCATGCACCTCTTTTATCGCCGCCAACGCATCATTCAGCCAGCGTCCGACGCTATAGCGCTGCGCCGCATCGACATGACCAAAAAGATGGTGCGAAGCGGCTTTGCGTTCAGCCTCATCCGGGCAGGCCGTGATGATCGACAGGCCCGCATAAACCTGCATGGAATCCGCATTAATGATCTCAGCGTCGTATTTTTGTGCCAAACGCACCGCCAAAGCGCTTTTACCGCTTGCGGTCGGCCCATAAATAAGAAGGATAGGCAAATTCACATCCATTGCATATGCATGATCAAATGACCCTGTCCCTATCCCTGGCCCAATTACCGGTTCTCACTCTGGT
>JALWSB010000191.1:0-10686 GCA_027080345.1 Robiginitomaculum sp. | reverse complement strand
GGTAAGCCGCCCCGACGATCCGGTGCTTGATAGCGCCATCGCGGCGGCGCACGCCCTTGGCTTCGTACATACGACATGCCTTGGCCAAGGTGAAGCCGTGCAGATGCATGGACAGGCGGCGCGGGAAAAAATTCAGGCGGCGCTCGGCGGGCTGGCCGTCGACTGGTGCCTGCAAGACCCGCAGCACAGGCGCAAAGCCGTCTTGGTGTGCGATATGGATTCAACCATTATCGCCCAGGAATGCCTTGACGAACTGGCCGACTTTGCCGGGGTGGGCGACCATGTGCGCGAAATCACCGAAGCGGCCATGGCCGGCAAGCTGGACTTTGAAGGCGCCCTTTTGGAACGGGTGCAGCTTTTGAAAGGCCTGCCCCTTACCGCTTTACAAGATTGTTTCGACACGCGCATTACGCTCAACCCCGGCGCGCAAACCCTGGCTCGAACCATGGCGGCAAATGGCGCGCTGACGGCGCTGGTTTCTGGCGGCTTTGATTTTTTTACCAGGCAGGTGGCGCAACTGGCCGGTTTTGCCGATCAGCGAGCCAACAGTCTTATTGATGACGGGGCCTTGTTAACCGGCGATGTGGCGCGCCCGATATTGGGTCGCCAGGCCAAACTTGATGCCATCACCACCTATGCCCGCAAAGCCGATGTGCCGCTTTGCCAGTGCATGGCGATTGGCGATGGGGCCAATGATCTCGATCTGATCAAGGCGGCGGGCATGGGCATTGCCTTTCACGCCAAACCGGTTTTGGCCGATGCTGCCAATGCGCAAATCCGCCATACGGACCTGACCAGCGCACTTTATTTTCAAGGCTATAAAAAAGACGATTTCGTCACGGCATGATGGCCCGGGGGATGAGTTGCCCATCGCGATTCAAAAGCAGCGCCACCGGGCGATCAGCGTGCTGGGCCAAGATCGCAAGGCGGGCGCGTGCCGCCTCCAGCGTGGTCACTTTTTGCCAGCCCATCTCTTCAACCACGTCGCCTTCGCGCACCAGTCCTGCCGCTGCACTGCCCGGCTCTATGGCCAGCACCACCAGCCCCGCCACATCTGAATCAATGCTGTATTTGCGGCGCAAAGAGGCGCTCAGCGGGCTTAGCTGCATGCCCAGAATATATTTTCCCGTCGGTGATGCGGCGCTCTTTTTCTTTGCCGGTTGCGCCTTGTCGGTTTCCTGCAAGCGCGCAATAGTGACCACAGCGTGTGCTGTTTTACGATCACGCACATACTCAAGAGTGACCTTGCGACCGATTTGACTATCGGCAACAGCGCGGGTCAGCGTACGCGAATCGATCACCGGCTGGCCATCAAACATGGTTACAAGATCGCCGGTTTCAAGACCGGCGCGCGCCGCCGGGCCGTCTGGTTTGACGTTGACGATAATCGCTCCTTGCGCCTTGTCCAGACCATAGGAGCGCGCCAGTTCCGAGGATACCGACTGGGCCGAAACGCCGATCCAGCCGCGCCGTATTTCCCCATGTTCGAGCAATTGCGTAACAATGCTGCGCACCAGATTGGACGGAATGGCAAAACCAATGCCGACAGAGCCGCCGGAAGGCGATAAAATGGCCGAATTAACGCCAATAACCTCGCCGTCCATATTAAACAAAGGTCCGCCGGAATTGCCCCGGTTAATGGCCGCATCGGTCTGGATGAAATCATCATAGCGCCCGGCCTGAATATCCCGGTTGCGGGCCGACACAATGCCCACCGAAAGCGACCCGCCAAGGCCAAACGGGTTGCCAATGGCCAACACCCAGTCCCCCGGTTCAGCGGTATCTGAATCGCCAAGGCCGACATGCGGCAAAGGCGCTTTGGCCGCTATGCGCAAAACCGCAAGGTCCGTCGGCGCATCCCGGCCAACCAGATCGGCGTTGAATGTCCGGCCATCGGGAAAAATAACCTCGATCTCATCGGCCCCCTCAACAACATGATTATTGGTGACGATGATGCCCTTGCTGTCATAGACAAAGCCGGAACCAAGGGCGTTTTCGGTGCGCGGCCCGCCCGGCCCAAATGTGTCGTTAAAGCGCTCCAGAGGCGAGCCTTTGGGAAATACCGGCAGATCCCCTTCGACCTTTTGCGAGGTGGCAATATTAACCACCGCCGGCGACAAACGCTTGGCCAGCGGGGCAAAGCCGTCCGGCGCAGGATGCGCCAAAGCGCCCCCCGGTGCCAGCACCAGAACAAGTGCCAAAAGGGCTATTATGCGCCCCCCCGGCATCAGCATCGCCATGCGGCTACTTGCCCCCTTGTTTGCCATAATATTTGAAAAAGTCGCTATCAGGCGTCAAAACCATGGACGTTTTGCCATCTTTCAGGGCTTTTTCATAGGCCTCCATTGAGCGCGAAAACGCAAAAAATTCAGGGTCACGGCCATAGGCAGCGGCATAAATTTCATTGCGGCGGGCATCGCCTTCCCCCTTGGTGATGGAGGCCTTTTCTTTGGCCTTGGCCAGAATAACGCGCACAGTACGCGCCGCCTCGGCGCGAATGGTGCGGGCCTTTTCTTCACCTTCGGCGCGGATTTTTGATGCCGCCTGCTGGCGCTCGGACTGCATACGCGAATAGACCTTGTTGGCGTTTTGCTCAGGCAGATCAGCGCGGCGGATTTTTACATCCATAATTTCCACCCCAAGCTTTGATTGCTTGGCCTGGGCATTTACCGCATCGCGAATGGCGATCATCAGTTGGGCCCGGTGACCCGACACAATGTCGTTGGATTTGACCCCGCCTAAAACCCGGCGCAAAGACCCTTCCATAAAGGGCGCCAGTCTTGTCTTGGCAATACGCTGGTCCTTTACCGCCTTATAGAACTGCAAAGGATCGGAAATGCGAAACCGGGCAAACGCATCAACAATCAGGCGTTCCTGGTCCGAGGCCAAAATCTCCTGCGGTGGAATGTCCAGCATCAGATTACGCCGGTCAAACTTGACCACCTGATCCCAGGGAAGTTTTTTCATCTTCAATCCCGGATTAGGTGCCGTGCCCCAAGTATTGTCCGCATGAACCGGTTGGCCAAAACGCAAGACAATCGCCTGTTCGCGTAGATCAACCGTATAGAGCATGGTCGACACAAATACGGCACCAAGGATCGCGCCCAGTATCAGAAAAACACTTAATATCCGGCCCATTACTGACCTCCCTGCGCTTTGTTATTGCCTGTTTTCAAGGGCAGATAAGGCACCATTTGCTTGCCTGCCTCCTTGTCGAGGATGATTTTATCGGCCCCTTTATAAACCCGCTCCATGGTTTCAAGATACATGCGTTGGCGGGTCACTTTGGGGGCCTTTTTGTATTCATTGTAAATCAGGTTGAAACGCGCCGCCTCACCCGATGCTTCGGCAATCAGCGAATCACGATACCCGATGGCTTCCTGCCCCAGCTTGGCCGCGTCACCGCGCGCCTTTGGCACCACATCATTGGCATAGGATGTCGCCTGGTTGATTTTGGTTTGCGCATCCTGACCGGCATTGACCACATCGCGAAACGCCTCGATAACCCGCGTTGGCGGATCGGCCTTTTGCAATTGCACATTGGTGATGATGACACCGGCACCATAGCCATCCAGTGTTTTCTGGATCAGTTCGCGGGCATCCTGTTCAACAATTTGCCGGCCACGGGTAATAATCGGTTGTAAGTCGTTTTTGCCGATAACCTCGCGCATGGCGCTTTCCGACACCGCCTTGACGGCGCCGACCGGATCTTCAAGGTTAAAAAGAAAATCCTTGGCCTCACTGATCTGCCAGATCACTGAAAAATCAATATCAACAATATTTTCATCACCGGTCAGCATCAGGCTTTCGTGGGGAATGTCCGAAAGGCCCTTGCGGCCACTGGTTGAGCGAAAGCCAATATTTTCCTGATGCACCCGGCCAACTTTTGGCTTTAATGCAGTTTCAAAAGGCGCTGGCAACTTCCAGTGAAACCCCGGCAATTCGGTGCGGCTATAGGCACCAAAGCGCAACACCACGCCCTGTTCGTCGGCATTGACCACATACCAGCCAGAACCGGGGGTAAAAAACCAGACCGCCAGAACAACAATAACCAGCACACCAAAACCCAGTCCGCCAAGACCACCGCCTTTACCGCCGCGCCCACCTTTACCGCCGCCACCGCCAAAGATGCCGCCCAGCTGTCTTTGCAGCTTGCGCATCATTTCATCGACATCCAGATCAGGCGGTTCACCGCCCCCGTCGGGGCCTTGCCCCCAGGGGCCTTGCCCCCAGGGGCCTTTGCCACCATTTCCATTATTCTGACCCTTTGGGCCACCACCATTTGACTGATCATTCCAGGGCATAGCGCATCTTTCGTCTTGAATCATTGCCATTACTAACCGATATGTGGCCTGAACACACGCACCAATCAAGGAGCAAGCGCATGGCGCAGGCTGATATTCATAGCGTCCGCAAGGCGCTTGGTAAAATAAAAGACCCGCAATCGGGCAAAAATATACTCGATGCCGGACTGGTCCAGGGCCTGACGGTCAAGGACGGGCGGGTCGGTTTCGCCTTGCAAACCAGCCGCGAAATGGCGCAGGAAATGGAAAATGTCCGCCAAAAAGCGGATAAAAAATTACGTAAGATAAAAGGTGTAGACGCCGTCTCCATCGTGCTGACGGCGCATTCGGGCGCGCAAGAAGAAGCGCCGCAAAAGCGCGCAAAAAACATTGGTGGCCACGGCACCCCGCCGCCGCCCAAGCCAAAAGACCTGCCCGATGTTGGTGCGGTAATTGCCGTGGCCTCCGGCAAAGGCGGGGTTGGCAAGTCCACCATCGCCGCCAATCTGGCCGTGGCTTTGGCCAAAAAGGGCAAGCGAGTCGGCTTGATGGACGCTGATATTTATGGCCCCTCGGCCCCCATCCTTTTGGGCCTGCAAGGGCAAAAACCGACATTGAGCAAGGAAGAAAAAATCATCCCGCTTGAGGCGCACGGCGTCAAAGTCCTCTCAATGGGGTTTATGGTTGGCGATGGCCAGGCGGTGATCTGGCGCGGGCCGATGATTATCGGGGCCTTGCAACAAATGTTTGCCGACACCGATTGGGGCGGCCTTGATGTTCTTATTGTCGACATGCCGCCGGGCACGGGCGATGCGCAATTGACGCTGGTGCAGACCGTGACGCTTAAAGGCGCGCTGATTGCCGCCACCCCGCAAGAGGTAGCGCTGGCCGATGTGCGCCGGGGTGTGCATATGTTTAACAAGGCAGAGGTTCCCATTCTCGGGGTCATTGAAAACATGGCCGGATATATTCATCCGGCAACAGGCGAGCGTATTGACATTTTTGGCGCAGGCGGCGCACAACGCACTGCGGATGAACTGGATGTGCCGTTTTTGGGCGAAATCCCCTTGGACCCCGATTTACGCGCGGCCTCGGACAAGGGCACGCCCCCGGCCAGCGATCCGCAAAGCCCGCTGGGGCAGGTGTTTGCCAATCTGGCCGATGCTGTATTGGAAAAAATTGCTTAAGGAAGCCGTTTTATGTCCCTTTTTCACCTTGCCATCAATGTTACTGATCTTGATGAATCGCGCGCCTTTTATGGCGGCATATTGGGGGCCACCGAGGGGCGCAGCACCGACACCTGGGTTGATTATAATTTCTTTGGTCACCAATTGACCTTGCACCTTGGTGAACCTTTCAAAACCAAGAACACCGGCCAGGTGGCGGGCAAACTGGTCCCCATGCCGCATTTGGGCATTATTCTGGAAATGCCTGAATGGCAAAAAATGGCCGACCACCTGACCAGCAAAGGCATTGATTTTGTATTGCCACCCAGCCGCCGTTTTGAAGGCAAGCCGGGCGACCAGCACACCATGTTTTTCTATGACCCTTGCGGCAATCCTATCGAAATTAAAGGCGTTGAGGACATGAACACGGTTTTTGCCGCATGATCAGGGTGTTGTTTTCTGCCCCGGCGTCTTCCTGGGCAGATTATGAGGCCCCGTTACGCCGCGCCTTTGATAAGGCCGGGCTGGCATGTGACTTGTCAACGCAAACGGACGATCCGGCAAAGATTGATTATCTGGTTTACGCCCCCGGCGGGCCGGTCAGCGATTTCACCCCCTTTTGCCATGCCAAAGCAGTTTTGAGCCTGTGGGCCGGGGTTGAAAACATCGTCAGCAATAAAACCCTGACCCAACCTCTCGCCCGCATGGTTGATGACGGTCTGGGTGAGGGCATGACCGAATGGGTGACCGCCCAGGTTTTGCGGCATCATCTAGATATCGACCAACATATTCTTGGCCAGGATGGCATCTGGCGCAGTGCAGCGCCGCCGCTGGCGCGCGACCGCACCGTGGCCATTTTGGGGCTGGGCGCGCTGGGGCGCTCTTGTGCCGGCGCGCTTAACACCTTGAATTTCAATGTAATAGGCTGGAGCAGGCGGCAAAAAGACTTGCCCGGCATAACCTGTTACAGCGGCCAAGAGGGGCTGAATACCCTATTATCCCAGACGCAAATCCTCGTTTTATTATTGCCGCAAACGGCGCAAACCGCACATATTATCAACGCACAAAGCCTTGCCTGCCTGCCCAAAGGCGCAATAATTATTAATCCGGGGCGCGGCGCACTGATAGATGATGAAGCACTTTTGGCGGCGCTCGATAGCGGTCATATTGCCCACGCCACTTTGGATGTTTTTACCCAAGAACCCCTGCCCGCCGCACACCCCTATTGGGCGCATAAAAAGGTCACCGTCACCCCGCACATCGCTGCACGCACCCGCCCCGCCAGTGCCAGCCGGAACATCGCCCAAAACATCAAACGCTGCGAAGCGGGGCAGCCGCTGCTTCACCGCGTTGACCGCACCGCCGGGTATTAGGGCACATAATTATTTCACCCCGTCCTTGTCGCCCCGGCCCGCCCTTCGACTTGATCGGTGGGGCCGGAGTCCATAGTGAAGCCAAACCACACCTAGGCCATGCACGGATGAAAGGCCCTATGGATCACGGATAAAACTGACGTTTTTCCGGGATGACGCGGGGAGAGGGTGAGAGGCAAGCCTTATATTTATTCCCCACATCGTCATTGCGTCCAAGGGCCGCAATCCATCTTGGGGCATCAAAATAGGTCCCGGACGAGGGTTCGGGGTGACGAGGCTTTGGGATCATTTTGATTTGTCATTACCCGGCTTGTCCGGGCAATCCAGATTGTAACTCACAAGCCCCTCATCCCGACCTTCTCCCCAGGGGAGAAGGGGAAAACCCGGCCTGGTTCATCCACGCATGGCGGGACAAGGTGTTGCGCCGCTCTGGATCACCCGAATAAGCTTGTGCCCGCGAAGGCGGGTATCGGGTGATCACAGGCACATGTCCCCTAATGCGGGGCGATCATGTTTTCCGGGCGTACAACCGCATCAAATTCTTCTGGCGTCACAAAGCCCAAACGCACCGCTTCTTCGCGCAGCGTAGTACCGTTTTCATGGGCGGTTTTGGCGACTTTGGTGGCATTGTCATAGCCGATTGTTGGCGCCAGCGCCGTGACCAGCATAAGCGAGCGGCGCATCAGATCGTCAATGCGCTCTTTATCCGCCTCAATCCCGACCACGCAATTATCAGTAAAGGAGCGCGCCGCATCGCCCAAAAGGCGGATCGATTGCAACATATTCAGCGCCATTACCGGGCGATAGACATTCAACTCGAAATGCCCCTGGGATCCGGCAATACTGATGGTGGTGTGATTGCCCATCACTTGCGCGCACACCATGGTCAGCGCTTCGGCCTGGGTTGGGTTGACCTTGCCAGGCATGATTGACGAGCCCGGCTCGTTGGCTGGCAAAATCAACTCACCCAGCCCGCCGCGCGGCCCGGACCCTAAAAAGCGAATATCATTGGCAATTTTCAAAAGACTGGCGGCGATGGTATTGAGGCCCCCATGCGCCGCCACATAGCCATCGCTGGCCGCCAGCGCCTCGAACTTATTGGGCGCGGTGACAAAGTCTATGCCGGTCAGGGCGCTGACATTTTTGGCGAATTTTTCTGCAAAGCCGGGCTTGGCATTAAGACCAGTACCCACGGCCGTACCGCCCTGCGCCAGCGGCAACACCTCACACAAGGCCTGATAGGCGCGGCGCAAGCCAAGGCCGACCTGCGCCGCATAGCCGGAAAATTCCTGGCCCAGAGTCAGCGGCGTGGCGTCCTGCGTATGGGTGCGGCCGTTTTTGATAATATCAGCAAAAGCGTCTGATTTGGCTTCCAGCGCCTGATGCAAATGCTCCAGCGCCGGGATCAAATGATGCTTGATCTGCATCGCCGCAGCGATATGCATGGCGGTCGGGAAGGTGTCATTCGATGACTGGCTGCGATTGACGTCGTCATTGGGATGCACCGGGGTCTTGGAACCGATTTTCCCGCCCATAATCTCGATCGCCCGATTGGCGATCACCTCATTGGCGTTCATATTGGTCTGGGTGCCTGAACCGGTTTGCCAGATATGCAAAGGGAAATTGTCATCGAGCTTGCCATCGATCACATCCTGCGCGGCGCGCTCTATGGCGGCGGCTTTTTCCGGCTCAAGATTACCCAGCTCAAGATTGGTTTGCGCCGCCGCTTTTTTGATAATACCCAAGGCCCGCACCAGAGGCACTGGCATGGTCTCGTCACCAATATCAAAATTCATCAAGGAGCGCGCCGTCTGCGCCCCCCAATATTTATCGGCGGGTACTTCCAGGGGGCCGAAACTATCGGACTCTGTACGGGTTTTTGACATGCGAATCTCCAAAAAACGGTGGGTGGAGATATATCACATTGTTGATGGCGGGCGCAGGCCTATTTGCTGCGAAAAGCGTCCAGACTGACAACATCACCGGTGGTGGCCGGCGCAACATTATTATCATCAGCCGCTTCATCATCCTCGTCAATGATTGGCTCATCAATATGAAACAACGTGTCTTTTCCAGGCTCGCCCATCTCAAATTTAAGGCCAAAACCAACCGCCGGGTCGTGAAAACTGGTTACCGCCGCATAGGGCACTTTGATGTATTTGGGAGCACCGCCAAAACTCAACGTCACTTCAAAGGCGTCTTCCATAGAGGCCAGATCCCAAAACTGGTGCTCCAGCACGATAGTAATCTCTTCAGGGTATTTTTCCAGCAATTGCGCATCAATATTGACCCCCGGATAGCCGGTTTTAAAGGTAATATAGAAGTGGTGATTGCCGGGCAGGCCATTTTCTGCCGCCCGTACCACCGCTGCGCGAACCACACCGCGCAAGGCTTCTTGTGCCAGCAGGTCGTAATGCATCAAATCTTTGGCCATTTCCCTCTTTCCCCTCTTTTGCCACCTGATTACGCCCCCGGGTGGGGCAGGTCAATCAGACTCCCCTCTTAAGGATCAGTGGTTCACCTGACAATTGCATATGCCTTTTATCAAGTTGCAGGCAAACGACAAAGAAGGAAAGTGGAGGCTTCTGTTGCCAGGTGCCTCCGAACCCCGCCTTTACCGCTCAAGGGGTAAAGGAGTTAAAGCGAGATATCCCGCGCTGCATCACGCAGCGAGAGCGACCTCTTGAGCAAAGTTGTCATTGGCAACTATTGCGATTGAGCCTGTATCGGGCCTCACCCGGATGAAAGCTAACGTCTTTGGCCGTCCGTCGATCCTGTTTCGGCCCCATCAACCGCGGTTTCCAAAAAACCGCAGATGGTGGAGCCGCCGGGTACCGCCCCCGGGTCCGATCCGGTTATTACACGCGCGTTTATCATCATAGTCTGCAAGCAGACAGACCCTATATAGGCATTAAATGTGGTGATGAGAAGGCGAGTCGCCGCAAAATACGCCCTGATAACAGGTCAAAAGTGATTTGATTAACCAGTTAGAAACCATAAACACCGACTTTTTAACCGGCGTAGACTCCGAACCGCGCCACTGGATGATAGGACTTTTTATGAGCCGCCTTGCCGCAGCCCTCTTTTTCGCTGTTTATGCCTTAAGCGCCCTTGTCGCGGCCCTGGCGCTGGTGCGTTTTACCAATGCAGACCTGTCGCAGGCCGCTTTGCTTGGGGCGTTGACATTCCTGGCCGGGGCGCAGGTTCACACATTGATTGCGCGCGCCGCCAATGACAGCGCCCAACAGACCAAAATTGAAACCTTGCGCAAAGCCAATATCTCCATTTCAGGTGAGTTGGAACGCCTGCACGAAGAGGTTGGCAGCCTCGCCAAAGCCGTCGAGAATGAAGCGGTGCGTCGCGATCAGGTTATTATTTCCGAAGTGCAGGCGCTGGAAAGCGTGATTGAAAACCTGCAAAGCGACTTTAACAGCCGCATGACGCTGGCCACCCAGATGGCTCCGGCGCTGAACCTGCACACACAAAATGATGACAAGCACCTGATGCTGACCAAAGTACGCGAGGCCCTTGAGGCCGGCCGGGTGGACCTGCATTTACAACCCATCGTTTCTTTGCCGCAGCGCAAAACCTATTTTTATGAAAGCTTTACCCGGCTGCGCGATCATCAGGGCAATATCATCATGCCGGCCGAATTTTTGAAAGTGGCAGAACCGGCTGGCCTTGTCAGTGTGGTTGATAATCTTTTGCTTTTGCGCTGTGTGCAGATTGTCCGTCAATTGACCGAAAAAGACCGGCAGGTTGGCATTGTCTGCAATATATCCGCACATTCTTTACGCGATGAAAGCTTTTTCCCGCAATTTCTGGATTTCATGCGCCAAAACTCTGATCTTTCCGGCTCGGTGG
>JALWSB010000190.1 GCA_027080345.1 Robiginitomaculum sp. | reverse complement strand
ACATACAGCAAAAGCCTTGCAAAATATGGCGAAGATAGAAACGGCGGACTGGAAAATGCGTGCGCAAAGTCTTGAAGGTGCCGATCTTCTGGTCAATGCCAGCGCGGGCGGGATGAGCGGAGGGGCGCCGCTTGATTTTTCTTTGGCCGGATTGCCCGAAAAGGCACTTGTCTATGATCTTGTCTACACACCGCGGCAAACGGCGCTTTTAGAAGAGGCGGCGGCGCGGGGCCATACGACAATTGGTGGGCTGGACATGCTCATTGCGCAGGCGCAACCGTCATTTGCCTGGTTTTTTGGCGCCTTTCCAAAAGACGCAGACGGGGCGCGGCGGGTGGCGATGCAGATTTTGGAAGATGGCCCATGATTATTATTGCGCTGACCGGCTCGATCGGCATGGGCAAAACCACCACGGCGGGCCTTTTTGAGGCGCAAGGGGTGCCGGTTTTTGATGCCGATGCCTGTGTCCACGCACTTTACAAGGAAGATACGCGCCTGATCGCCCAAATTGCTGACGCGTTTCCCGGTGCTGTAAAAAAAGACCGCGTTGACAGAGATGTTTTGGCGGCGCTTTTGCGTAAAAACCCTAAAGCCTACAAAACGCTTGAAGCGTTGGTTCACCCCTTGGTGCAGGAAAAACGAGCGGCCTGGCTGTCCGCACAAAAAAAACAAGGTAAAAAATTTGTTCTTCTTGATATCCCGCTTCTTTTTGAAAGCGGGGGCAAAAAGACGGGCGCGGACGTTATCGTTGTGGTCAGCGCGCCGCCAGCCTGTCAAAGACGCCGCGTCTTGCAAAGGCCGGGCATGAGCGCAGAAAAATTCGAGGCGATTTTGGCGCGGCAAATGCCCGATGCAGAAAAGCGAAAAAGAGCAGATTTTATCATTGATACGGGAAACGGGATTGAAATTGCCCGCGCACAGGTGAATAAGGTAATTGCCGCGCTTCAGGCGCGGCCCGGTACAGTATGAAAGATCAGCATGGCGCGTGAAATTGTTTTTGATACGGAAACCACAGGCTTGAAACCGTTTGTCGATGACCGCATTACCGAAATCGGCTGTGTCGAGGTTATCGACTTTATCCCGACGGGAAAGACCTGGCGGCAATATGTAAATCCGGAGCGCGCGGTCCCTGAAGAGGTGGTTAAAATTACCGGCCTGACAACCGACTTTTTATCGGACAAGCCGGTCTTTGACGAGATTGTTGACGCGTTTATGGAATTTGTTGGCGAGTCAACGCTGGTCGCCCACAATGCCCGCTTTGACCGGGATTTTATTAATGTCGAGCTGGCCGGTGTGGGGCGACCACCTTTGCCGGAAAAGCGCTTTATCGACACCCTGTCGATCGCCCGCAAACGCTTTCCCGGGGCCTATAACTCACTTGATGCCTTGTGCAAGCGGTTTGATATAAGCCTGTCGGAACGCACAACGCACGGTGCGCTTTTGGACGCAAAATTGCTGGCCGAGGTTTATTTGGCGCTTAATGGCGGGCGCGAGCGCCGTCTGGACCTTGTCGGGCCTGAAAAAACGGGCGTGAAAGACCCGGACAGCAAAAAAATTGATATGACAAAAACCGCAGCCCGGGCTTTGGCTATGAAATTGTCGCAAAAAGAGCGCGAAGACCACAAGGCCTTTATCAAAACGCTTGGTAAAGAAGCCTTGTGGACGCGCTTTTGAGGCCAGGTCCTGACCCTAATTAATTTGCGTTGGATCGTTGCCATTTTTTCCAGCTTCAGACGCGGCGTGTTCCAGACGGGCGCGATAAACAGCTGAAAAATCAATTGGCTCAATCGGCAAGGCTGGAAAGCCGCCATCTTGCGTTGCGTCTGCAATAATGCGCCGGGCAAACGGGAAAAGAAGCCGGGTGCACTCAATGTGTAAAATCGGCTCAATGGATTCGGCGGGCACGTTTTCAATAGAAAACAAACCGGCATAAACCAGTTCAACCAAAAACAAGGTCGCATCATCGCGTTTGGTGTTGATCGACATGGACAAGGAAACCTCGTGCAGGCCATCCTGAATGAGCTGTGTTGCCACACCGATTTGCATATCGACAGACGGCGAACCACCGCCTTGAAGCGAAGCCGGGGCATTGGGGTTTTCAAAAGAGAAGTCTTTGATGTATTGGGTTAGTACATTCAATTGCGGTGGTTTGGCATCTTCATTGCCGGCGGGATTTTTCTGGTTTTCTTCGCTCATTATCGTCTCGTACAAAAATGCTGTTAAAGGGGCACCGGGCATAAGCGGCGCGTATACGCGCGCTGCTAACATGCTCTGATCTGAGCGGCAAGCGCCAGACTGACTTCCCTGACTGACTTCACGGGCTGACGTTCGGGCGAAAAACGCTATATAAGAAAACAAATCACGCAAGAAAGAAGTCGATAAGCCGATGCAAGTTTTAATTTTTGCCGCCATTGCCGCCTTTGTTCTGTTCAAGCTCTATAGTGTGCTTGGCAAGGATGTTGGCGCAAAACCGGGGGCACAGCCCAGCCCGCTTCCCGTGCCCGCAAAAAAAACGCCCCCGCGCCGCCCGGCGTTACGCCCCGCCTTTACCGGCCCCGCCGCTGCCGGGTTGGAACAAATCCATGCAGCCGACAACCGCTTTGACCCCAAAAGCTTTCTTGCCGGGGCGGCGCAGGCCTATGAGCTAATTGTTACGGCTTACGCTGCGGGCAATAAAAAGGCCTTGAAGCCCCTGTTAAACTGTC
>JALWSB010000189.1 GCA_027080345.1 Robiginitomaculum sp. | reverse complement strand
AAAGGATTTTTGGCCTATACCAACACCGCCGACGCCACGCAGGCCTGGGGCGAAATCGGTTATGTGGCCACCGGTGTGGATGGTGCCTTTGCCAGCACCGATCCGATTGATGCCCTGATTGACCTGATCTATGCACCCAAGGCCGTGTACCGCCCTGGGGCGCGCTTTGTCATGAACCGGCGCACGGTGTCGGCGGTTCGCAAGTTCAAGGACGCCGATGGCAATTATATCTGGCAACCGGCCAGCTTGGCGGGACAACCCTCTACACTGCTTGGCTATGCGGTGACCGAGATCGAGGAAATGCCCGACATTGCCGCCGGTGCCAATGCCATTGCCTTTGGCGATTTTCGCCGTGGCTATCTGATTGTTGATCGCGCCGGGGTGCGGGTGGTGCGCGATCCGTATTCCTCCAAACCGTTCGTGCTTTTTTATACGACTAAAAAAGTAGGCGGCGGTGTGCAGGACTTTAATGCCATCAAACTTCTGAAATTCGCCGTTAGCTAATCCCCCCTGACGCTATTGGCGGATCGCGGGCAGGCCGGTGAGGTATTCACGGTCTGCCCGCACCCCTTTTTATTCCCTAAATCTAGGAGCTTGCCATGAGTGTGCAAGTGTTGGTTCCCGCGGCGATGGAGCCAGTCAATCTGGCCGAAGCCAAGGTCTTTTTACAACTGGATTCCAGTCATGATGATGCCTTGGTTACAGATCTTATCCGGGCGGCCACCGAAGCCGTAGAACAAACGACAGGGCGGGCATTAATTGCGCGAACCTTGCGCCAAACCCTAAAAACTTGGCCGGATAAAGGCATAATAGAGCTGGCAATCCGTCCGCTCATTTCCATCGCGCAGATACAGTTTGTTGATGCGATGGGGGGCGCGTCGCTGGTCGATCCCGGCGATTATTATGTGGATGTGAACCGGGCGCGGATAATCGCTCTGCCGGCGTTTCTCCGGCCAGCCTTTATGCATCCAGCCGAAGAAATCCAGATCGATTTTGTGGCGGGCTATGGTGTGGATGCCAGCTATGTTCCGGCCTCCTTTCGCATGTCGGTTTTACTGATTATGCGGGATCTTTATGAACACCGGGGCGAAACCGGCGGCGCTTTGCCCTTGCGGGCACAGGCTATGCTGGCCCCCTTTACGGACGTTCGGTTGTGATGACCGCGGTGAAGTTGGGCCAGCGGGTCATGGTGCAACAGCTCGTGACCATCCCCGATGCGGGCGGCGGACAAGCCAGAAACTGGACAGATTTTCGCGAAGTCTGGGGGCAGGTCAGATGGAAATCTGTCAGCCGGGATGTGTCTAATGGCCAAACAGGTCTTGCCCAAAGGGCAATAATCACTCTGCGCTGGGCACCGGATTTCCCTGATCCCATGCGTCTAATCATCGATCAAAAAACACTCAGGGTACTGTCCTGGTTCCGGCGCAAAATTGATGCCGGTGATTTTCTGGAAATTGAGGGCGAGGACACGTTCTAATGAGCACAAATGCCCAATGGGCTTTGCAAAAGGCGCTGCTAGGCGTGCTGAATGCTGACCCGGCAACCACCTCGATATTTGGCAACCCGCTAAGGGTTTATAATGATGTACCAGAACAGCCGGTGTTTCCCTTTGCCACCTTTGATCGGGCCAGTGTACGACCCGTCAATGGGGATTGGCCGGGGGCGCTGGAACACCAGATGACCTTGAAGGTCTGGTCACAATATGGCGGCAGACGTGAAGCTCTGGACGGTCTTCATGCCCTGCGTGCGGCCATCAACGCGGCCTCTGTGCCTTTGGATGGGCACCAACTGGTCAATGTTCGCACCATTTTTGCCGACGTATTTCGTATTCGAAACAGTCGCACGTTTGAGGCGATCCTCAACCTTCGTGCGGTCACCGAAGTTTTAATCTAGCCTAAAAAGGATCTGCTCATGACGATGCAGCGTGGCAAGGACATCTTGCTTAAACTGGAGGATCCGGCCGGCTCCTCCACCTTTGTCTCTATGGCGGGCTTACGTGCCCGCACCATTTCCCTGAATGCCAAAACCGTTGATACCACTAATGCCGACAGTGTGGGGGCGTGGCGCGAGCTATTGCCCGGTGCGGGGGTGAAATCGCTCTCGGTTTCCGGATCGGGCGTGTTTACCGATACGGCGGCGGACGCGGCCATTCGCAGTGTGTTTTTTGCGCAAGAGGCCCGGCGCTGGCAATTGGTCATCCCGGCCTTTGGTATTCTTGATGGCGTGATGCAGATCGCGGCGCTTGAATATGCGGGCGATTTTGATGGCGAAGCGGTTTATAGCCTGACCCTGGCCTCGGCCGGCAATATCAGCTTTACGCCAATATGAGCATGATCAACCGCGCCCGGGGTGAAACAGGCCTTTGCATTGACGGGAAAACTTATGCGCTTTGCCTGACTTTGGGGGCGCTGGCGCAGATCGAAACAGCGCTGGAAACCGCCAGCCTGGATGATTTGTCTGCCAGACTGCGTCAACTTCGGGCGGCGGATGTCTTAATGGTGCTGGAAGCCCTGTTGATGGGCGGCGGCAATCCGCTAAACGAAGCCGAATTGCAGGCCGCCAATATTGATCCGGCGCAAACCGCCTCGGCCATTGCGCAGGCGTTCTCCTCGGCGATGAAGGACATCTGAGCATGTTGCCATGGCGGCAAATGCTGTTTGCCGCCCAGCGGCATTTTGGCATCGCGCCCGCGCCATTCCAGCACCGAGAG
>JALWSB010000188.1 GCA_027080345.1 Robiginitomaculum sp. | reverse complement strand
CTTATAATGGCGTCCCGGCTTTCGACAAGGCGACTTTGCGCGATTTAAAACCGGCGCTGGAAGCGGGCATGGCCCAGAATTTGGCCGAGATTGACGCCATAACCGCCAATCCCGACGCGCCGACATTTGAAAACACCATTGTCGCGCTGGAACGCTCCGGCGAGGCCTTGGGGCGGGTGTTTACCTATTGGGGGATTTGGTCATCGAACATGTCAACGCCGGAATTTCGCGCCATTCAGGGCGAAATGGCCCCAAAACTTTCTGAATTCAATTCCAAAATCACCCAAAACCCGGCACTTTTTGCGCGCATAAAGGCGGTCTATGAAGGGGCGCAAATGGATACATTGCGCCCGGATCAAAAACGGCTGGTCAAACTTGTTTATGATGGTTTTGCGCGTAATGGGGCGACCCTTAAAGGCGAGGCAAAATTACGCTATGCCGCCATTAATGCGCGCCTGGCCGAACTGTATACCGCCTTTGGCAATAATGTTCTGGCCGATGAAGAAGGCTATGTCACCTATATCACCAAGGACCAGCTTGGCGGCCTGCCCGACTCATTTGTCAAAGCGGCGGCCAGCGCCGCCAAATCGCGCGATCATGAGGGCCAATACGCCATAACCAATACCCGCTCCTCCATGGATCCGTTTTTAACATTTTCCGACGAGCGGCCTTTGCGTGAAAAAGTCTGGCGCACCTATTACAATCGCGGGGACAATGGCGACGAACACGACAATAACGCCATTATTGCCGAAATATTACAGCTTAGAAATGAGCGGGTGCATTTGCTGGGCTATGATAATTATGCGGCGTGGCGGCTGGAAAACCGTATGGCCAAAACCCCCAAACGCGCTCTTGACCTGATGGAAGCGGTCTGGCCGGCGGCATTGGCGCGGGTCAAGGAAGAGGTGGCCGATATGCAGGCCATTGCCGATAAAGAGGGCGCCGACATCAAAATCGCCCCCTGGGATTATCGCTATTACGCCGAAAAAGTCCGCAAAGCCAAATATGATCTCGATTCGGACGAAATAAAACAATATCTGCAATTGGATAAACTGCGCGAGGCGCTTTTCTACGTTGCCGGAGAGCTGTTTGATTTTACCTTCACGGCCCTGCCGGACGGTGAGGTGCCGGTCTTTCATAAAGACGTGCATGTGTGGAAAGTTACCAACACAACAACCGGCAAACTGGTTGGCCTGTGGTATCAGGACCCGTTTGCGCGTCCTGGCAAAAGCTCTGGCGCCTGGGCCAACAGCTATCGTGGCCATGACACATTGGACGGCGTGGAAAAAACCGTTCTGGCCTCCAATAATTCCAACTTTATCAAGGGCGAAGCGGGCGCGCCGGTATTGATTTCCTGGGATGATGCAGAGACATTGTTCCACGAATTTGGCCATGCCCTGCACGCTTTGTCCTCAAATGTCGATTACCCCACTTTGAATGGCGGTGTGCGTGATTATACCGAATTCCAATCGCAACTTCTGGAACGCTGGGTGGCCACCGATGCGGTCATTAACCGCTTTTTGGTGCATTACAAGACCGGCAAGCCCATGCCCGCCGCGCTTGTCGCCAAAATCAAGGCGGCGGCGACCTTTAATCAGGGCTTTGCCACCACCGAATACCTCGCCTCGGCCTTGATGGACATGCGTTATCATACAATTGATCCGACCGGCATTGACCCGGATAAATTCGAGCGCGAAAACATGATTGCTCTGCACGCTCCGGCGGAAATTCCCATGCGTCACCGCAGCACCCAGTTTGGCCATATTTTTTCTGGCGAAGGGTATGCGGCGGGCTATTACGGGTATTTGTGGGCCGATGTCTTGACGTCCGATGCGGCCGAAGCCTTTGCCGAGGCGCCGGGGGGATTTTACGACAAGGCGTTGGCCAAAAAACTGGTTGATAATCTTTTTGCGCCGCGCAATGCGGTGGACCCGGCGGACGCCTATCGCGCCTTTCGCGGCCGCGATGCCACCATTGATGCGCTGATGCGCGATCGGGGCTTCCCGGTGCCGGAAAAAGAGTAATCCGGGGTTTGTTTTAGGTGATTTTTGGTTTGGCGCTGGCCAGCACGCGCACGGCGCGCCACCGCATGGCCAAAAGCACAAACAAAATGGCCGGAATGCCGATGATGGCGGTAGTGACAAAAAACATCGGATAGCCAAGCCGGTCAACCATCATGCCGGAAAACCCGCCAAAAAGCTTGCCGGGCAGGGCGTAAAACGAGCTGAACAGGGCGTATTGCGTGGCCGAAAACGCCCGGTTGGTCAGGCTTGACATATAGGCAATCAATGCGGTTCCGGCCCACCCGGCAGAGAGGTTTTCCAGGGTGATGGCGGCGATTAATTTTGCCGTTTGCGGGTCTTGCGTGGCCAGCCAGGCAAAGCCGAGATTGGACCCAGCGCCCAAAATGGCCCCGACCAGCAAAACCGGATAAACGCCCCAGCGATTGGCGGCAATCCCGGCAATCAATGCCCCGGCCAGCATTACCCAAATGCCATAAAATTTGGATATGGTGGCGATCTGGCCAAGGCTGTAGCCCATATCAAGATAGAACGGGTTGGCCATAAACCCCATGACAAAATCAGTCAGACGATAAAGACCGATCAAAGCCAGAATGAAAAAAGCCAGACCGCGATAACGTTGCACAAAGTCGGCAAACGGTGCGACAATGGCAGTATATATCCACGTTGCCGCCTCGCCCAGCGCCGAAT
>JALWSB010000187.1 GCA_027080345.1 Robiginitomaculum sp. | reverse complement strand
TTCAGAGCAATATTTGTTGAGCCAGAACGCATGACAGTTTCACTTCCTTGTCGTATCAAGCAACCAGTCAATATCGGCCGCGTCAAGCCAGAGGCGGCGAGATTATAAGAGGGCAGGCTTTAATGGCATCACGGCAGATGACAATACGGGCGCAAAGCTGGCCGATAAGCGGCAGCTTTCGCATTGCCAGAGGGGCCAAGACGAAGGCCCGCACCGTGATGGTGAGCCTCGCCGAAAGGGCCGCACGCGGGCGCGGCGAATGCGTGCCCTATGCCCGCTATGGCGAAAGCATAAAAAGCGTCATTGCACAGCTTGAAAGCGTCCGCGCGGCCATAAAATCCGGCGCAGGCCGGCGTGATTTACAAACGCTTTTGCCCCCCGGTGCGGCGCGCAATGCGCTCGATTGTGCGCTGTGGGATCTTGAAGCCAAGCAAAAAACCACACCCGTCTGGCAATTGGCTGACCTTGCGCCGCCACAGCCAGTCAAAACCGCCTTCACCATCTCGCTGGATACACCGCAAAAAATGGCACTCGCGGCGCAAAGCGCCAAAGGTTTTGATCTATTAAAACTAAAACTTGCCGGGGATGGACATGACATTACACGCCTGCGCGCCATAACCGGCGCACGCGCCGATGCGGCGCTTATACTTGATGCCAATGAGGGTTTTGACGCGGACGGATTTAGCACCTTTCTGCCTGCCCTTGCGGGCATGAATATCGCCCTTATTGAACAGCCTTTGCCCGCCGGGGCGGACGCCGGACTGGCCGATCTGCGCAGCCCGATCCCCTTATGCGCCGATGAAAGCCTGCACAGCCGCGCCGAGCTTTCCACAATCGCGCCGCTTTATGATGTGATCAATATCAAGCTCGATAAAACTGGCGGCCTGACCGAAGCGCTGATGCTGGCCAAAGATGCCAAAACGCGCGGGCTGGACATTATGATCGGCTGTATGGTTTCCACATCGCTGTCCATGGCCCCGGCGTTTTTGCTGATCGGCATGGCCGCTTATGTTGATCTTGATGGACCGTTATTGCTGACCCGAGATCGGCGCCATGGCCTGCGCCATGATGGCCCGCAAATCAGCCCACCCGACCCGCGTCTTTGGGGGTGATCATTCGCGCCGCAAAATCTTGTCGACCAGGGTATTGCCCAGCCAGTTTTCCATAAAGGCGGCTTTGATGGCGGGGGGGTCGTAGACATCGCGCACCCAGTCGGCAAAGCTGATCGGGGTGGTTGCCGCATAATCAAGATAGCATTGAAAAAAGAAATCCAGCATGCCGGTTTTGCCGGCCCGCACATGCAGATATTTGAACGCGAGCTGTTGCATGGCCACTTCGATGCGTTCGTTTTTGTGAAAATGCACATAAAGCGCGGCCATGAACCCGGCCCGGTCGGCCCCGGATTTACAATGCATCAGGGCCGGGTATGCGATGCTCTCGAACAGATCCCGCGCCCCAAAGATTACCTCCGGCGGGTGCACATCGCGCGATTTTACGGTGAAATTGACCAGCGTAATACCGTATGTGGCGCAGGCTTCTTTTTCCAGTGCGTGAAAGCCGCTATCCATGCCGCCGCGCAAATTTATAATGGTTTTTATGCCCGCATCGGCCCAGGCCCTTATCTGCACCGGCGAGGGTTGGTTGGTGCGCACCATTTGCTCATCAATCCAATGGCAGTTCTGGAACCAGACCCGCAAAAACCCGTGGTCGCGCCAGAAAAGATCGCGGTGTGCCGCCCGGCGGCCCTCGGGCGATGACAGATCAAAATGCACGGGCCGATTCCCTTTGCTGAACAAAGTGTGGCATACCTGCGCCAAACACGTAAAAGACAGTCATGATTAAACGCTTTTTCAGATCCCGGTTCATCCAAACCCTCCTGGCCATACTTTTGGCGTCTTATATGCGTCTGGTCAAATCGACAACGCGCTGGCGGGTCGAGGGGGCGGATGTGGTGATGCCCATATGGGCCGGGCGTAAGGGGGTTATCGGGGTGCTCTGGCACAGCCGGGTGCTGATGACCATTGCCGGCTGGCCGATGGATAAACAACACCCGTCCATTCTTATCTCCCATTCGCCGGACGGGGCCTTTATCGCCCGCGCCACGCGCATGTTGGGGGTTGGGGTTATTCGTGGCTCGGCGGCCAACCGGCGCAAAAAGAAGCACAAAGGCGGCAGCGCCGCTTTGCGGCAAATGGCCCGCCATGTGGAAACCGGAGGCTGTATGGCGATAACCCTCGATGGACCGCGCGGACCACGTATGCACGCCGCCCCCGGGGCGCTGCATCTGGCGCGCATGACCGGGGCGCCGATTGTCTGTTTTGGCTGGTCAACGCACTGGGCAAAAGTGTTTAATAGCTGGGATCATTTCATGCTGCCTTTGCCGTTTGGGCGCGGCACCATTGTCTGGAAAGGGCCGGTGTTTGTCCCCAAAGATGCCGACGCGACCATGCTGGAAGAAAAGCGCCTTGAGGTGCAGGCCTTGCTGCGCGCCGCCACGCAAGAAGCCGATCGGGCCTGTGGCCGCACACCTATGGAACCTGCCGCGCCGAGGCCGTCATGAGCGCGCGCCCGCCGTTTGCTTTTTCGCTTTATCGGGCGGTGAGCTGGCTGTTATCGCCTTTACTGCCCTTATGGCTGAAATGGCGCGCAAAAACGGGCAAAGAAGACCCGGCGCGACTGGATGAACGGTTGGGCCGCGCGTCTTTACCGCGCCCAAAAGGGACACTGGTCTGGCTGCACGGGGCCAGTGTCGGCGAAAGTAAGCTGGCCCTTATTCTGGTTGAGGCCATGGCAAAAGCGCGCCCGGATCTTTTGTTTTTAATCACTACCGGCACGCGCACATCGGCCGATCTGGTGCGCAACGCTTTGCCCGCCAAAACCTGCCACCAGTATTGCCCGATCGACACACCGGGCGCGGCACAGCGCTTTATCGCCCAGTGGCGACCGGCGCTTGGTCTTTTTATTGAATCAGAGCTATGGCCAAATCTTTTATTTGAGGCGCGCGCTGCGCACACAAAACTGGCCCTTGTCAACGCGCGGATGAACAAAAAAAGCCTGGCGCGCTGGCAAAAGCATAAATACCTTGCCCGGTTTGTCTTTGGTCATTTTGCCTTTATCGGCGCGAGCGATGTGCAAACCCTGAACGGTCTTGAGGGCCTAAGCCCCACGCTCCCGGTGTTTTGCGACAATTTAAAACGCGCCGCTTTGCCGCCTGCGGCAGAGGGAAAGACCCTTGAAACCCTCGCAAAAAATATTGGTGAGCGCCCGGTCTGGCTCGCCGCCTCCACCCATGAGGGCGAAGATCATATTTTGCTGGCCGCCCATGGGCTTTTGCAAAAACGCTGGCCCGATGCCCTGTTCATTCTGGCACCGCGTCACCCGGCGCGGGGCGCGGACATAGCCGCATTGTGCCAAGGGGCGCACATAAAGGCAGACCAGCGCACCAAAACCCTGACTATCCATAAAGAAACCAGCGTTTATATTGCCGATACGCTTGGCGAGATGGGGATATGGATGCGGCTGTGTAAGACGGTGTTTATGGGCGGGTCGCTTCTGCCCTCTCTTGGCGGGCATAATCCGCTGGAGGCCGCGCACTTTGATAACGCCCTCATCTGTGGTCCCTATCGGGCCAGCTTTGCCGATATTTATGATGAAATGCAGAACCAAAACGCCTGCATTAACGCCCGTAATGCCCAAGAAATTGCGCACACTGTCGAGACGCTATGGGATAACCCGGCAAGGGCGGCAAAAATGGCAAAGGCCGCCAAAACGCTTGCCCGGCAAGGCGGCGCGCAAGCGTTACGCACCACCATGGCGGGCGTGACACCTCTTTTGCCGGAGGTGAAATAATGCGCCCGCCGCTTTTTTGGGATCATAAAGCCGGCCCGTTAAGCGCCCCCCTGACGCGCGCGCTTCTTGCGCCTTTTGCGCTCATGACAACCGTAATTGGGCGTTGGCGGCAGCACCATATAAAGCCGCAAAGCGTGGACATTCCGGTGATCTGCGTTGGTAATGTCTCAATGGGTGGCAGCGGCAAAACCCCGCTTGTGCTGGCGTTGATTGAAATATTACAAAAAGCCGGCCATGCCCCCGCGGCCCTGACACGCGGCTATGGCGGGCGTTTGCGCGGCCCGGTACGTGTTGATCCGGCGCTGCACAGCGCCCGTGATGTCGGCGATGAGGCGCTGCTTTTGGCCGCCGCCGCACCGACTTTTATTGCCCGCAACCGGGCCAACGGGGCGCAAGCGGCGCACGCCGCCGGGGCGGATGTTCTGGTCATGGATGACGGCTTTCAAAACCCCTCTTTGGCAAAGGATTTGTCCTTGCTGGTTATCGATGCCGGGGCGGATAATCTTGGGCTTGGCAATGGCCGGGTATTTCCCGCCGGGCCTTTACGTGAGCCGCTGGCCGATGCGTTAAGGCGTGCCGACGCCGTCATCATGATGAACGGGAAGGGCGACACACCCGCCTTTGCCGGACCGGTTTTGACGGCACGCCTCATCAATCCGGTGCCGCCCCCAACCGGACCCCTATTTGCTTTTGCCGGAATTGGTCGGCCGGGTAAATTTTTTGACGCGCTTAAAAAGGCGGGCGCGGAACTGATCCACGAAGCGCCGTTTGATGACCATCATGTTTATACGCCGACGCAGATCGCGCATTTGCGGGACTGGGCGCAAAGCGAAAACGCGCGCCTGATCACCACGCAAAAAGACTATGTGCGCCTTGGTAAAGGTCAGCAAGAGGGCATCACCCCCTGGCCTGTTAAGGCCGTATTTGATGATGCAGGGGCCATAACGGCCTTGCTCGCCGCGCTTTTCGGAGGCGAAAAATGAGCGCAAAACCAAGCCTGTGGCTGCGCCTTGGCTGGCGTGGTGAAGCGCTTTTATGGGATATGGTGATGGGCCTGTTTGCGCGCTTGCCCATTGAAACCGCTTCGGCGCTGGGCGGGCGGGCCTTGCGTCTGATCGGGCCACTGTTTTCGGCCCATCGGGCCGCATTGATCAATGCCCGTCTTGTTTTTCCAGATATCAGCGATCAGGACGCGCACGTTCTGGCCATGGCTGCGTGGGATAATCTTGGACGGATTGGCGGCGAGTTTGCGCATCTTAAAGAGCTGCGCCCCTATACGCAAAATGGCCGGGTCGAGGTCATCGGTCTTGAGCATTTGGAAGCGATAAAAAAATCGGGTAAACCGGCGGTTCTTATCTCCGGGCATTTTGCCAATTGGGAGGTCATGGCTGCGGCCATTTGCCTTGGCGGGATTGAGGCGCGGGTGTCCTATCGCCACGCCAACAACCCGCATATCGACAAACGCATCACCAAAGCGCGGCTGGATTATGGCATTCCGCACCTTAGCGCCAAAGGTGAAGGCGGCGCGCGTGAAATGCTGGTCGCCATGAAAAACGGCCAGAGTACAACATTTTTAAATGATCAAAAATTCAATATGGGTATTGATGCGCCGTTTTTTGGCCACCTTTTGAAAACCGCACCGGGGCCGGCGCGCCTCGCCATTCGCTTTGGCGTTCCCATTGTCCCCGTCTCGATAACCCGACGCCCCAATGCGCGCTTTACCGTTACTTTTCATCCGTCAATTACGCCTTCGGACGATCCTGATAAAACCAAAGCCATTGCCCAGACCGTGACCATGATTAATCAGTTTATAGAAGAGCGGGTGCGCGAAAACCCGCAAGATTGGTTCTGGGTGCATCGGCGCTGGCCCAAAGAGATTTACCGCAAATCCGCCGGATCCAAGCCAAGCGCCGATTGAGGGTCAATATAATATAAATTGCGCCATTTAACCGACCAATGCAGGTGCGGCCCCGTGGCCCGGCCTGTCGCTCCGACACGGCCCAAAGGCGCGCCTTTTTCAACCCGCGTCCCTGCCGTCACATCAACACGGCTCATATGCATAAAGACACTGACCAGCCCATTGCCATGGTCGAGAAAAACCGTACCGCCCTCGAAATAAAGATCGTCCTGCGCCAATGTTACAACGCCGCCCGCCGGGGCGCTGATCGGCGTGCCCGCAGGCACCGCATAATCAATGCCAAAATGCGGCCGTTTTGGCTTGCCATTCAAAACACGTTGCGAACCATAAACGCCGCTAATACGCGCATTTTTCACTGGCGGCGCAAACCCCGCAAGATAATCTTCTCCAGCCTTGAAATCCCGAAATGCGGCCTTTTTCAAGGCGCTGGAGGCGCGGATATGGGCCAATTGCGCCGGGGTGAAAGAGGACACTTTGGATGGCGGCAAGCCGTTTATTGTCTCAATTTTATAGGCACGTTTTTTGATATGAAGCGGTTTTTGCGCGCACGTGCCATCCGCAAGGCACACCTTCAAGACATAATCCGGCCCGGCATTGCGCGAAAACCCCACACTGGCATACCCATTGTTATCGGCGGGAAAACTGGCGGCAAAGTCTGACTTTTGATCCTGCACGGTCAAGGTGGCGCCCGGCGCCGTATGGCAGACCATCAGGCCACCCTGCACCGGCGCACCGGCGCACGATACCGAAACCGCCAGCGCAAAAACTGATAAGATCATGAGGCTTTTTGCACGGTGCGCCAGCGCGTCAGCGCCGCCCCGGCATCGCAATAGGCTTCTTGCAGCTCGGCGCTCCAATAGCGCAGCTCGTCAAGGGCAATATGTTTACCCGTCTCCGCGCACACAACATAAGCGCCCGGTTTAAGGATCAGAAAATCCCCATCCCCATAGGTCAGCTCGGCCGGGCCGGAAAATGATTTTTCAAAACGGTTCATGGGCCTTTATTAGCATGGTCACCCGCGCCCTGTCACCATGGCAATAGATGTCATTGTGGAAGCAAAACGTAAAAGCAATATTCGGGTGGCCGACAATACGCCCCGCTCGTAAACACGTGTCTTCACAAATGGAGCACCCAATGTCATTTCAGATTATCGCTTTGCCTGCCGATCAGTTTTCCCACCTTGCTAGTCTTTGTAAGACGGAACGCACCGCACAAAATATCCAAAAAATTATCGCCGATTCGCCAGATGGCTTTCCCTGCCGCGTTAGTCTGCAAGATGCAAAAGTTGGAGAAACGGTTTATTTGCTCAATTATGCCCATCACGATGAGGCAACGCCCTATCGCTCAACCCATGCGATTTTTGTTCGAGAAGGGGGCCGGCAGGCGCACCCGGCAATTGGTGACATTCCGCCCAGTATTGCCCGCCGCCTTTTATCTGTCCGGGCGTTTGATAGAAGCCATGACATGATTAATGCCGATATCGTCGAAGGCAGCAAACTGGCCCCGATGATCAAGACCATGTTCAAGGATCCAGAGGCCAGTTATCTTCATCTGCATAATGCCCGGCCCGGCTGTTATGCGGCGCGGGTGAACCGCGCCAAGCAGGTTGCTCAATAGCAAAAACCCCGGATGTTTTCATCCGGGGTTTTCATAAGTTTATATGGTTTTGCCTTAGTTGCGGCTGCCGCCCATAAAGCGCAAGAGGAATAAAAACAGGTTCAGGAAATCAAGATAAAGGCTCAACGCCCCCATCACCGCAACGCGGCCCGCCATCGTCGCATCAGCGCCTATTTCGTAATAGCTGTGTTTCAAGCGCTGGGTATCCCACGCCGTCAGACCGGCAAAGATCACCACGCCAATGGCTGAAATGGCAAAATCCATGGCGGCAGATTTCAAGAAAATATTGACCACCATGGCGATGATAATGCCAAACAGGCCCATCATCATAAAGCTGCCCATGGCCGAGAGGTTTTTCCTGGTGGTATAGCCCCACAGGCTCAAGGCCCCAAAGGACGCAGCGGTGATAAAGAACACCTTGGCGATGGAAACCCCGGTATAAAGAAGGAAAATATACGAGAGCGACAGGCCCATAACGGCGGCAAAGGCAAAAAACCAGGCCCGCGCCGCACCGGGGGACATTTTCATCACCCGCGCCGAGAGGTAAATCACAAAGCCCAGCGGGGCCAGCATCACCACCCAGCGTAAAGGCGTGCCATTGACCACTTGCATCAAGGGTTGGCTTTGCGATGAAAAGAACGCCACCAGCCCGGTAATCACCAGACCGATCGACATATTGTTATAAATACCCAGCATGAAGGCGCGCAAACCGGCGTCTACGCTGGTATCCATGGTCTGACTGTTCGCCATGGAACGATTATACTGGTTCATTATGTTCATCCATTGTTACGCCGCCCATTGCGGCTCATTGCTTCTAATATCGGTACGTTTAGCGCATTTTGCAAGGGTTATCCCTGCCTTAAGGCCCGCGCCGGGGGCGCCGTGAGGGCCTTGCGCCCGGAAAGCCAGCCGCCAAACGCCGCCAGCGCCGTCGCCAAAACAATCATCGCCAGCGCCGCCCCCCAGTCCGGGGCCCATTTTGCCTCAAACACCTGAATGATTATCGGCCAGGCGGCCAAAAAGGCCAACCCAAGTGCCAGCCCCGCCATAATCAGCGCCGCCAGCCCGTATTCCGCCGCCATCATGGTCAAAATACCCAGCTGGGTGACGCCGAGGGTTTTAAGAAGCGCCAACTCGCCTTGCCGACTTTGCGCCACCGCCGCCAAAGCCCCCATCAGGACCAGGGCGCTGGCCAGCGCCACCACACCGGCAATCGCCGTTACCGCCAAGGAGATATCCGCAAAAATACCCGCCACCGCCTCCAGGGTTTCGCGCAAACGCACAATGCTGATCGTCGGATGCGCCGCGCCAATGGCGCGCGCCAGCGCCTCGTCCTCGCCCTTGGGCACGCGGACAATGGCGATGTGCGCCGGGTTGGCTGCCTCCAGGGTACCCGGGGCAAAAACAATGGCGAAATTGGCCCCGAACCCGCCCCAGTCAATGGTGCGTAAATTGGCGATTTTGGCCATCACATCGCGGCCCAGAACCGTTATGGTCAATGTGTCACCAAGATGCGCGCCAATGCCTTTGGCCGCATCGACCTCCATGGAGATCAGCGGCGGCCCCCTATATCCGGCGGGCCACCATTGGCCATCAGTAATATGCGGGTTTAGCGGTTTCCGATCGACAATCGACATGCCAATTTCGTTATTGATGATCCAGCGTTCAGAAGGTTTAACCTTTGCCGGATCGATTTTTTTGCCATTGATTGCGATCAGTCGGCCGGTCAGAAACGCGCCGCGCAAATAGTGCGCCTGATCGGTAATATCAACACCGTTTTTTTGCATTACATCATCAAATTCTGGCGCGATATGTGCCGGAATTTGCGTAAACACCAAAGACGGGCTGGTTTTGGGGGCAACCGAGCCGATCTGGTGCACCAGATTGGATTGCACCAGCATGACCAGCGCCAAAAGAACAAAGCCAAGGCCCAGCGCCGGACCGGCAGTGCGCGCCGCCGAACCGGGCCCGCCAAGACTGGACAATACCATACGGGCAAGACCGCGACTGCGCCGCGCCGCGATCCGGGCCGCCCACATGACCAGACGGGAAAGGCCGGTAAACAACAAAAAGGCCAAAACAGCACCAACCAGCAAAGCCGCGCTCAACACTTTGCCGGGGCTTGAAAGAATAGCCAGAGCGGCAAACCCGGCGGCGCACAAAAGCGCCAGGGAAAGTTCAAAAACCGGGGGCCATTTGGCTTTTTCAAGCGCCCCGCGAAACAAAACCGCCGGGGCTGTGGCCCGCGCCCGGCCAAGCGCCGGCAAGGCAAAAATACCTGCCGCCAACAGCCCTTGCGCCAAGGCGGCCAGCAAGGGCGCAGGATACAGCGCAAAAACCGCCGGCAAGGGTAACCTATCACCGACAAAAAACTGTAAGGCAAATGGCGTCAGCGCGCCGATAATAACGCCGATCAGCGCTCCGCCAAAGGCCAGAATCGCCAATTGAATGCCAAACGCCAGAGCGATTAAATTTTGATCCGCACCGAGCGCCTTCAAGGTCGCGATACTGGCCCGGCGCTGGTCAAAAAAGGCACTGACTGCCTGCGCCACCCCCAGCCCGCCTGCGATCAGGGCGGCCAGTCCGATTACCGCCAAAAAACTTTCCAGCATATCAAGAATATTGATCAGCCCCGCCGCCGCATTATCCCGATCAGTAATGGTAAATCCGGCTCCCTTAAAATGCTCTTTTGCTTCTTTCAAAACGGCTGAGGCTTCGACGCCTTGCGGCAAAATCACCCGATAAGTGACGTTAAAAAGCGCCCCGTTTTTAATCAGGCCCAGTGCTGTCAAACCCTCATCAGAGATTAAAATACGCGGGCCAAGACCGCCGCCAAAGCTCAGGCTGTCCGGCTCTTTGACCACAATGCCGCTGACCCGTGTCATTCCGTCCGCAAGGCGTAAAACATCACCAACAGCAAGGCCAAAATCGCGCAACGCCGCCCGGTTCATGGCAATACCCGGCACCCCGTCTTTTATCCTCAGCGCTGCCTGAATATCACGCCCCTCCATCTCGACGCGGCCAACCAGCGGATAAGCGCCATCAATGGCGCGCAATTGCACCAGACGGCGTGCGTCAACCGGCCCGGCCATGGTGCGCAGACCAATCACCCTTGTGGTGCGGCCCCGGGCCTTGATCCAGCTCAGCTCGTCCGGGGTGGCCAGGCGTTGTTTCAGGGAAAACGCCAGATCGCCCCCCAGCAAGGTACGCGATTGGCCCTCTATGCCGGTACGAAAGGTCGCCCCGAGCGACCCGGCAGCAGCAATCGCCGCCACGCCCAGCGCCAGACAAGAGAGAAAAATCATAAACCCGCGCACCCCGTGGCGCAGTTCA
>JALWSB010000186.1 GCA_027080345.1 Robiginitomaculum sp. | reverse complement strand
TCAGGGCATTTTCATCTTGCAAATCAAGATGATAATCAGCATTATGCCGCGCTGCGCTCATTGGCTTATGGCCGCGTTTCATCGCTTCGCTATAAAGCGCCCGGCCGAGCAGGCCAGTACCGCCCAAGATTAAAATACGCATGGCAGGGCGCTCCGCAGAGATCTTTTCCTACGCCGCATCGGACAGGCTCAACGGCGCGGTCTGCAAGGGCGCCCGGGCCGGATCGGCAAGGCGGGCTTCATCAATATACGCCGCATTGATCGCCACAATATCCGGGCGGCGCAGACACAAGGCGGCGATTTGCGCCAGACTTGCGTTTTGCGCATCCGGCCCTAATGCCTCGGCGCAGGCGCGAAAAAAATCAAGATCGGCGGGGTGATCCAACGTCCAGCGCAACCGTTCCAGTCCGCCGCCAGGCCCGCGCAGACAGGCTTTGCTCAGACGGCGATGCCGCCGCAACCAGGGCGTCACATGTTCGCGCTCATAAGGGTCACGGGCATGGCGCTCGGCCGCGAACAACAAGGCAGCGGGGAAAATCTCGCAATCCAGCCCGTGGGGAAAACGCGGCGGTAAATTGGTGCAGGCATAATCGGCCTGGCTGCTGGCCAGAAGCGCAACAAGCCGGTCACAGACCACAGGGTCAATAAACGGACAGTCCGATGTCACACGCATAACCGTCTGCGCGCCACATTCACGCGCCGCCTTGGCATAACGTGATAACACATCGGCTTCGTCGCCGCGGGTGACAAAATACCCCGCATCCATGGCTATCTGCGCGATTTCGTCATCAGCGGCGCCTTCGGGAACCGCCGCGACAACCACATCGGCGCTGCGCATCGCCCGGCACCGATCCAGACACCACAAAAGCGCACGTTTCCCGCCGATCTCTTGCAAGATCTTTGCGGGCAGTCTGGACGAGCCCCGGCGCGCCTGAACGATAACAGCCAATGTCATGACCCTATAATCGCGCAGTGCGGCTAACACATGGTTAACCATAACCGCGCAAGCATGGGTATTATTCACATTGGAATCACACCATGGCCCACCCTGCCCCCCAAACTGATTGCCCGGCCCGCCTGTGCGCCCCGCACAGGGATTTTACTGCGCCGCGTATCGACCTTGATGGCAAAACCGTGATGATCACCGGGGGCACCGGGTCACTGGGCAAACGCCTGACCCAGGAAATTTGCCAGGAATTCAAGCCAAAAAAGCTGATTATTTTTTCTCGCGATGAGCTGAAACAATATGAAATGGCGCAAATATTTAATCCTCGTGAGCACACATTTTTGCGTTATTTTATTGGTGACGTGCGCGATGAACACCGGCTGACGCAAGCCATGCGCGGCGTTGATATTGTGGTTCATGCGGCGGCGCTGAAACATGTTCCCATCGCCGAATACAACCCTTTTGAATGCATCAAAACCAACGTTATGGGCGCGGAAAACGTGGTCCGTGCGGCCATCAGCGCCGGGGTCAAAAAAGTCTGCGCCCTGTCCACCGACAAGGCCGCCAACCCGATCAACCTTTATGGCGCATCCAAGCTGGCCGCCGACAAGATATTTGCCGCCGCCAGCGCCATGGGCGGTGCCGATGGCCCGGTTTTTTCCATTGTCCGTTATGGCAATGTAGTTGGCTCGCGCGGGTCCGTGGCCCCGTTTTTCAAAAAACTGGTGGCACAAGGCGCAACGCAAATCCCGATTACCGATCCACGCATGACGCGGTTCTGGATCACCTTGCCGCAAGCGGTAAATTTTGTCCTGTCGTCTCTCGCCATGGCCAGAGGCGGTGAAACCTTTGTGCCCAAAATCCCGGCCATGAGCACCATTGATATGGCCTTGAGTATTGCCCCGGACCTGCCGCAAAAAATTATCGGCATTCGGCCGGGTGAAAAGCTGCACGAAACCATGGTGCCCAGTGATGATGCTCATTCCACGCTGGAGATTGATGATCGCTATATCATCCTGCCCAGCCATGATGACAGCCAAAGGGCACATTATGAAAAATCCGGCGCGAAACCCGTGCCTGATAATTTTTCCTATTCATCAGACAGCAATCCCGAAGTACTTGACGCCCGCGCCCTGCAGGCTTTGTTGCAAGAAACCTATAGCAAATAACATATTGTAATAAAATAATAAAAAAACCCGGCGCACCCCTATGGTGTGCCGGGTTTTTTGTTGATTTGTTTGATTATTGCCTGAATAGGGAAAGAATAATCTGTGGCCGCGAATTGGCGATGCCCAAAGCTTGCGCCCCCAATTGCTGTTGCACCTGCAAGGCCTGTAGTTTTGCGCTTTCCTTGGCCAGATCCGCATCCACCAGATTGCCGATACCGACATTCAGCGAGTCGGTCAATTTGGAAACGAACGTGCTGTGCGCTTCAATCTTCTTGACATCCGAGCCCAGATTGGCCAGCGCCTGATTGACATTGTCCAGGGAGGTTTTCACCGCCGTGACAGCGGCCTTCGCCAGGGTAACCGTACCCAGGCTTGCCGTGGAGGCCAGTGTGATAATACTACCGCCAAACGACAGGTTTTGTGTCTTCAAGGTCAAGGTACGCGTCCCGTCTGCATCGGCCAAAAAGCCAATGCCAGGGGAATTTGAACTATCAAGAATATTCGCGCCATCAAATTCCGCATTGGCCAGGATGGTGGAAATTTGCGAGATAATAGCTTTGAAATCAGCATCATAGGCCTGGCGCGTAAAGCTGTCGATTGATG
>JALWSB010000185.1 GCA_027080345.1 Robiginitomaculum sp. | reverse complement strand
GGGCGAGGCGCCCGTGCCGCCATTATGCCCGGAAATCAGGATAATATCTGCCTTGGCCTTGGCCACACCGGCGGCAATCGTGCCAACGCCAGAGCACGAGACCAGCTTGACGCACACGCGTGCATCGGGGTTGATCTGTTTGAGATCATAAATCAGCTGGGCCAGATCCTCGATCGAGTAAATATCGTGATGCGGCGGCGGTGAAATCAGCGTTACGCCCGGCGTGGCGTGGCGCACCCGCGCAATCATTTCAGTAACCTTGAAGCCCGGCAATTGCCCGCCTTCGCCGGGTTTGGCCCCTTGCGCCACCTTTATTTCTATTTCGCGGCACTGGTTAAGGTATTCAGCGGTCACGCCAAAGCGCCCCGATGCGACCTGTTTGACGGCTGAGTTCGGATTATCGCCATTGGGCAAAGGCGTATAGCGTTTACTGTCTTCGCCCCCTTCGCCGCTGACGGACTTTGCGCCAATGCGGTTCATGGCAATGTTCAACATGCCATGGGCCTCGTGCGACAGCGCCCCCAGCGACATGCCCGGTGTTAAAAAACGTTTGCGAATTTCATTGATTGACTGGGTGGTTTCAACGGGCCGGGCCGGGCCATCGGCCTTGAAATCAAGAAGGTCGCGCAATTGTACTGGCGCGCGGTTTGCAAACCCGTCCACATAACGCTGGTAAAGCTGCACGTCATTGCGTTCGCACGCGGTGCGCAGCAAATGAATGAGATTGCCATCAAGCGCATGCCTGTCAGCGCCGGCGCGCAAGCGGTAAAAGCCCCCCACGGGCAGGGTATTGGCGGCCTCGGCACCAAAAGCCTTTTGGTGCTGACGGCGGGCGAGATCTTCAAGACCGGCCAGGCCAATGCCGGAGATTCTGCTGCTCATACCGGGAAAATAATCGGCAACCAGCGCCCGACTAAGCCCCAAGGCTTCGAAATTATACCCGCCCCGATAGGAGGCAATCACGGAAATCCCCATTTTGGATATAATTTTCAGCAAACCCGCTTCGATAGCGTAATTATAGGCGGTTACGCACGCGCCCAGCGTTTTGTCGCCAAAAAGGCCGCGCTTGTGCCGGGCGGCAATCACATCTTGTGCCAGATAGGCATTAACGCACGTTGCGCCCGCACCAACCAGTACGGCATAATAATGCGTATCAAGGCATTCAGCGGACCGTACGGTCAAGGAGCAATAGGTGCGCAGGCCCTTTTTAACAAGATGCGCATGCACCGCACCAACAACGAGGATCATCGGCAGGGCTATGCGTGTCGGCCCCTGATGCTCGTCGGTCAATACAATGTGTTCATTGCCCGACCGCACCGCGTCTTCGGCGGCGCTTTGAATACGGCACAGCTCGGCCTTGAGCGTGGCCCCGTCACCGGTCATGCCTTGGGCATCACTGGTGCAATCAATCTCGATAACACCCGCGCCCAGTTTTTCGCGTAATCTTTGATACATGCCGGTGGAAAGAACCGGGCTTTCCAGCACCAGAACGTCGGTCTGGCTGGCATCGGTATCAAGGACATTCCCAAGGTTTTTAAACCGGGTTTTCAGGCCCATAACCCGATCTTCACGCAAAGGATCGATCGGCGGGTTGGTGACCTGGCTGAAACTTTGCCGGAAAAAATGCGATAACGGCCGGTACGTGCCTGACAAAACCGCCAGCGGGGTGTCATCACCCATCGAGCCAATGGCTTCCTTGGCTGTCTCGACCATGGGGGCAAGAACAAGCTCTTCGGTTTCCAGAGTGTAGCCGGCGGCGATTTGTCGGCGCAAAAGATCATCGCCGGTGAATAGAGCCGGTTCCGGGCCGGGGCCGATAAGCGGCTCCAGTTCTTTTACACGTTTGAGCCATTTTTGGTAGGGATGGCGGGCGGCAAGGTGATCGATTATCTCATCAGGCTCGTAAAACCGCCCGTGCTGAAGATCAGCGGCAATCATGCCCCCGGTCGGCACCAGCCCTTTGCGGATAATTTTGTCTTCATCCAGCGGGCACATGCCCGCTTCGGAGCCAACCGCCAGAATGCCATCGGCTGTCAATGCATAACGGAACGGGCGCAGGCCATTGCGATCAAGCCCGGCAATGGCCCAGCGCCCATCATAGGCGGCAATTGCCGCCGGGCCGTCCCAGGGCTCCATTACCGAATTGCACCAGGCATAAAGCGCCGCATGATTGTCGGGCATGATGGAGGCGCGTTTGGACCAGGCTTCGGGGATCAGCATGGCCTTGATCATCGGCGCATCACGCCCGGCTTTGACCATCATTTCAAAGACCGCATCAAGCGCGCCCGAATCCGAGACGCCGGAAGGGATGATCGGTTTGACGTCATTGATATGGTCGCCAAAGGCCTCCGATACCATGCGAATTTCGTGGCTTTTCATCCAGTTTATATTGCCGCGTACGGTATTGATTTCGCCATTATGTGCCAGCATGCGAAACGGCTGGGCAAGGCTCCATTGCGGGAAGGTATTGGTCGAATAGCGCTGGTGATAAATAACAACGGCGGAGGTGAAATCCGGGTCTGCCAGATCGGGGTAAAAGGTGTCAATATCTTCGGCCAGAAACATGCCTTTATAGATGAGGGATTTGCGCGATAATGAACAAATATAAAACGCCGGTATGGCCGCTTCGCGCACCCGGCGCTCTATACGCCGACGGCAAATATAAAGCGCCCGTTCCAGCGCTTCATCATCACGGTCCTGCCCATCACGAAACATGATTTGTTCAATTTCCGGGCGCGTATCGGCGGCCTTTTTACCGATTACGGAAATATCAACCGGGGTTTGTCGCCAGCCATAAATATAAAACCCAAAATGCAGAATTTCCGTCTCGACAATGGCCCGCGCCGCCCCTTGCGCCGCCAGATCGGTGCGCGGCAGGAAAATCTGGCCAACGCAAATGGACGCCTCGGTTGGCTTATGCCCGGTGCGGGTGATTTGCTGGCGAAAAAACTCTTGTGGCACATCAACGCGAATGCCCGCCCCGTCGCCGGTTTTGCCATCCGCATCAACGGCGCCGCGGTGCCAGACATTTTTCAGCGCCTTTATACCCATTTCGACAATCGCCCGGCTGCGTTGCCCGTCGAGCGCGGCGACAAGGCCCACACCGCAAGCATCATGCTCGTGCGCCGGGTCATAGGCCCCGGCCGCGATCAGCTTTTGGCGGTTTTCGCGGTATGTTTTGGTGCTGTTCGTCATGCGTCTGCTTTCGCGTTTGCGCGCATTTTCATGGCATTGTGCATGGCATGGGCCGCATCCAGCCCGTCGCGAATGGCCCACACTACCAATGCGGCACCGCGGGCAATGTCACCGGCGGCATAAACGCCGTCCAGACTGGTTTTGCCGGTCAAAGGGTTTGTCTCGATAACGCCCCATTGATTGACCGCCAATTTGGGTTCTGAGAATAATGCCGGCAGGTTTTCAGGATCAAAGCCAAGGGCGGTGATAATCATGTCGGCTTTTATCTCTATTTCTTCCCCGGTTTCTTCCGGGGCGGCGCGCCCGGAAGCATCGGCCAGGCCAAGGCGCATACGCACGGCTTTAAGGGCTTTTGGCGCGCCGGATTTGTCGGTGACAAGGCGTTTTGGCGCGGCCAGCCATTCAAAATGGACGCCTTCTTCTTCGGCATTAATAACCTCGCGGGCCGAGCCGGGCATATTGGCCCGGTCGCGCCGGTAAAGACAGGTGACGGATGTGGCCCCCTGACGAATGGCTGTGCGGACACAGTCCATCGCCGTATCGCCGCCGCCAATAACCACCACATGTTTGCCTGCCGCATCGAGTGTGCCATCATCAAAGGCGGGGACCTTTTCACCAAAGCCCTTGCGATTGGAGGCGATCAGATAATCCAGCGCGGGCAGGGTGTTTTTTGTGGTACTGCCGGGCAGGGCAAGGGCGCGGGCTTTATAAACGCCAGTGGCGATGAGCAGTGTGTCATGGCGTGTACGTACGGCATCAAAACTGATGTCTTTGCCAATATCGGTATTGAATTTGAACACAATACCGCTGGCCGCAAGCCGCTCAATGCGCCGCCGGACAATATGCTTTTCCAGCTTGAATCCCGGTATGCCATAACTCAACAGGCCGCCGCCGCGGTCATAACGATCATAAATCGTGACATCATAGCCTTTGCCGCGCAGCACTTCGGCGGCGGCCAGTCCGGCCGGTCCGGCACCAATTATGCCTGCGCTTTGCTCTCTTTTTTGGGCGGGCGTAACGGGTTTGACCCAGCCCTTGTCCCATGCGGTGTCGGTGATATAACGCTCGACCGCGCCAATAGTGACCGCCCCATGTTTTGATTGTTCAATGGTGCATATGCCTTCGCACAGGCGGTCTTGCGGGCAGATACGGCCGCAAATTTCGGGCATTGTATTGGTCGCCGATGACAGGGCATAGGCCTCTTCGAGACGGTTTTGCGCCACCATCATCAGCCAGTCCGGTATGGTATTGGACAAAGGACAGCCTTGTTGGCAAAACGGCACGCCGCATTGCGAACAACGCGCCGCTTGCCCGGCGGCGGCCCGTTTGGAAAAATCCGGGTATATTTCCTCAAATCCGGTGGTGCGCGCCTTAACGCTCCGCTTTTTGGGCGGGCGGGCATCAAGCGATACAAATTGCAACATGTCTTGCGGCATGGGGCGCACTCCAAAAACGTGTGAGGTCTATTTATAAACGGCATTGCCCGCGCCCGGACAAGGGCAAGAGACGCTATATCATGTGTTTTTGTGTGTGTTTTTTACGAAATAGCCCCAAAATAGCAGACCCGCACACGCATTATGGCTTTGGAATGGGGAGAAGGAAAAATGGTGCCCGGGGGCGGATTTGAACCACCGACACGCGGATTTTCAGTCCGCTGCTCTACCCCTGAGCTACCCGGGCGCCGGGTTTGCCCGAAAATCACCGGGCAGGGGAGCCGGGTTTATAGGAAAGCGCGGCGTGTCTGTCTATGGGGTTTCGCTGTCTATTGCATCATCAGGCGCAGAGTCTGTTTGCGCATCTTCATCATCCGGGCCTGATGCCGCACCGGGCAGGACATAAACGCCTTTCAACCAGCGCCCCAGATCAATATCGGCGCAGCGTTTGCTGCAAAAGGGCAAGTGCGCCTGATCAGCGGGTTTTTTACAAAGCGGGCAGGGGGCTGTCATTGGCTGATGACCTCATATTGATCGCGGGCAAGTGCCGGGTCTATGGTGAGAGTAAAACGACCTCCAAGGCGGTCTTTCATGGGCGTGCGCCAGTCAAACGGCGCATCATCCAGCCAGTCAAAAACGCTCTGCGCCGTTTGTAACACCAGAGGGCGGCCCGGCTCTGCACGGCCGGTATTTTCCAGCGCACGCATGGCTTCAAGTGCGCAGGTGGCAACAGATTTGCGGCCCCTGTGATCGCACAGGATTTGCGCCAAAGAGCGGCCTTCTCTTTGGCGGGTAAAAAGTGTCACGCCGATTTTATTCATGGGACTGAGCTGCATCCGAACCGGATCATTGCGTACGGCGATTTGCATCAGGTTTTCGACCTTTTGGCGGATTTTTTTGGCCCGCATGGGCGCGAAATCAATGGCAATAATGCCCCCAAGGTTGCGCAGGGAAAGCTGGCGCATAATGACGGGTATGGCGGCGATGTTAACCGCATCGGCGCTGGCATTGCCGCTGCCCGTATCCACATCAATGGCGATCAGGGCGCGGGTTGGCTCGATGGCGATATCGCCGCCGCCAGGCAGGCTGACCACCGGGTTCAAGGCATCATCTATCAGGGCGTCCAGGCGTTTTCGCGCCTCTGCATCGGCGTCTTTTACGCTTCCTGTGCGCGCCAGCAATTGCGCCAGTGGTGGCGCCGCGCTTAATAAAGACGGGCAGGGCGTGTTCGCGGCGGGCGTATGCTCATGCAGCGCCAAAAGCGGCCCCTTATCGTCGTGAGCCTCGCAACGAACCCTGACGGCAACGCCCACGCCTTCATGCACGTTCGCGGGCCTGCCTTGCTTGCCAAAAGGCAAAAAGCCGTTTTTACCTAGGCCTAAATCGATAAATCCGGCGTTCAGTTTTTCATCAATATGTGTGACCCGGCCATAATAAATGGCGTGGGCAAGGGCGCGGGTTTGCGCTTCCCAGGGGCGTTCAATCAATAGCTGCAAAGGCGCGCCTTTATCGTCAAACACACAGGCGCGGGTTTCACCAATGGCGGTATCAATCAGGGCGGTCATGCTCATGGGGCCGGAAACGCGGGATAGCCCGCGCCCGTCAAAAGGGCCGCCGTTTCATAAAGCGGCAGGCCAACCACGGCGCTATAGGAACCGCTTAAGGAGAGCACAAAAACCCCGGCCAGGCCCTGAATGCCATAGGCCCCGGCCTTGCCTTCCCATTCTGCGGTTTTGATATAGCCCTCAATCTCGCTTTTGCTCAGGCGTTTGAATTTTATTCGTGCCTCGACCAGACGTGTGCGTATGGCGCCGCCAGGTTCGGCCAGCGCCACGCCGCTATAAACACGGTGCGCGCGCCCCGAAAGCAGGCTCAGCATGGTGCGGGCATCATCTTTTGATGTCGGTTTGCCTAAAATGCGCCGTCCGCAACCGACCACCGTATCGGCGGCCAAAACCAATGCCTCAGGGTTATCGATGGCACCCTTGGCCGCCTTGGCGTGGGCAAGGCGCTGCGCCAACAGGCGCGGTGTCTCATTTTTCAAGGGTGTTTCGTCTATATCGGCGGCGCACACACTGTGCGGGGTAATGCCGATCTGCGCCAGTAATTCAAGCCGGCGCGGGCTGGTGCTGGCCAGTATGAGACGTGCCGACGCGGCCACGGCTTATTTATAGCGATAGGTGATGCGACCTTTGGACAGGTCATAAGGTGTCATTTCTACCAGCACCTTGTCGCCAGCCAGAACGCGAATACGGTTTTTGCGCATCTTGCCCGCCGTATAGGCAATGATCTCGTGATCATTTTCGAGTTTGACGCGGAACGTCGCATTGGGCAAAAGTTCAGTGACTTCGCCGGGAAATTCCAATAGTTCTTCTTTAGCCATGCAGCACTTCAATTCCTTGATTCAGGTTATAATTGCGCCTGTATAAGCGTTTGCGGCGCGTACGTCACTAGATAATGCCGTCTTTACGCAGGCGGGCAATGTCCAATTCAGTCAATGATAACATATCATGCAAGACCACATTGGTGTCCGCCCCAAGGGCCGGTGGGGCCTTGCGCACGGTGGACGGGGTCTTTGACAATTTTACCGGCGCGGCGGTAACGCGCACTGGCTGGCGTAAATCATCGCGTTTCATATCATCAATCATGCCTCTGGCGATGACTTGCGGGTCGGCCAGGGCTTGCGCCACCGTGTTCAGCGGGCCGCAAGGCACCCCCACGGCGGCCAGCGCTTCGAGCCAGCAAATCACTGGCCGTTCGGCAATCAGCGGGATAAGCAATGTATCGAGCGCATCGCGGTTTTCAACGCGCGCCGCATTAATGGCAAAGCGCGCATCATGCTCCAGTCCACCCAGCCCAACCGCCGTGCAAAAGCGCGCAAACTGGCCGTCATTGGCAATGGCAATAACAATGTCTCCATCAGAACAGGCATAGGTTTGGTAGGGGACGAGGTTGGGGTGGCGCGTACCCATGCGTTCCGGGTTCTCGCCCGTCAGCAGATAACCGGCGGCCTGGTTGGTCATTACCGCCATTTGGCAATCAAGAAGCGACACATCAATATGTTGCCCCTCGCCGGTTTTGCCCGCATGGATCAGCGCAGCCAGAATGGCGTTGGCGGCATAAAGCCCGGCATAGAGGTCCGCTTCGGCAATACCGACCTTGACCGCCGGGCCGTTTTTTTCGCCGGTTACCGACATCAGGCCACTCATTGCCTGAATAAGATAATCATACCCGGCATGGTCTTTTAGGGGCCCGGTCTGGCCAAAGCCGGTAAACGAGCAATAAATGAGATCGGGTTTAAGGGCGCGAAGGCTGTCATAATCCAGGTTATAGCGGGCCAGATGGCCAGTGCGAAAATTCTCCACCACCACATCGCTCATGGCGGCCAGCTTGTGAATCAGGGTCTGGCCTTGTGGTTTGGAAAAATCGATGGTGACGGATGATTTATTACGGTTGGCGGTCATGTAATAGGCCGCATCACCGCGCTGGCCATCGGTTTGCGTATAAAAGGGCGGTCCCCATTGGCGGGTGTCATCGCCAACGCCCGGTCGCTCGACCTTGATCACTTCGGCCCCAAGGTCGGCCAGATTCTGCGTCGCCCACGGCCCGGCCAGTACGCGGCTAAGGTCGAGCACGCGAATGCCGTCCAATGCGCCTTTATTGCCGGTTTGTGCCATGGCTAACTTCCTCTGAACTCTGGTTTACGCTTATTTTTAAAGGCCGCAAAGCCTTCCTTGAAATCTGCGCCGGAAAAACTTTGGATAAAAATATCCCGCGCCGGCGCTTCCAGAGATGAATCGGGTGTCGTGGCGGCATTGATCATGGCCTTCATGGCCGCTTGCGTATGGGCGGAGCCTTGCGCCATGGATAAGGCATAATCTTGTGTGTGCCTGGCAAGGTCTTGGGCAGGAATAACCTGCTCAACAAGACCAAAGTCAAAAGCATCTTGCGCATCGATCAGGCGCGCCGACAAGATCAGATCCTTGGCCCGCGCCGGGCCGATCTGTGCGACAAGGCGGCGCGTATCGGCCAGTGGATAGGTCAGGCCAAGCCTGGCCGGGGTAACGCCAAAACGTGCATCAGAAGCGGCAATGCGGACATCGCAAGCCAGCGCCAGCGCCAGCCCGGCACCAATGCAGGGGCCGTCTATGCGCGCAATAACCGGGCGGGGAAAACTGGCCAGTGTGTTCAGGGCCGCGTTCATTTCATCCAAAAAGACCGCCGCTTGCACCGGGTTATCGATCAGTTCTTGCATTTGTGTGATATCGGCCCCGGCGCAAAAGCTGCCGCCTTCGCCGCGGACAACAAGAACCCGCAAGGCTTTATCATTCTGCGCCGCGCCCAAAAGCCTTGGCAAAGCACGCCACATCTGGCGGGTCATGGCGTTGCGTGCCGATGGTCGGTCAAGGATCAGCGTGCCGACGGGGCCGTCAACTTCAAGGCGTAAGGGCGCGCCGCTCATGGGGCCAGCCAGGCCCCGGTGACCGGCTGGAAATGGCGGATATGCACGCGGGCAAAAAGATCGCCCATGGCATAAGGGTCAGTGGCCAAAAAGTCTTGCAAGGCGGTTTTATCGCGGGCGCTCAAAACCAGTAATGAGCCGACAACCGGGCCATCTTCGGTGTCGCGCAACGGGCCGGCCAGCATAAATTTATCGCTGTTTGTCGCCAGCCAGCGCAAATGGTCAGGGCGTAAATCAGCGCGTTTTTGTGCGCTGTCCGGGTGATCAAGGGCGGTGACGGTAAAGAGGGTATCGCGCATCAGCTAAACGCCTGTAACCCGGTTTGCGCGCGGCCCAAAATCAGCGCGTGAATGTCGTGGGTGCCTTCATAGGTGTTGACGGTTTCCAGATTCACCATATGGCGCATCACATGGTATTCGTCCGCTATGCCATTGCCGCCATGAATGTCGCGTGCCTGTCGCGCGATATCCAGCGCTTTGCCGCAATTATTGCGCTTCATCAAAGAGATAGCTTCGGGGATATAGGCGCCCTCATCAATCAGGCGGCCCAATTGCAAGGCCCCGTGCAGGCCCAGGGTGATTTCGGTTTGCATGTCGGCCAATTTCTTTTGCACCAGTTGGGTGGCGGCAATCGGGCGGCCAAACACAATGCGTTCCATGGCGTAATCGCGCGCCGCATGCCAGCAAAACTCTGCCGCGCCCATGGCGCCCCAGGCAATGCCATAGCGTGCCTTGTTAAGACAGGAAAACGGACCGCGCAGGCCTTTGACGTCCGGGAATAAATTCTCTTCGGGCACAAACACATCGTCCAGCGCCACTTCGCCGGTGATCGAGGCGCGCAAGGACATTTTACCGGTGATTTTGGGGGTGGAAAAGCCCTCCATGCCCCGTTCAACCACAAAGCCGCGAATAACCCCGTCAAGTTTGGCCCAAATCACCGCGACATCGGCAATCGGGGCGTTGGAAATCCACATTTTAGAGCCGTTCAGCACATAGCCGCCATCAACCTTTTTGGCATTGGTGCGCATGGCCCCAGGATCGGAGCCGCCATCAGGCTCGGTCAGGCCAAAACAGCCGATTTTTTTGCCGCTGGCAAGGTCGGGTAGCCATTTGCTGCGCATGGCCTCACTGCCAAATTCATAAATCGGATACATGACCAGCGAGGATTGCACGCTCATCACCGAGCGATAGCCCGAATCCACCGCCTCGATTTCACGGGCAATCAGCCCGTAAACAACATGCGAGGTATCGGCGCAGCCATATTTCTCGGGCAAGGTAGAGCCTAAAAAGCCCATGGCGCCCATTTCGGTCATAATCTCGCGATCAAAGCGTTCTTCACGGTTGGCCGTCAAAATACGCGGCATCAGCTTGTCTTGCGCGTAAGCACGCGCCGCATCGCGCACCATGCGTTCTTCTTCGCTCAATGCGCGATCAAGATAAAGAGGATCATTCCAGTCAAAGCTGAGAGGGGTGCTCATATTCATGGCCTTTCTTTCCAAACTTAAACACGTCCATATTGGGTTTTGCCGTTTTGTGCTAGGCCCTGGCACATTCATTCTGCCATTAAAAAACGACCGGTGGGGGGGAGCCGGTCGTTTTGCGTGCTTTATTTTTTTAATGGGCGATTATCGCCAGTATTATTTGGTCAGGTCTTTGGTATCAGCTCCATCAGCGGCCCGTTGAACGCCGGCAATGCCGTTTTCAGCGCCGCTTTGGGAGCTATAACCCTGACTGGATAGAATAACCTCGCCATTTCTGGCTTTCAGGCCAAAATACCATTTACCGCCATTGCCTTCCCACGGATCTTTAAACCGGGCGCGGTTTGGCGCATTTTTTTTGACAGATTCAATACCATTCTTGGCGCTGGCTTTGGCTTTATACATTTCTGATTTGCCAACGATTTCACCGTTGCCTGCGACGAGCGTAAAGAAAAAAGAGCCATCTTTCGCCCGTTTCAGATCAAATCTTCCTGCCATATTTATCCTCCCTGTAAAACGTATGACTGAGGTATACTGCAATTGCTGCGAATAAATATCCAGCATTTGTTTCCATTTTGCTGCATTTACTTGATAGCAGGAATTATTTTCTGGATTTTCCGGGTTCATCGAAATAAAAGTGCGTAGAACTCACCGTGCGCACAAGACGTCAACCAGTTGGCGTTGCTTTGCATAGGCACTGCTGCGCTGGTTCCCCATGTAAAACACTGGTCCCCTGCTCACCGAGTCGTCAAAATAAACCACGGTTCTATAGCCCGCACTGCGGCAAAAGGCCTGCGCCGCAGGGCGGCCGCATTGATTGTTCGGATAGAGGCAAGTGGCGATGGGCTGACCGCGTCGCTCCGGGCTTGGGAAAAAGGTTGTGCGCTGACCTTCCAGATAACGCGGCATGCGCGGGCTATTATCATAGCCGCCACCATAGCCGTCATCCATTACGGGGCGCACGGAGGTGATGGCATATTGCAAGCCCAACTTACTCAAATCAGGCACATCCCGGTTCACCCGGCGGCAGGTTTTAGTGTAGCCAGCGCCGTCACATATTTCCCAGGTGCCACTGTTGATACGCAAGGACATGGCACGATTTGAAAAGTTTTCCCGGCGCAGATCGGGGTTCTCACGATCCAGGGTTATGTTAGCCCCGCCATAGCGGTAATTATCATAAAGCGTAATCATCGGATATGTGCCATAGCCGTTGTTATAACCATTGCCCCGACCATTATTGTAGCCGTTATTATATCCGTTTGCGGGGCCATTATAACCGCCATTGCCCCCGGCAAGGCCGCCGCCATAGGCCGCGCCACCATTGTCGCTGTATTGGTTCCTGGCCCAATCATCGCCGGTATAGAGTGATAAAACCGCTCCCGAAAGGCCAATCCGGCGAATATTGGTAACATCGCGGTCAACCGTTTCGCAATTACCCTTGCCTTTGCTGTTTTCGCACAATACCCACGCGCCGCCGCGTACTTTTACTGAATTGGCAATGCTGTTTTGGGTAATGTCTTTCAATCGTCCAACGCTTTTGGCATATGTGTGTTTTTGGCCTTTCATGCCGGTTTGGGCAAACAGTGTGATGGTTGGCGTGCCAGGGCGAATGCGACGCACTGATTTGATTTTATTGCCCCAGTTAAAAATCGAAAAATTATAAACACCCGGCCCGAAGACCTCGCATGCCCCATGGTAGCTTTTCCCGGTGCACACTTCCCACCGCCCGGCATTGACTTTCATGCTCATAGCGCGGGAGGAAAAGCCAAGTTTTTTGAGCTTGGGCGTATCGCGGATCAGCGTGATGGTCGGCCCGGCCTGATTGGGAAAGGCATAAAGGCTGAGCCCTGCGGCCGTATCATCGGCGGCGGCGGGCGGGGCCATTGCGCTGAGCGACAGGGCGGCGATGGCACCAAAACATGCAAGTTGCAATTTCATCATAATCCCCATTGTTTGGTCATTCATTTTGGAAAACTCAACCTGAATGAAAGCTGAACCCTCTCTTTGGGGCTTAATACCCTATCGCGGCGCCATCTTTACGCATTTCCGAGGCGGCGGAATAAACCCCGGTTTGCGGGTCGATGCGTATGGCCTGATAGCCGCCAAAGCCGCCGTCCGATGGGCCCAGTTTATATCCCATTGCGGTTAGTGCATCGCGCACATCCTGCGGCACGCCGTTTTCCAGATGGACCACGCCCACGCCCTGACGCGGCGCACCGGTTGGTTGGGCCGAGCCATCATGGTGCCAGCGCGGCGCATCGCCTGCCGCCTGCACATTCAGGCCGTAATCAATCATATTGACGATCATCTGCGTATGGCCCTGCGGCTGCATCGCCCCGCCCATCAGACCAAATGACATCCACGGTTTGCCGTCTTTGGTGACGAAGGCGGGAATAATGGTGTGGAAGGGCCGTTTTCCCGGTGCATAGACATTGGCATGGCCTTCTTGCAAGGCAAATAACTGCCCCCGGTTTTGCAACATAAAGCCCAGCCCGTCGGGCACCAGACCTGAACCCATGCCGCGATAATTCGACTGGATGAGTGAGACCATCATGCCGTCTTTGTCGGCCACCGTCAGATAGGTTGTATCGCCGGTCTGAATGGCCTTGGGGTCGCCGGGGCCAATGTCCACCATGGCTTTTTCCGGGTCAATCAGGGCGCGGCGTTTGGCGGCGTATTCCCTGGATAGTAATTCTTTGACCGGTACATCGGTAAAGTCCGGGTCGGCATAGAATTTGGCCCGGTCTTCAAAGGCCAGTCGTTTGGCTTCGATCTGCAAATGCAGGCTTTTGGCGGTCATAAAACCGGCCGCTTTCATGTCAAAGCCTTCAAGGATGTTGAGCATTTGCAAGGCGGCAATGCCCTGACCGTTGGGCGGCAGTTCCCATATGTCATAACCACGATAATTGATCGATTGCGGCTCCACCCATTCAGAGTGATGGCTGGCAAAATCCTCATAGCGCAGCGGACCGCCAATACGTTTCATATAGGCATCAATGGTGTGGGCAATTTTGCCCTTGTAAAACGCATCACGGCCCTCTTTGGCCAAAAGGGTCAGGGTTTTGGCAAGATCCGGGTTTTTGAATATTTCGCCTTCGGCCGGTGTGTGTCCATCGATCAGATAGGTGGCGCGGGCATTGTCAAATTCGCTAAACAGGCCTGCTTTTCGGGCCTGTTCCAGCCGCGTCATATTGATATCCCAATAATAGGCGATGACTTCAGTCAGCGGGAAGCCGTCTTGCGCGTAACTGATTGCCGGGGCGAGAATGTCACGCATCGGCAGCGTGCCAAAACGTTTGTGCATTTCAAACCAGCCATCGGCAGCGCCCGGCACCGACACCGGCAAGGGACCAACAGGGGGGATTTCTTTTGCTCCGTGCAGCTTGGCTTTAAGTTGCGCCAGCGTTTGGCCTTTGGGGGCGCGGCCCGAGGCGTTCAGACCATAGAGCTTTTTGGTTTTGGGGTCCCAGATAATGGCAAAAAGATCACCGCCAAGGCCATTGGCCACTGGTTCCATCAGCCCCAGCGCCGCATTGGCCGCGATGGCCGCATCGACCGCATTGCCGCCTTTTTTGAGGATGTCGATGGCCACCTGAGAGGCCAGAGGCTGCGCCGTTGCGGCCATGCCGTGGGTGGCGACAACCGGGCTGCGGGTTTCAAAATACTGGCCGCTAATACGGTCGCCCGCATGCGGGTTTTGCGGTGGCTGGGCAAAAACATCAATTGTGGAAAACATGGCTATGATCAGTAATGCGGCAAAAAATGTGCGCATGACACTCCCCTTGGTCTATGTGAAGCCACAGTTTGCGCTTTGTGCTGATCAAGGGCAAGGGCGGAGTGGAAAGGAAATAAAACAGGCCTGTTGTTTTTTTAACATGCAATTTTGGGCGCAAGGGTTTAGGACAGACCACACGCTTTTTTTTAAGGAGGATGTCATGCGGCGTTGGGGATTGGCTCTTTTGGGGGCTTTGGCATTAAATGCCTGTGCGTATTTACAAACACCGGATACGGGTGCGCACAAGACGGTCGTTACTGCATCGAAATCATCAGGTCACGCGGATACCCAGTCGGGTAAAAAACCTATTGTCATTTTGGTTGGTGTCGATGGTTTGCGCTGGGATGCCATTGATCGTAATCCGGCGCCGGCTTTACGCACTTTGGCAAAAGACGGTGTGCGCGCGGAAGGTCTTATTTCGGTGATGCCAAGCGTCACCTTTGTTAATTTTTATGCTATTGCCACGGGGCTTTATGCCAACCATACCGGGGTGGTTTCCAACCTTTCCTATTCGCGCAAAACCGGTCATTTGATGGAGCGCGACACCCATGGACAAAGCGAATGGTGGGGCGGCGAGCCGATCTGGGTGACGGCGGAAAAACAGGGCCTGACCACGGCGGCGATGTTCTGGCTTGGCTCGGAGGCGAAAATTGCCGGCAAGCGCCCGACATATTGGTACCCTTACCAGCACAATAAACCCAAAGAAGAGCGGGTGCAGCAGGTTCTCGACTGGCTGGCTTTGCCGCAAGAAACGCGCCCGCGCCTGATTACGCTTTATTTCAGTGATGTTGATTCAGCCGAGCACCGTTATGGGCCGGAAACACCAGAAGAAGCGGCGGCTATACTGGGCGTTGATAAAAATATTGGCGACCTTGTGGCCGGCATAGAGGCGCTGGGCATGCAAGATCAGGTCAATGTCATTGTGGTCTCTGACCATGGCATGACCCGTCTTAAAAAAGATGCTGTGGTGTATCTTGATGATTACATCAACCTTGATGAGATCATGGTGCCCAAATTTGCCAGTGCGGGCGGTCCGTCCGGGGATGTCAGTTTGCATATTTTCGTCAAGGACCCGGCGAATATCGACAAGGTGTTTCACAAATTGGCCAATGCCCACCCCAAAATGCAGGTCTATCGACGCGAACATTTGCCCAAACGCTGGCATTTGGACAACCCGGACCGCACCGGCGATATTTTTGTTGTTGCCGAACCCGGATGGACAATCTTTGCCCGGGGTTTGACATCAAAATACAAATACGCGCCTTTGGGCATGCACGGTTATGACCGCCATTTTCACGACATGTATGGCACTTTTATTGCCGATGGTCCGGTGTTCAAAGATGGCCTGAAGGCGGAAAGCTTTGACAACGTCAATGTCTATAGCCTGATTGCCGAAATTCTGGACATCAAACCGGCCAAAACCGATGGCAGTATCGATAATGTTGGCTATATATTAAAGGGCCACCCGGAAAGATAACCATTTGACGCGGCGGGGTTATTCTATGCCCCAGTCGCGCAATATGGCGTCCCTGTCTGCGCCCGGTTTGGGTGGTGGGTTGGCAATATGGCCCGGTGTTTTTGAAAAGCGCGGGGCCGGGGCTGGCTGGCTGATCCCATCCATTTCGACAATGGACTGGCGCGCCTGATTATGCGGGTGCGCCGCCGCCTCTGCCAAAGAGAGAACCGGCACCGCGCAACAATCGGTGCCCTCAAGCAGGGCCTGCCAATGGTCACGGGGTTTGGTGGCGATAATCTTTGCCAGATCCGCGCGCAATTGTGGCCAGCGGGCGCGGTCGTATTGGTCATCCCATTTTTTGTCATCAAGGCCGATTTTGTCGCGCAATAGCTGGTAAAAATGGGGCTCTATGGCGGCGATGGAGAGAAACTTGCCATCGGCGCAAGTATAGCAGGCATAGAAAAACGCGCCGCCATCAAGAATATTGGCCTGGCGGTGCCGGGTATCCCACATGCCGCTTTGCTTCAGCCAGTGAATCGGGGCCATCAGGCTGGCCACTCCATCGGTAATGGCGCAATCGACCACCTGACCTTGCCCGGTTTTGCCCGCATGGTGCAAAGCGGCCATTACCCCGAACGCCAGATAAAGCGCGCCGCCGCCATAATCACCCACCAGATTGAGCGGCGGGGCAGGGGGGGTATTGTCCTCGCCCATGGCATAAAGCGCACCGGTCAGGGCAATGTAGTTAAGGTCATGCCCGGCGCTATGCGCCAAAGGGCCGGTTTGCCCCCAACCGGTCATGCGCCCGTAAACCAGCGCCGGATTATCGCGCAAGACAATATCGGGGCCAAGGCCCAGCTTTTCCATAACGCCGGGGCGAAAGCCCTCGATAATTGCATCGGCCCTGGTCATCAGGGCGAGGGCGGTGGCGCGGTCTTTTGCGTCTTTCAGATCAAGGCAGATTGAGCGGCGCCCGCGCGATGTAATTTCCGCTGGCCCGCCATCGGGGGTGCCGGGGCGGTCAATGCGCACAATCTGCGCACCAAGGTCGCCCAGCAACATGCCGCAAAACGGTACTGGCCCCAGCCCGGCAAATTCGACAATGCGCAGGCTCGCCAACGGGCCGCGCCGTGATGTGCGTTTAGTCTGTGGACTCATACGAGCATTAACCTTTTTGTCCTAATTCTGAGGCGAGTATTAAACGAATCAATAAGCCGATTCGATTAACGCAGGCGTTCATTCCTGTTTATTTTATAGCAAACAGGCAAGGGGCGTTGCCAAAATATAGTGAGGGTGGCGGCAATATGCGTGCGCAAATACTGATTATTTCCCAAGAAGACGGGGCGCTGGCCATTGCCGCGCGGCGCCTTGATGATGCGGGGTTTCAGACAATTTTTGCGCGCAGCGATGACGAGGCGGAAATCGCCGCTGCTGACTTTCTCGTTGAAGGGGTGGTTATTGATTCTTTTGGCCGGGGTATTGAAGAGACAATAGCCCTGGCCAAGCGGTTAATTGCGGCCGCTCCTGGCCGTCATTTGCCGATCATTGCCATTACCGACACAGCGGGAAAAGTCGAAGGTCTGGATGTTTTTTCCAGCATATTGCGCCCCCCCGTGCATCCGGCGCAGATTGTTGCGCGCATTCGCGCCGCGTTACGCCATGCGTTAATGGAGGAAGAGGCCGAACAGCGCATGGAAACCCTGGCCCATCTGACTGGCGAGGAGACAACTGCACCGCCATTTGGAGCTGATGAACAGGCAATATCAATATTGTTTGCCGGGGCCGCTGCGCCGCAATTTATTGCCTTGAAAAATGCTTTGGAGAAATCAGGCGCGGAGGTGACCGCAGCCTTGACGTCATTTACCGCATTTGATTGCCTGCATGAACGGGATTTTGACGCCATTGTCCTGAATGTTATTGATGATACCGAACCGGGTTTTACCATTGCCGCGGCGATGCGGCGCAATACCCGGCTTTATCATTTGCCGGCGATTATGCTGATTAACCCCAAGACCTTCACCGCAGTGGATGAAGCCTTTGCACGCGGGGCCAGCGACCTTCTGGATGCGCGCATAGACGAAGAGGATGCACGCCAGCGTATTTTATCTTTGGCGCATGACCGTCGCCGTCACCAGCATATTCAATCAATTTTTGAGACCATCCGTAATGAATCCGCGATAGAGAGCGAAACCGGCCTGTTTCAACCGGCCTTTTTTATGCGCCATTTGGCGCGCACAAGCCGCCGCGCCAAATCCATTAACCGGCCTTTGTCTTTGGCCCTCATCCGGGTCAGTGCGCCGCCGGGCATTGGCGCTGAATATCGCGATTCTGCGCGCCGCCAACTGGGCGGCATGTTGCGCCATCTGGTGCGCGCCGAGGATATGGCGGCGCGGCTGGACCAGGGGGCTTTTGCCATTTTGATGCCCGGTGCCAGTGAAGTTTCCGCTTTGCAGGCGGCGCGGCGCATTGAAGGTGTTATTGATTGTACGGCCTTTGAAAGTGGTAATGATGAGCAGCCGTTCCAGCTTGAACTGGAAGTGCGGGTGGTTGAGCTGCGGGCGCGTGAAACCAGTGAAAGCCTGCTTGAACGGGCACTTGATTCCTGATTTTTTTATTTTTTTAGAGCACGCCCTTTTTGCACCGCCTTGGGGCCATATTTTTCTCGCGCTTTATCCATTGCCCGCTCGGCTTTGGCGCGGCGCAAGGCGGTATCATCCAAAAGGTCCGTCTGCCTGTCATCATCACTTTTCATCGCCGGGGAGAGTTGCGTCAGCCCGGCTCCGATCAGCCGGAACCGGTGACCTTGCGCCTGCGTGCGCAGTTTTTCCCGCAAGGCCGTAAACAGGGTATCAGCAAGCTGTGTCGGTTCGTTTAAGGTGATCTGGCGGGTCAGGCTGCGGTGGCCGGAGGTTTTGAGTTTAAGAACGGCAACCTTGCCCTGAAGCCGGTGTTTTTTTGCGCTTTGCGCGGTGCGTTCGCATTGTTGCCATAAATAATGCTCCAGCAAATGCCGCTCGCCAATATCATGTTCGAACGTTGTTTCCGAGGAAATCGACTTTCGTTCTGAATGCGGATTGACCGGGCGCGTATCATGGCCATGTGCCAGATGCGCCAATTGCCCGCCTTGCAGGCCGTATCGGGCCTGCATGGTTTGCGCGCCAATGTCCTGTATCTGGCCCAGGGTTTGCAGACCGTCAATATTGAGCCGCCGGGCGAAGGCCGGGCCAACCCCATAGACAAAATCAACCGGTTTGTCGCGCAAAAAGCCGACGGCTTCATGTTTTCCGATAAGGCTGAACCCTTTGGGCTTATTGAGGGCCGATGCGGTTTTGGCCAAAAATTTATTAAAGGAAAGGCCGACAGATACGCTGATGCCGATTTGTTTTTCAATCTGGTTTTGCAAAGTCATCAAAGCGTGTACGGGCGGAGCGCCGTGCAGGCGCTCAGTACCGCCAAGGTCGAGAAAGGCCTCGTCTATGGAGAGGGGTTCAACCAGCGGTGTCAGCGCGCGCATCATGGTGCGCATCTGGCGGCTGATGGCGGAATATTTGGCAATATCCGGGCGCATGATTGTGGCGCTCGGGCAAAGTCGGCGGGCCTGATACATCGGCATGGCCGAACGTACGCCGTAAGCCCGCGCCAGATAACAGGCGGTGGCGACAACGCCGCGTTTTCCCCCATGGCCAATCAGCAAAGGGACGCTTTCCAGCTCCGGGTGATCACGTTTTTCGACACTGGCAAAAAACGCATCACAATCAATATGGGCAATGCTAAGCGTGTTGATTTCCCGGTGGGCAAGAAGCCGTGTGCCCAGACATTGGGGGCAGGATACCGCCTGCGCCGTAATGGGGGCAAGGCAGTCCCGGCACCATGTCTGCCCCGGTTTCGGCTGGGTCTCATTTTCACTCATGACGATTATGGACATAATAAAAGTTCATGATATGTTCACTCTTAAATGTTTCTTTGTGCCGGTCAAGGGTTATTTAAGGTTATTGGTGTTTAATACCCGCAATAAAAAGACTCTGGGTTAATTTATGGTGGGCGTGGATGCCATGCTGAAAGCTATGCCGAAAAAAATACTGATTGTGGAAGATAACGAGTTGAACATGAAATTGTTCAACGACCTTCTGGAAGCGCACGGCTATGAAACCGTGCAAACCAAAGAGGGGCTGTTGGCGCTGGAAATGGCCCGAGAGCATAAACCCGATCTGATTTTAATGGATATCCAGTTGCCGGAAATCTCCGGTGTGCAGGTCACCCGTGACATTAAGGCGGATAAAGATATCGCGTCTATTCCGGTGATTGCTGTGACCGCCTTTGCCATGAAGGGCGATGAGGAAAAAATCCTTGAAAGCGGGTGCGAGGCCTATATCTCCAAACCCATTACCGTCATGAGCTTTCTGGAAACCGTTCGCAAATATCTCGATTGAGGGCGTTATGAGCGGGCGAATCCTTGTTGTTGATGATATAGAGCCGAATGTCAGGCTGCTTAAAGCCAAGCTCGAGGCAGAGTATTATGACGTCTTGACGGCGACCCGTGGGGCGCAGGCCATTGAGATTGCCAAAGAGGCCGTGCCTGATCTGATTTTGCTTGATGTGATGATGCCGCATATGGATGGGTATGAGGTATGCGCGCGTCTGAAAGACGATCCGCGCACCCGGCATATCCCGGTAATTTTGGTAACGGCGCTGGACCAGCAAGAGGACCGGGTGTGCGGACTTGAAGCGGGCGCTGATGATTTTCTGACCAAGCCGATTGATGATGTCACCTTGATGGCGCGGGTGCGTTCGTTATTGCGTCTGAAAATGGTTATGGACGAATTGCGTTCGCGCGAGGCCAATGGGCGGGCCATGGGAGCGATTTTTTCACAAACCCCGGAATGCATTGATATCAAGGGCGATATGCGCATTCTTGTACTTGAAGATGATGAAGGGCAGGGACAGCGCATTCAGCAAAAACTTGGTGCCGGATATGCAACCACACTGTGCTGGGAGCCGCGTGAGGCGTCGGCGCTGTTACAAAAAAACACATTTGATCTTTTTATTGTCAATCTGGCGGCGCGGGGTTTTGACGGCCTGCGGCTGTGCGCGCGGATACGCTCGGACGAAACCGGGCGGTTAATGCCGATTCTGGCGCTGGTTGATCCGGGCAATCGTGACCGGATTGTGCGGGCGCTCGATCTGGGGGTCAGCGATGTGCTGTTTCGCCCGGTTGAGGCCAATGAACTGGCCGCGCGGGTGCAAACACAGATCCGCCGCAAGCGCTATGCCGATACGTTACGTAAATCCCTTGATGACAGCTTTGAAATGTCTGTCACTGACCAATTAACCGGCCTCAATAACCGGCGGTTTATGGATGCCCGTCTGGAAGATGCGCTGGTGCGGTTCAGCCGGGGGGTTGAAACCACGTCCGTGCTGATGCTGGATGTTGATTTTTTCAAGGCCGTAAATGACCAATGGGGGCATGATGCAGGGGATCGGGTCTTGCAGGAGATCGCCCGGCGGATCAAAGCCAATATGCGGGCGATTGATGTCGGTTGTCGGTATGGTGGTGAGGAGTTTGTTATTGTCATGCCCGGGGCAACAATCGAGGATGCGCGCCAGGCCGCCGAACGGTTGCGCGCTGCGGTCGAGGGCAGCGCTTTTGAAATCGGCCAGGGCAAACCGCCAGTCAAGATCACCATTAGCGGCGGTCTTGCACAATTACGTGATGGCGATACGGCAAAACGCATTATGGCACGCGCGGACGCGTGCCTCTACGCGGCCAAATCAGCCGGACGAAATTGCATTAAAAGTGATGAGAAGGACAGCCAGGCGGCCTGAAGCGTCGCCAAGGCAATCAGGCTATTTGATTTTGCCTTCTTTGAATTCAACGTGTTTGCGCACAACCGGGTCGTATTTTTTCAAAACCAGCTTTTCTGTCAGTGTACGCGAATTCTTTTTTGTCACATAGAAAAAACCGGTATCAGCCGTGGAATTCATGCGGATTTTGATAGTTGAAGATTTGGCCATAGTCCTGTTTCCCTAGGCGTCGGAACACTCCTGACGCGAGCGGCGGACAATACTCAAGAGAGATCGCCTGTCAACCGGCTCTTCGCGCCGATCTCAGCACGGCAATAACCGGGTAAACAAGGCCAATGATAAAAAGCCCGATCATTGCCCCGTGTGGATTGATCTGTTGCATCAACCCGCCAACCAGCATCGGGCTGAGAAGCGAGCCAAGCCCGTAAAATGTAACCAGTGTGGCGTTGGCGGCGGTCATATTGGTGGCGGAGAAGCGCTGGCCAATCAGTGCCATGGCGAGGATATAAAGCCCCTCGGTCACACCGACATAGAAAAAGAAAATAACATAGATAAGCGGTGAATGGGTGGTGGCGGCTAAATACATAAGAACCGGCCCAATCAGTGCCACAAGGGCACACGCCATAAGCAGCTTATAGCGATCAAAATGGTCGCCGAGCCAGCTAATGGGCAATTGCAGGGCAATAACCCCAAACGCCCCGGCGGCAACAACAAGCTGGGCCATAGTCTCGCTATAGCCGGCGCGAAATGCCCATACCGGTGAAAAATGCATGGCGGCGGTTTCAATGGCCCCAAAGGCAAAGCCGCCCATCATCAGGCGCGGTGCCGTGCGCGCCATGTTTATAATGGACTGTATGCCGCTTTTTGTGCGTTCGGGTATGACCAGACCCGGCCCGGGTAAAAACAATGGGATAATGGCCAGCAGGCAAAATCCTGCGCCGGCCAGAAACGGCGCCCAGCCGCGCACCCCGACAAAGGCAACGATCAGGCCACCCAGGCCAAAGCCGGCGGCCAGAGACATGGAATATATGCCAATCACCCGACCGCGAATGCGGGCCGGAGCCAGTTGGTTGACCCAGGTTTCGCTGGCAACAAATAAAATAGCAATGGCGGCCCCGGAAAAAAGACGCATGGCCATCCAGAACGGGACATTGCGGATCAGCGGATAGGAAATAAAACTTAAGGCGGCGACCAGCACGCAGGCAATCATAAAGGGGCGCGTTGGTACGCGGGCCAGAATGGCCGGGGCAAAGGGGGCGGCAATGACGGTGGATAACGCGGCCATGAAGGCATTAAGGCCGATAATCCACCCCGAATGGGTCATGAATTCAAGGTTGAACGCCAATAAAGGCAGGCCCAGACCAAAGGAAATGCCGGCAATGCTGACGCAAGTAATGGCAGCGGCAGCGGAATATTTCCAGCCTGGCGCGCCGCTTGTGCTTACCGTATCCATTGCGGTTTTGCCCTAGCCAATTTCTGCGCCGCCTACGGTCAGGCCATTAATACGCAATGTGGGCTGGCCCACCCCAACGGGGACACCCTGTCCGGCTTTGCCGCATACGCCAATGCCCGGATCCAGTTCCAGATCATTGCCGATCATCGCCACGCGGGTCAACACACTGGGGCCGTCGCCGATCAAGGTTGCCCCTTTGACCGGCGCGCCGACCTTGCCGTCTTTGACCAGATAGGCCTCGGTGCATTGAAAAACAAATTTGCCGGAGGTGATATCAACCTGCCCGCCGCCAAAATTAACCGCATAAAGACCGTTTTTAAGAGAAGAAAGAATTTCCTTGGGATCGTGCTCACCGGCGCGCATAAAGGTGTTGGTCATGCGCGGCAAAGGCGGGCAGGCAAAACTTTCGCGCCGCCCGTTGCCGGTGGCCTGCATATCCATCAGGCGGGCATTTTGCCGATCCTGCATATAGCCAACAAGGATACCATCCTCGATCAGGGGGGTACACTCGGTGGGGGTGCCTTCATCATCAATGGTCAACGAGCCGCGCCGGTCGGCAATGGTGCCATCATCAACCACGGTAACGCCTTTGGCCGCGACACGTTCGCCAATCCTGCCAGAAAAAGCGCTTTCGCCCTTGCGGTTAAAATCACCTTCAAGACCATGCCCAATGGCCTCGTGCAGCAAAACACCGGGCCAGCCAGGGCCAAGCACCACGTCCATTTCCCCGGCGGGGCAATCAACCGCCTCTAAATTCACCAATGCCTGACGCAAGGCTTCGTCGGCCAGACTGCGCCAGCTTTCTTTGCTGATCCATTGTTCGTAAGAAGTGCGCCCGCCAGCCCCCGCCTGGCCGCTTTCGCGGCGGCCATCCTGCTCGACGGTGACGGCAACACCAATGCGCACCAAGGGGCGGCAATCAAACACCGGGTCCATCCCAGCGCGCAAAATGGTAATATTGCGCTGTTCCCCGGCCAGGCTGACACTGACCTGAATAACGCGCTCGTCCTGCGCCCGCACATAAGTATCAACCTCTGCCAAAAGGGCAGTTTTATCGGCAAAGGCCGGGCTGAGGGTCGGGTCGCAATCGATATAGAGCTTTTTATTGGTGCGCGCCGGGGCATCGGCATAAATGCCGCCCTGATTGCGATCAGCAGCCTGCACGGCGCGGCTGGCGCGTTTCAGGGCCGCCGGGCTAAGTTCGGTGGAGTGGGCATAGCCGGTGCTTTCACCCAAGACCCGGCGCAGGCCAAAGCCGCGCGTGGCATCGTAAGAGGCGTTTTTCAGGCGCCCATCATCGAATACAAAACTTTCCGAGACGGAGCGTTCAACGAACATCTCCCCATCGTCGGCCCCTTGAAGGGCGTTTTCGGTAAGACCTTGCGCGGTTTGAGCGTCAAGATCAGTATCTTCAAATGCAAAATCTGTCATACCCCTTGTTAGGGCAAGTCCGCCGGGGCGTCACCTGTTAAACTGCTAACTGCTGGGGACAACGGAAAACCGTTTCAATTCGCGTTTGGGCCATGACCAGTTTGGCTCCAACGTGGCGGCCTTTTGAAAATCCTCATATGCGCCTTGCACATCGCCCGTTTCTTCGCGGGCAACGGCACGGTTAAAATAAACATTGGCCGGGCGTGTGAGTTTCAGTTTGAGCGCCTCGTTCAGACTGTCGAGAGCAAAAGCATAGTGTTTTTGATGGATCAGTGCCGCGCCCTTATTGGCCAGGGCTTCGCCCAGAAGCGGTTTGATTTTCAAGGCCCGGTTATAGTCTTCAATGGCACCGGCAAGATCGCCGCGTGCGGCACGTACAATGCCGCGATTAACATAAGTGGCGGCCCTGTTATGTCGCCCCATGCTCTGTTCACTCAAGGCGCGGTCGCAGACGGTTATGGCGTCCCGGTCAGTATTGCCCCATTTGGCTTCGTGATAACACGATGCGGCCAGGTCTTCGCCAAGCACAAGGGTGCCGGCAAGGGTGGACCCGGCCATGGTCATGCCAATGGAAAAGACAAGGGTGAAGAAAGAAAGCTGTTTCATTTATGCCTCCTGATCAAAGCCGCCACAATCAGGGGGAAATGGCGGCGCAAGGGCACCTTGGTACGCCAAACACATCGGTACCAAGGCAAAATAATAGCAAAAATACAAAAAAACGCCAGTGTATATGCGCTAATACTGGAAATGGCTCTTGCCATTTATGGTGAGACTCTGCGACAAGGTGTCCCATGTTAATCACGTCGGGGGGCGTGGGTGAGGCGTGGGCCTTCTCCAGTACCTTTCGAAAAACGAACAAATGAGGGTAGGATGCGCTTCGTACCAAAGTTTTTAATGAGCCTTGTGTTTTCTCTAATGGCATTACCGGCATTTGCCGATTTGCCACAACACGTACCGCAGAGCAAAGCCCTTGGCTTTCAACCGGCAGCGACTGAAGTGGCCCGGCAAATTCATGTTTTTCACAATTACTGGCTGATGCCGATCATTACGGCGATTGTCGCATTGGTGTCGGTGTTGTTTTTGATTATAATCGTCAAGTTCAACAAAAAGGCCAACCCGGAGCCTGCCCGGTTCAGTCATAACACGTTGATCGAGGTGATCTGGACGCTCGGCCCGGTGCTCATATTGCTGCTTATAGCCGTTCCGTCTTTCCGGCTGCTTTATCTTGAAGACGTGGTTCCAGAATCTGACATGACGGTCAAGGCAATCGGCTCGCAATGGTATTGGGATTATGAATATACCGATCCGGCGGGCGATCCTGATAAAACGGTGACCTATTCATCCATTATGCTGCCCGATGATGAGGCCAAGGCGGCGGGCAAGCCACGGCTTTTGGGCGTTGATAATCCGCTTGTTGTTCCGGCTGGTAAAACTATCCGCGTGATTGTCACCGCAACCGATGTGATCCATAGCTTCGCCGTACCGGCCTTTGGTATCAAAATTGATGCGGTGCCCGGACGACTTAATGAAACATGGTTCAAGGTGGATGAGCCGGGCATTTATTACGGGCAATGCTCGGAATTGTGTGGTTCGCGCCACGCCTTTATGCCGATCGAAATTCACGTTTTGCCGCAGGCCGATTATGACGCCTGGTTTGCCAAAACACAGGCGGAATACGCCGAAAACACCACGACGGTTCACGTTCAACTGGCATCTGCCAAATAGAGTTTGGGGAATATAATGACTGTTCAAGCTGTAGCACACGACGAGCACAAGCCCGGCTTTATCACCCGCTGGCTGTTTTCAACCAACCATAAGGATATCGGCACGCTCTATATCATTTTTGGCTTTATCTCCGGCCTTGTCGGGGGTGGGCTGTCATGGGCCATGCGGTTCGAGTTGGCCGAGCCAGGTATTCAGTATTTTGCTTCTGAACAGACATACAATGTGTTTGTGACGGGGCACGGCCTGATCATGGTGTTCTTTCTGGTTATGCCAACGTTGATCGGCGGGTTTGGTAACTGGTTTGTGCCCTTGATGATTGGCGCGCCGGATATGGCCTTTCCGCGCATGAACAATATTTCTTTCTGGCTTTTGCCGGCCGCTCTTGTTTTGTTGGTCAGCTCCATGTTTGTGCCGGGCGCTGGCGGTGAAAACGGCTTTGGTGGCGGCTGGACGGCTTATCCGCCCTTGTCGTCAAGCGTGGGTCACCCGGGACCAAGTATGGATCTGGCTATTTTTGCCTTGCACCTTGCGGGCATCAGCTCGATTTTGGGGGCGATCAACTTTATCACCACCATTTTCAATATGCGCGCCCCGGGCATGACCATTCATAAAATGCCGCTGTTTGCCTGGTCCATTCTGGTGACCGCCTTTTTGCTTCTTCTGGCTTTGCCGGTGTTGGCGGCGGCGATCACCATGCTGCTGACCGACCGTAATTTTGGCACCACATTCTTTGACCCTTCGGGTGGTGGTGATCCGATTATGTTCCAGCATTTGTTCTGGTTCTTTGGTCACCCGGAAGTTTATATCATGATCCTGCCAGCCTTTGGTATTATCAGCCACGTTATCTCGACATTCAGTCGCAAGCCGATTTTTGGCTATCTGGGCATGGCTTATGCCATGGTGGCCATTGGCTTTGTCGGCTTTATCGTTTGGGCGCACCATATGTATACGGTGGGCATGCCGGTGGATTTGAAGGCCTACTTTATTGCGGCAACCATGGTGATTGCGGTGCCGACGGGCATCAAGATTTTCTCGTGGATTGCCACCATGTGGGGCGGCTCAATCAGCTTCCCGACACCGATGTTGTTCGCTATGGGGCTGATATTCCTCTTTACCATTGGCGGGGTGACCGGCGTGGTGCTGGCCAATGCAGGCGTGGATATCGCCATGCATGATACCTATTATGTGGTGGCCCACTTCCACTACACCCTGTCCCTTGGGGCGGTGTTTGGTATTTTTACCGGGTTCTATTACTGGTTTGAGAAAATGACAGGCCTGAAATACAATGAGTTTTTGGGAAAATTGCATTTCACCTTGACCTTTATCGGCGTCAATTTGATTTTCTTCCCGCAGCACTTCTTGGGCCTGCAAGGCATGCCAAGGCGTTATATTGATTATCCTGATGCCTTTGCCTTCTGGAATCATGTGTCCTCGTTTGGCAATCTGATTTCCATGGCTGGTTTTGCCGTCTTTGTTGTGGTTCTTGTTGAGGCCTTTGTGCGCCGCCGCAAGGGGGTGGCCAATCCCTGGGGTGAAGGGGCCAATACGCTGGAGTGGACTTTGTCCTCGCCGCCGCCTTTCCACCAGTTTGAAAAGCTGCCGGTTATTGACTAACGCATTTCTCTGGCGCGGGTGAAAGCACGCGCCAGAGGTTTTGCCCTCTTAAGGATTATATGTCTTGAGTGACATTTCACATACCGATTCAATCGCTGTATCGCTGGCGGAGCCGCGCGATTTCATCGCCCTGATGAAGCCGCGTGTGATGTCTTTGGTGGTGTTTACCGCGCTGGTTGGTCTGGTCGCGGCCCCGGTCGCGATGAACCCGGTTCTGGCATTGGTTTCGGTGTTTGCCATTGCACTTGGCGCCGGGGCGGCGGGCGTTTTGAACATGTGGTATGATGCGGACATTGATGCGCAAATGCGCCGCACCCGCTTGCGCCCCATTCCGGCGGGACGTGTTGCGCCGGGACCTGCTTTGGGCTTTGGACTGGTCATGGCAACGATTGCCGTGGTGATTATGGGCGCAGCGGCCAATTATCTGGCGGCGGGGCTTCTGGCCTTCACAATTTTCTTTTACATGGTCATCTATACCATGGGCCTGAAACGGCGCACCGCGCATAATATTGTTATTGGCGGCGCGGCGGGGGCTTTTCCACCGATGATTGGCTGGATTGCCGCCACCGGGTCGGTTGATCTTGATGCGGTTTTGCTTTTTGCGATTATCTTTTTATGGACGCCGCCGCACTTTTGGGCGCTGGCGCTCTACAAGGCCGGGGATTACGAAAAAGCCGGTGTGCCGATGTTGCCGGTGGTGCGCGGCGCGCAGGTTACGCGTATTCAGATTGTGCTTTATAGCGTGCTGCTTGGGGCTGTGACGTTAATGCCGGTTCTGACGGGGCTTGGCGGCTGGCTTTATGCCACTGTCGGGGCGTTGAGCAGTGTTGCCTTTATCCTTTTGGCGGTGCGCGTGGCCTTCAGCCGCGCCGGTGATAGCGGGGAAACCATCGCCGCGGCGCTTTATGATGTGCGTAAGGGCGATAAAGCGGCGCGGGATCTTTTTGGCTTTTCCATTTTGTATCTTTTCGCGGTTTTCGCGGCGCTGTTGGCCGAACATGGCCTGGGGCTTCACCTGGCCACGCCCTTTAAACTGGCGGGGTTGGGCTCATGAGCGGCGAAATGAAATATATAACCTTGACCGAAGAACAAAAACGCGCCCGCACAAAACGCAATATTGCCATCGGGCTGGCGCTTTTTGGTTTTTGCGCTTTGGCCTTTGTCGTAACGATTATACGCATTCACGGGAATCTCAATGCCACACTCCCCTGATGATAAAACAACACGGCGCAATGGCCGCTTCCTGATTGGTTTCGGGGTGTTGGCGATTGCCATGGTTGGCGCGGCTTATGCGTCTGTGCCGCTTTACAATATTTTTTGTAAAGTCACCGGCTATGGCGGGACCACACAGACCGCAGAAGTTGGGGCCGACAAGGTGCTCGACCGGATGATGACGGTGCGTTTTGATGCTTCTATCGCCAATGGTCTGGATTGGGAGTTTCGCCCTTTGCAGCTTAAACAAACCATCCATATTGGTGAGAACAGTCTGGCAAAATTTCGCGCGGTGAATAATTCTGATCACCCGATAACCGGCCAGGCCAGCTATAATATTACGCCGCAAAAGGCCGGGCTTTATTTTGTCAAACTGGAATGTTTCTGCTTTACCGAGCAAACTCTGCAACCGGGCGAAAGCATTGATATGCCGGTGATTTATTTTATTTCACCCGATATCGCCGACGAACATAATCTTGATGATATCAAGACCGTTACCCTTTCCTATACGTTTTTTGAGAAAGATAAAAAGAAGCCTTTGAAGAGTGCGCAATTGCCAAAAGCCAATGGCAAATCATAAGCGCACGCCAGCGCGGCGGTTGCCGCATTCACACTGCACCGTTATAGCAGATGGTGCATATTATCGAGCGCCGAATCGCTTCGGCATGATTTTGGGGGATTAAATTGTCCACGCACGCTGTTGAACACGATTATCACCTTGTTGACCCCAGCCCATGGCCTTTGATTGGCTCGGCTGCGGCGCTGACCCTGACCATGGGCACTGTTATCTGGATGAAGGGCCTGTTTGGTCTCCCTGCAGGTACTCCTTGGGTGGCGCTTTTGGGCATTCTGGGTGTTGTCTTTACGATGATTGGCTGGTGGTCTGATGTCTTGCGCGAGGGCCGCGCCGGGGATCATACACCGGTTGTCCAATTGGCCATGCGTTATGGCATGATCTTGTTTATCGCCTCCGAAGTGATGTTTTTTGTCGGCTGGTTCTGGATGTTTTTCGAAGGCGCATTATTCCATGATGCGCGGCTCGCCGCCGGTGTGGCGCACGGCTTTGAAACCTGGCCGCCCGAGGGCGTCGAGCCGTTTAACCCCTGGCATTTGCCGCTGGCCAATACGCTGATTTTGCTGTTGTCCGGGACCACGGTAACCTGGGCGCACCATGCATTGATCCACGGGAACCGCAATGGTGCCAAGGTTGGTTTGTTGCTGACGGTTTTGCTGGGCATGACCTTTACCACGTTTCAGGCTATGGAATATTCCGAAGCCGGGTTCCATTTTGCCGGTAATCTTTATGGCGCAACCTTCTTTATGGCGACTGGCTTTCACGGCGCGCACGTTATCATCGGCACCATATTCCTCGCGGTTTGTCTGCTACGGCTGATGGCGGGCGGGTTTACGCCGACCAAGCATTTTGGCTTTGAGGCAGCGGCCTGGTACTGGCACTTTGTTGATGTGGTCTGGCTGTTCCTCTTCACCTTTATCTATGTCATTTTCGGATGAGCGATAACGCTATTTCCCCGATAACGTGCGGGCTGAAATGTGTGTGCCCGCGCTGCGGGGAAGGGGCTTTGTTTAACGGCTTTTTGAAAATTGCCGACAGTTGTGAATGCTGTGGCATGGATTATCGCTATGAAGACGCCGGGGATGGTCCGGCCAGTGTGGTTATCTTGCTGGTCGGGGTGTTGGTGGTTTTCCCCGCTTTATTTGTTGAAGTTGGGTTTCACCCGCCTTTATGGGTACACGCGCTTTTATGGCTGCCTTTGGCGACTGTGCTGACCATTGCCTTGCTGCGCCCGTTCAAGGCGTTCTGGTTTGCGCTGATGTACCGCAATAATGTTGTTGAGGGCCGCAATAAACAGCCTCGCAAACCCGATTAGGCGCATTCCGGCATGGTACGCTTTTCCCCGGCCCCTATTCTGAGCGCTGTTATGGTGCCAGTGCTGGCGATTCTGATTTGGCTTGGGGTGTGGCAGGTGCAGCGCCTGCACTGGAAAACCGATCTGATCGCGCAAATAGAGCACGGCGCCACCTTGCCACCTGTTCCGCTGGAAAAACTGTTATCACAAAGCGCCAATGGCGCGCCCATTGGCTGGCGTAATGTCTCTGTGCGTGGGCATTTTATGGACACCCCACCGCACATGCTGTTTGCGGTGCGTGATGGCAAACAGGCCTTGCGGGTGTTGAGCGCCTTTGAAAGCAAAAGCGGCATAAAAATTGTCACTGATCTTGGCTATATTCCCTATCAAAAAGAGCCGACATGGCAGCGGCCGCCGGTTTCATCTGATGTTTTGTTGACGGGTGTTCTCAAGCCGGTGCGCGGCAAGAGGCTGTTTACGCCGCAAAACCGGCCCGGCGGGATATGGTATTGGCGCGACAGCAAAACCATGCTGGGCGCATCAGATGCCGATAATGCCGTTACCGACTATGTTCTGGATGTTGATACGGCCCCGGGCAAAACCGGCTGGCCAATACCGGCCCCATCACATGCCGATTTGCCGAATAACCATCTTGATTATGCGCTGACCTGGTTTGGTCTGGCGCTGGCGGCATTGGCGATTTATTTTGCCTGGCACTGGCGGGCCGGGCGCTTGTCTTTACGCGCAAAGGTGCGTTAGGCTGCATCTTGTTTCTTGATTTTCTGAAAGCACAGCATGGTTTTGTTTCGGCCGGATTTATCTGATTTACCTGGAGGAAAATTACAGGGCAAAGGCGTTATTCTGCGCCACCCGTGTCTTGCTGACTATGATGAATGGGCGCGGTTGCGCGCGCTCAGCCAGGATTTCTTGATCCCGTGGGAGCCGCAATGGGCGCGTGACGAATTGATGCAATCGGCATTCAAGCGCCGCTTGCGCCGCTATGGCGATGACCGGGTGCGCGGGCTTGGTTATGCGTTTATGGTGTTTCGCGAATCCGATGGACATCTGGTCGGGGCCTGTAATTTAAGCCATGTGCGCCGGGGCGTGGCCCAGGCGGCATCGCTTGGCTATTGGGTGGGGCTGCCGTATCGGCGCACCGGTATGATTGGTGCCGCGGTCGAAGCGGTTTGTGACTTTGCCTTTGGTGCATTGCGTCTGCACCGGGTCGAAGCGGCGTGTCTGCCCACCAATATTCCGTCAAAATCCTTGTTAAAAAAAGCCGGATTTCACGAAGAGGGACTGGCGCGCTCTTATCTTAAAATCAATGGCGAATGGCATGACCATGTATTATTTGCGCGGCTGGCCGAGGATGGGTCACAAGGCGCCTGAGGCCGCCTTTGCCGCCTCAATCACGGCCGGGCGTATCGGGTCTTTTGCGGGCGGGTCGCGCAACGCTGTAATCCAGTGTGGTTCAACATCTTCCGGGTCGATCAAATCGCTCTCCAGGCTGCGCAAAAGCATTTGCGCCGCCTCGGGGAGTGTCTCGGGGATGGGGCGGTTACTTAACCGCCCCCACAGACCGGCCCAGCACCGCGCCACCGTCCAGGGATTGTAGCCGCCGCCGCCAAGAACAAGGCGTATCGGGGCCATGGCGGTTAACGCCAGCACACTGTCCCACAAGGCCCCATTGCTTAACGCCATGCCGGACAGAGGATCACCCGCCAGACCATCGGCACCACAGGTTACAACCACCGCTTCGGGCCTGAATTTGTTGCATGCCGGGGTGATAACTGTGCGCAGCACATAATCAAGCTCGCTATCGTTAAAACCCTTGGGGACCGGGATGTTGCAAACGCGCGCTCTTCCTGGCTCATCAAGAGTGCCGCTATAGGGCCAGCGGTTTTCTTCATGGATGGAAAGCGTGAAAACCCGTTCGCCATCACTAAATGCGGCCTCGACACCGTCTCCGTGATGGGCATCAAGATCAACGTAAAAGACCCGGTTCACACCATGGTCCAGCAAGGTCATAATGGCAAAAACCGGGTCGTTAAAATAACAAAACCCGCTGGCATAACCGCGCCGCCCGTGGTGGGTTCCCCCGGAGGGGTGAAAAACCAGATGCCCGTCAAGCGCCAGTTCAGCCCCCAGGATGGAGCCGCCAACCGTAGTTGCCGCACGTTCAAACAAGCCGGGGAAAAGCGGGTTTTCCATGGTACCAAAATGGTATTTTTCGCGCATGGCAATGCTCGCTTTGCCGCTCTGGCTGGCGCTCATAAAGGCATTAATATAATCGCGATCATGAAATCGGGCGAGCGTGGTCGGCGTCGCGGCCTCGGCAAGGCGGCAGTCCGCTGCGGGAAGCCAGCCAAGAAGATCACATAAATCCAGCATGGCGCTTTGCCGTGGTATTGCCAGCGGATGATTGTGACCCCAGGCGGCGCGCCGAAACACCGGTGAGGAGATAAATACGGCATTTTTTTCGAGTTTATGGTGCATTTTTGTCATAGTCCGAGGGGGATTTCGCCCATTTTATCAAAAAATATTGCCAGAAAAGCAGGGCATAACCATTATTTTATGGCTTATTTGAAGAAAATTGCTTGACCAGACTAGCGTCTTTCATACAAATTCTCTAATAAAGCAATTGCTGATATACGAATCCCGGGGGATTGGGGACGTGTTGCAAGACCGAGGAGACCGGCACAATGGCACAAAAAGATAGCGTGGAAGCGCTAAGCAATGCGAAGAAAATGACAATCATCTGCACCAAAGGGTCGCTGGACTGGGCTTATCCGCCCTTTATTCTGGCGACGACGGCGGCGGCGATGGATGTCGATGTCACCATGTTTTTTACGTTTTACGGCCTGACCCTTTTGAACAAGGATCTAAAACTTAAAGTGACGCCACTGGGTAATCCGGCGATGGCCATGCCCATGGGCGGTATGCACATGTCCATGCCCAACATGGTCGGGATGATTCCTGGCGTGACGGATATGGCCTCTGTGATGATGAAAAATCTGATCAAGAAAAAAGGCGTCGCCTCGATCGAGGAATTGCGCGAAGCGGCGGTTTTGTCCGATGTGAAAATGATCGGTTGTCAAATGACCCTTGATCTTTTTGAAATGGACAAAGGTGACATGATTGATGAAGTTGAACTGGGCGGCGCGGCCACATGGATGGCGCACGCTCTTGAATCTGACATCAACCTATTTATGTAATAGACTGCTGTCATGGCAATGAAATATGAATGGAGACGTTATGGCTGACGAAACACTGGATGCAAAAGGGCTGAATTGCCCGCTGCCTATTCTCAAGGCGAAGAAGGCTCTCAAAGGTCTTGAAAACGGTAAAACTCTGGAGGTCCTTTCTACGGATCCGGGCTCGACCGCTGATTTTGAGGCGTTTTGCCGCACGACCGGTAATGAACTGGTCGAACATGTGCATGAGGGCGATGTCTACCGGTTTTTGATTAAACGGGTCGCCTGACTGATTATCGGGGCCATTGCCATGCAGTGGTCCCATCGGCATTAACATGCCATTCGTGACTGGACCTGATATATGGGTACGGTTTTTTGCAAGAGCGTATGACCGGGGAGGGGACTATGGCTCGTTTAACTAAGATTTTGCTGTCTACAGCAATTATGGGCGCGACAAGCGCCGCAATGCTTGTTGCGCCAGCCGCGCAGGCAACAGAAGGGTATTTCCAACACGGGATCAGTGCCCGTTCCAAAGCAATGGGCGGGGCCGGTGTCGCCGATACCCGTGATGCTTTTGGCGGGGCGATGAACCCGGCCGGCGCGATTGATTCAGGTAATGAATTGCAGATCAGCCTGTCGGCTTTTAGTCCCATTCGGCATTTTAACGGGTCTGGTCCTGGCGGTTTTGTTCCGGCCGGTGATGTTAAATCAGGCTCCAACTGGTTTGCTGTGCCGGGCTTTGCCTATAGCCACCAGTTCAGCGATAAACTAGGTTTTTCGCTGACCGCAGTTGGTAATGGTGGCATGAATACCAGCTGGCCACGTGAATTGGCCAACCCGGTTTGTGCGTCTCCGCCGTTCCCGGCCGCAACCGGCGTTTTTTGCGGTGCAGGGACCGGGGTTAATCTTAATCAGTTGCTGGTTGCCGCCAACTTTGCCTATAAACTTGGTGATCGGTTGACGATTGGTGTCGCGCCGGTATTGGCGGTTCACCAATTTGAGGCCCGTGGTCTTTTGGCCTTCTCTCCGTTTAGTGTTGATGCGTCTGCGCTAAGCAACAATACCAGTGAATTTTCAACGGGTCTTGGGGCACGGGTTGGTTTCCAGCTTGATGTTGCCGAAAATTTCCGCATTGCCGGGACCTATCAGTCTGAATTGGACATGGCGCGGTTTGACAAATATCGCGGCCTGTTTGCCGATGGTGGTGATTTCAACATCCCGGAAAATTATACTCTCGGTGTTGCTTTTGATGTCTCTCCTGATTGGACATTCGTTGTTGATTATAAACGAATTAATTATCAAAGCGTTGGTTCAATTGGTAATTCATCGCGTATTCCAAACCTTTTCGGGAACTTTGGCGGCCCCGGTTTTGGTTGGCAGAATATTGATGTTATCAAATTTGGTACCGAATACCGCCAGGACAAATGGACGTGGCGCGCAGGTTTTGCGCGTAATGAAAACCCGATTGGTACAAATGATGTAACATTGAATATCATGGCGCCGGGTATTATGAAAACGCACATTACCGGTGGTTTTGAGTATAATGCCAACGAAAAACATTCGTTCGAATTTTCACTCATGTATGCACCAACCAATAAAGTGCGCGGGATTGAGTTCACTACCAGTGGCCCGAACCCAAATCGTACTATTGAGCTGCGCATGCGTCAGCTTGAAATTACCGCAGGCTGGACTTTCAAGTTTAACTAGGTCTGTGTCTGATTAATTTTAAGGGCCGTCATGGGAAATCATGGCGGCCTTTTTATTTACCAGAAAAAATCTTGTTTTTTCTCGTATATTAGCATATTTGCATATACTCTTGGCGAGTTGGCAAGTTCATTATCTTAACGTTCTGTCCAGAGGCATAGCGTTATATGGGGGCAATAGCCGATTCTT
>JALWSB010000184.1 GCA_027080345.1 Robiginitomaculum sp. | reverse complement strand
AGGGCGGAATATTGTGCGTAACCGGGCAGGTTTGCGCGACATCAGCGCCGCTTTGCGTGACTTTGCGCAATACCGCATTGACCAGCCCCTTATAACCCCGCATTGCCGGATCAGCGGCGCTGAGCGAAACATAATCATTGACCACCGCAAACCCGGGGGTGCGCAAAAAAAGAATTTCGCCAATGGCACAATGCATCAGGGCTTTGAGAGATGCGGCGCGGGGGCGCAAGGGGCTGTCCAGAAAATGCGCAAGCACAAATTCAATCTGTCCGTTATGACGCAACACCGCGCCGACAACAGCGCGGGCAAACGCCCGGTCCCTGACCGACAGGGCCGTAAACCCGCCATTTTGGGCCAGACACTCTTCCAGTGTCTTTTTTTCATTATGAATGGCATGGATTGCGGCGCTGGCCCACGCTCTGGCCGCAGAAGCTTTGCTTGTCATGCGCGCCGCATAGCATGCGCTGACGAACCACAACAGGGCGCAAGGCAGACAAATTGTCTGTAGCCCCGTGACCCGGCGCGGCCAAGTTGATAAACCTCTTGTGCGCGCCCACCGGGCGCGGCGACAGATTAACCGGGAAAGCACCATGCCAAGTTTGCAAAACATTATCGATACAGCCTGGGAGACCGGCGAAATAAATGACAGGGTCGCCTATGCCGTCCAAAGCATTATCGAATCGCTGGACAAGGGCGAATTACGGGTCGCGCAGCCCGACGGCCAAGGCGGCTGGATCACCCACGCCTGGATCAAAAAGGCGGTATTGCTGAGCTTTCGGATGCTCGATGCCAGCCTTTTTGAGCGCGGCCAAATGGGCAATAACTGGGATAAAATTCCCCTTAAAACCACCGGCTGGGGGCCAGATGATTTTCGCCAGGCCGATTTTCGCATGGTACCGCCCGCCGCCGTGCGCAAAGGCGCTTTTATTGCGCCGGGCGCGGTATTGATGCCCTCTTATGTCAATATTGGCGCTTATGTCGGCGCAGGCACCATGGTCGATAGCTGGGCCTCGATCGGCTCGTGCGCACAAATTGGCGCGCATTGCCATATCTCGGCCGGGACCGGCATTGGCGGGGTTTTGGAACCGGTACAGGCCAATCCGGTGATTATCGAGGATAATGTTTTCATCGGCGCGCGTTCAGAAGTCGTCGAAGGGGTCATTGTGCGCGAAGGCGCGGTATTGGCGATGGGGGTTTTTCTGACCCAAAGCACCAAAATTGTTGAGCGGGCCAGCGGTAAAATCCATTATGGCGAAGTGCCTCCTTACGCGGTGGTTGTGCCAGGCACGTTACCAGACCCCAAAGGGGGCCCGTCCCTGGCCTGCGCCGTTATCGTTAAAACAGTTGATGCACGCACCCGCGAAAAAACCGCCATTAACACCATTTTGCGCGCATAAGTCACAACACAGGGTCAGGACCTGTTAATGTGATGCAAATCTGTTTGGCAAGAAGGGATAAGATGTCCGCAAACGCAAGGAAGGACAGGTTTATCCCTATTCGAGGCGTGTTTGCGATGCAGCTTGTGCCGTCTTGCCAAACCCGAAGGGCGGCGCTTGTTTCCGGTTTGAAAGCGCCCCCCTCATTGCCACTCGCTACAATAAACGCCAGCACCTTTATACCCGCATATGCCGCACCGCACTGATCCGTCAATGGGTTTGAATTTCTTGATGGTTACAACCCCGGAAATGGTATAAAATTCAGCTGTACTACATCAATTGTATCTGTATTTAGCTGGAGAAGATTCAATGTTATATAACCCACGCACATCCGCCAAAAAATCACAAAACAAAATCAACCTTGCCTGTGGTTGCGCCGCCTTGGCCCTTAGCCTGGCTTTATCATCTCAGGCTCTTGCCGGGCCAAACGCCACCGCCGCCTGCGCCAATGGTACGCAAGCTAGCAGTCTGAAATGCGGTACCGGAGCTGACACCGGTAATTCAAGCGCCACCGCAGTCGGGGAAAGTGCCATAGCGACGGGTTTTGCATCTACGGCCATTGGTGCAGGGACTCTTTCGAAGGGTTCTTTCTCCACTGCTATAGGGCTAGATGCCATAGCCGGTAGCGGAATTAATCAGTCTTTAAATCTTAGCACCCCGCAAACTGACAGCGGCAACGGCGAGTCTACCACTGCATTGGGCAGCCGGTCACTGGCCTTGTCTGATGGCTCCATGGCCTTGGGAGCAGGCTCAGACTCCACTGCTGTCTTTGCCACCGCTATCGGCACGAACACCCATGCCTCGGGCATGGGCGCCGTATCAATTGGCTCCGGCAATGATGCTGACAGTGCCAAAGCCAGCCAAGTCGGGAATATCGCCCTTGGCGGCGCGGTCTATACCACCGGAGGAACGCTGGTCACGGCCGGCGCGCAGGCGACAGGCAGTGATGCGGTTTCCATCGGCACCGGGTCACAGGCCAGTGATTTCAATACCACAGCAACGGGCAGTGGCAGTATCGCAAGCAGTTTTGAAGCCTCGGCATTTGGCAAAAACAGCAAGGCCTCCGCTGGGCGCTCTACGGCCATTGGGGCGTTCAGTACGGCCGGCGCTGATAATAGTGTCGCATTGGGCGCATTTTCTTTGGCGAACCAGCAAGGCGCTGTTTCCATAGGTCACGAAGTTCAGGCCACGGCCAATGGGGCAACGGCCATTGGCTCTGGCAATTCCAGCGCCCAAGCGGCCAACGCCACCAGCGCCGGCAATGTCGCCCTTGGTGGCGCGGTATATACCAGCGGAGGAACGCTGATTACGGCCGGGGCGCAGGCGACGGGCAGTGATGCGAT
>JALWSB010000183.1 GCA_027080345.1 Robiginitomaculum sp. | reverse complement strand
GGCAGGCCCGGGGTGACACGGATGAAATGACAGATTACCGCCTCTCCCTCAAGGCAGAGGACGTCATAAACCAACATCAAAAGAACCTCTTTCCCATGGGGAGAAGGCCCAGATGAGGGGATAGTGAGCGTCAAGACCAAGGTGGCGGTATCCTTTTCTCCATCACGCCATTTAAGACGAAAGTCGAAAATCCAGTATTGGCACCGCTCTGGACCCCGGTTTTCACCGGGGTGACGGGTTTTTTCACTTAATGAGCTGAATGCATCGAATAAGGTCATTTCAGGTCATTTCAGGTCATTTAAGGTCACATCAGGTCATGCGCCGGGATGCGTGTTTTTTCTTAGCCATTTGACCATTCGCCAGCCCAAAAGGAAGGCAAGGATCAGGGCATGTATCAGGGGCATAAGCTGGAATCCCTTGGCCATGAAAATATGGTGTATTACGGCAAGGATCGCTGCCGGATAAATCAGGGCATGGAGTTGTGTCCAGCGCTTGGGGCCAAGGCGGCGGATGGCCGCATTGGTCGAGGTCAGGGCGAGCGGCAATAAGAGCGCAAAAGCGCTCATCCCCAGGGTGATATAGGTGCGCTTGACAATGTCTTTCCATAATTTGGCAAGGCTGAAAAAAAGATCCAGCCCAAGATAGCTCGAAAGGTGCGCGCAGACATAAAAAAACGCGAACAGACCGGCCATGCGGCGAAAGCGGGTCAAAGGAACATAGCCGGTGATATCGCGCACCGGCGTAATGGCCAGAGTGATCAGCAAAACCCGCAAAGCGGTATCGCCCAAAAACCGGTTGGTGGTCTCGATCGGGTTAACCCCCAGATCGTTTGCCTGTCCCGTCAACAGCATGGCCCATTGCCAGACCAGCCACAGGGCCGGCAGGCTGAAGGCAATAAAAACAAAGGGTTTAAGGCGGGCAATGGGAATGGTATTACGACCTAGTGGTTTTTCTTTAAATCCATGCCCGTATACAGGCTGGCCACAGCATCCGCATAGCCGTTGAACATCTGCGTGTCACGCCGTGCCAAGGCCCCGCGAAAGCCGGTTTGCGGGCCGATAACGCGCTCGGAGGCCTGGCTCCAGCGCGGGTGGTCCACATGCGGATTGACATTGGAATAAAACCCGTATTCGCGGGCATTGGACATGTTCCATGATGTTTCTGGCTGGTCTTGCGTAAACACAATACGGTCAATGGACTTGATCGATTTATAGCCGTACTTCCAGGGTACAACCAGGCGTAAGGGGGCGCCATTCTGGTTCGGTAGAATGCGCCCGTAAACCCCGACGGCCAAAAAGGCGAGCGGGTTCATCGCTTCGTCAATACGCAGCCCTTCGCGGTACGGCCATTTCAGTACCGGCCAAAGGGTGCCGGGCATTTCCTTGCGCGCCCATTTGGTGAAAAACTGCACATATCTGGCCCGTGAATTGGGGGCGAATTTTTGCAAAACCTGCGCCAGTGGTACGCCCACCCAGGGGATGACCATAGACCAGGCCTCGACACAGCGATGACGGTAAATACGTTCTTCCAAGGCGTTGAAATCAATCAGATCTTCAAGGGCGAATGTCCCGGTTTTCTCCGCTTCGCCTTCAATGCTGACCGTCCAGGGGGCGGTTGTCAGACGGTGCGCCTTTTTCGCCGGGTCGCTCTTGCCAGTGCCAAATTCATAGTAATTGTTATAGCCGGTGACCGCTTCCCACGGGGCGGCGGGATTGCTTGGGCTATAGGCGGTTTTGGCCGCTTTCAAGGGGGGGTAATTGCTCATGGCCGGCAGGCTCTTTGTCGCCCCGGCGCGTGGCAAAGCCAGAGTGCCACCGGCGGCAGCAAAACCGGCAAGTATTTCGCGGCGGCGCAGCCATGCGGCGCGCGGTGTGACGGCGTTTTCTTTTATCGTATAGCCCGGCGGGCGGCGGATCAGCATGTGGTTTCTCCCTTTGTGGATACAAGGTAGGGTAAAGAGGGGCGCGCCGCCACCAAAATCTCGCGCACTTCACAACAAGTTCAAAACCTGTGAGTAAAAAATAAAAATGAACCCATTTGCGCGCAAGACACGATTAATCAAGACTTTACACAGTGCGCAAAACCTTGCGTACGCATTTGGAAGGATAAGATAATGACTGAGCTTGACGAGGAAATCCGCAAGGCGCTTTCCAGTGCTGAACTCGAAACTTTAAGTGCTTTGAGCGAAGAACCGGGCCTGTTTGCCATGGTCTTTGGCGTGTTCAAGGGAAAAATGCTGCTTTGGAATATTTTCGGTATGGTTCTGGCGTTTGCGGCCACGGGGCTTGCTTTATGGTCCGGGTGGAATTTTTCCATACCAGCGATCCGCGCATGGTAACCCTGTGGGGCATGGGCATGGGTGTTGGTGTGTTTTTTGCGGGTATGCTGAAACTGTGGTTCTGGATGGAAATGAACAAAAATGCGGTGATACGCGAGGTTAAACGCGTGGAATTGCAAGTGGCTGTTCTGGCGAAAGAAATGCGCGCCGGGCAGGCATGACGGGCGTTTACTTGCGGGTGCGTTCTTTACGTTCTTTACGTTCCTGGGCCTCTATGGAAAGCGTCGCAACCGGGCGCGCATCAAGGCGGGCGAGGCTGATAGGTTCGCCGGTATCCTCGCAATAACCGTAAGTGTCGTTCTCAATACGGGCGATCGCGGCATCAATTTTGGCGATGAGTTTGCGCTGGCGATCCCGGGCGCGCAGCTCCAGAGTCCGGTCGGCCTCCGTTGAGGCCCGATCCGCCAGATCAGGGTGCGATTCGGTGCCTTTTCGTAAATTGGCAATGGTCTCGCGGCTTTCCTCGATAATTTCCGCTTTCCAGTTTTCCAGCTTTTGACGAAAATACGCCTTTTGCAAATCCCCCATAAACGGCTCTTTATCGCTGGGGCGATAATCCTTGGGGATGCCAGGTTCTGATGCTTCACTAACCGCCATATCATACTCCGGATTTTGCCTGTTCAGGCCTGAATCGCAGACTCGCAAACAGGTCGGAATCGCGGCGGATTATAATCGGGAAGGCGCGGGCGTCAATAGAGTTGCGGTTTGTAATTATCGATAAAAATCAATAAGTTGGTCAAGTATCAACAAAATTTGTTCAGTGCCGGGACTGAAGTTTGGCAATTTCCACTTGCGCGCGTGTTTCGACATCATTGAGAAGCGCTTCGAGCTTTATATCACCAGTATCGGGCCGGGCGCTGCGCAAGGTGTTTTGCAGGCGGCCAAGATCGCCGGGTGACAAGCGTCCTTCCAGAAGACCCAGCCGCAGGGCCGACAGAATATCCAGAAGATCATCGGCCCGGGCGGTGGCTTTTTTGCGGGCCTGGCGAAAATCATCGCTTTCTTGCAAGGCGATAAGCGCATCAACAGAACTGATGGCGCTGGCCCCGGTCAAAGAGGCGCTGGCGGTATTGGCGCCGGTGCCTTGGGCCTTGCCTCCTGCCGGGGAAAACACGCTGCTCTTGTCGGCCCCTTTGCGGCGCGTGGGTCCGCTGGCGCGGGTGTTCTGTGTGGCGTTGATCTTCATAAAAGCTATCCGTTCTTACGCTTCCATAGTGTTCGAGGGGAGTTAACGCCCGATTAAGCATAAATGCCGGGCTGGATTTTCTTGCCGGTTCATTCTTGCCGGGTTGGAGTGCGCAAAAGGAAAGGCCGCGTAATTTATTGAAATAAAATGGTAAATTTGGATCGTTTTCGTGAAAAGTCTGGCATGAAACTGGCATGGAGACAGGGGCAAATTTGTGGAGCGTGTTTATGCGTAATCTTGTTTGGGCTATCGGCCTTGTTCTGGCTGCCTTGATTATTCCTGTCTCGGCGCGTGCTGAATCGCGCATTAAGGATATTGCTGATATTGAGGGCGTGCGCGAAAACATGCTGGTTGGTTATGGCCTTGTGGTCGGGCTGAATGGTACCGGCGACAGCCTGCGCAACGCCCCCTTTACCAAGCAAAGTCTCGAATCCATGCTGGAACGCCTGGGGGTGAATACCCGCGGGGCGAATCTACGCACGGACAATATTGCGGCGGTGATGGTGACGGCCAATCTGCCGGCATTCTCGACCAATGGATCGCGCATTGATGTGACCGTTTCGGCGATGGGCGATGCGACCAGCCTGCAAGGCGGGCAATTGCTGGTCACGCCGTTAATGGGGGCGGATGGCGAAGTTTATGCGGTGGCGCAGGGCACTTTGGCGATTGGCGGATTTTCTGCCGGTGGGGCCGGGGCCTCGATTACGCAAGGTGTGCCAACGGTTGGGCGTATTTCCAGTGGCGGTATTATCGAGCGCGAGATCAAGTTCGATCTGGCTGGTAAAAACAGCGTGCGTTTGTCGCTGCGCAATCCGGATCTGACAACGGCGCGGCGCATGGCCGGGGCCATCAATACTTATGTTGGCCTGCCTGTCGCCCATGCCCTGAACCCGACAGCGGTGCAATTGACCCGCCCGGCCGGGTGGAGCGGCGATATGGTTAGCCTGCTGACGGACATAGAGCAATTGCGCATTGTCCCTGATCTGCCGGCCAAAGTGGTGATCGACGAGGTCAGCGGCATTATTGTGATGGGCGAAAATGTCCGGGTCAGCACGGTGGCTATTGCGCAAGGCAATCTGACCATAACGGTCGAGGAAACCCCGCAAGTGAGCCAGCCTGCACCCTTTTCGCAAGGGGGGCAAACCACTGTCGTGCCGCGCACCAATGTGAATGTTGAAGAAGAAAAAGGCACCGGTCTGGTGGTCGTCAAAGACGGCGTATCCTTAAAAGACCTGGTGTCGGGGTTGAACGCGCTGGGCCTGACGCCGCGCGATATGATCGCGATTTTGCAATCGATCAAAACCGCCGGGGCCTTGCAGGCCGAGATCGAGGTTTTGTAATGGCCGACGTTTTGTCTTCATCAGCCTATCTGACCCAGGCGCTGGCGGCGCGGCAAGGGCAAGCGCCGAATATCGGTGCGGTGCGCACGGCGGCGCAGGCGCAAAAGGTCGCGCAGGATTTTGAAGCCTTTTTCCTGAGCCAGATTGTCGATGGCATGTTTGCCGGGCTGGATACAAAGGGGCCGTTTGGCGGCGGCGCGGGGGAAAAGGCCTTTTCCGGCCTTCTTCACGATGAATATGCCAAGGTGTTTGCCAAGGCTGGCGGCATTGGTCTTTCGGACCAGTTGCGCACAGAAATCCTGCGTTTGCAGGGCATAGATGATAAGGGGCTCTGATGGCATTGCACGCTCATAATGCGGCCGACCGGGTCGAACAATTATTGATTTTGACAACCCGGCTTACGGCCTTGCTGGAGCGCGAAACCGCTTTTTTTGAGGCACGAACGCCGCAAAAAGCCAATGCGGACGCAGACGAAAAAAACAAATTGGCCAACACCTATCGGCTGGAAATTGCCAATGTGGCGAAAAACCCGGACCTTGTTGCCGGTGCGCCGGTGGCGCTCAGAGAGGATTTACGCGCCGCCACGGCCGCGTTTGAAAAAGCCCTGGCGGCCAACAACCGGGCGGCCAATACGGTGCGCCATCTGACCGAAGGTCTGGTCAAAGCCATTGCCGACGAAACCGTCAAGGCCCGCAACAGCATGCGCGGGTACGGGGCCAATGGTGCGCTCAGTGCCTCGGCGGCCGATGCCGCCGCGCTGACGCTCAATCGTCAGGTTTAGAAAGTCCGGGCGCAGCGATTCGCAAAATGATCGCGCAAAATCCGACTTTTTGTCGCAGGGCAGGCGAATCTGCGTCTGTTTTTTCCCGATTTTGTTGTATTTTTACCCGAAAATAAAAAAAACTGTGCAAATGGTCAGGTTTTTTTAAAAACTGCTTTGACAGCATCACTCCCGTACAACATGGTTAACGCAAGAAAGTGCAATTGCACTTTTAGAAAGACAATAAATTGTCAAAACATGGGGAATGGTATGAAAATGAAAACATTTGGAATGAGCTCCACTGCGCTGACCGGGCTGGCCGTTTTGGCCTTGCAAAGTTTTGCCGCTGTGCCGGCATTGGCGCAAAATGCCGCCGATGACAGCGGTGCGCGCGAGGATGAGATCATCGTCACGGCGCGTAAACGTGCGGAAAATATTCTGGAAACGCCGACATCAATCTCGGCATTTACGCCCAAATTGCTGGAAGAGCGCAACATCGCCAATCTGGCTGATGTCGGCAAATATGTTCCCAATCTGAACATCACCCGTTATGGCGTCGGGAATACGGCGCAGGCGGCGGTGTTCATTCGCGGCATTGGTTTGCAAGACCATATCATTACCACCGACCCTGGCGTCGGGGTGTATCTGGATGGCATTTATCTTGGCCGCCAGATGGGCTCGAACCTGTCATTGAACAATATTCAGCGCATCGAGGTGTTGCGCGGCCCGCAAGGCACGCTTTATGGGCGTAATACGCTGGGCGGTGCGGTGAATATCATCACCAAAAAACCCGGCGAGGGCGACGAATATCTGGTGAATTTGACCGGTGGTACGCGCGGCCGGGTGGCGGCTGATTTTTATTCCAATTTTGCCATGAGCGACCAGTTTGCCGTCGATATCAGCGGCGCGTTCAAGCACCGCGGCGGGGTTGGCGATTTTCTCAACCTGCCCAATGCGGACAAGCGCGTTGGCGAGGAAAATGAGTTTAGCGGCCGGTTCTCGGCTTTGTGGAAACCCCAGGAAGGGTTTTCCATGCTGTTTGCGCTGGATGGGATGAGCGCCCATAACGGTTTGTCGCCTTATACAATTGCGTTCGACCCTTCGATCCCGGCACCTAATCCTTTGAACATTTTTGATGGCAGCTTCCCGCTGCTCAATCCGGGGCTGTTGCCGACCAATCCGGACGACAATAATACCACCGTGTCGGGGCTGGATACGACAACCAATTCGGCCTTTGGCGCCTCGGTGACCACGCAATGGGAAGCCAGCGAAAACCTGACGGCCAAGCTGTTGGCCAATTATCGTACTTCCGATTATACCGGCGGTCTTGATGATGATGCGACGGCCTTGCACCTGTCGGAGTTTCCTGAAAATGGCAATGCCCAGCAAACCTCGCTGGAACTGCAAATCAATGGCCAATATGGGGCGCTGGATTTTGTCAGTGGCCTTTATTACTTCCACGAAGAGGGCGAAACCGAATCCGGGCCCTTTGTGTTCAGCCCGTTCAATACGCCCGGCGCGGTTGAAGGGTTTGGCGATTTTGGCTTTTTTGATCTTAATCAGAAAACCAACAGCTATGCGGGCTATGCCAACGTCAAATATCGCTTCACTGATCGCTTGACGGCTGGCGGTGGCTTGCGGGTATCGCGCGATACCAAGGACGCCAATGCGCAATTCCCGACCTTTGCGACGCGTAAATTTGTATCCAAGAACTTCAATGCGGTCACCTGGGATGTCGATGCATCATATAATCTGCAAAATGATATTTATGCCTATGCGCAGGTGCAACGCGGTTACCAGCCCGGCGGTTTTCCGCCGCGCCCCTTTGGTGGTCCGGCGCAATTCGTGGCGTTCGGCAAAACCACGTCGACCAACTTTGAAGGGGGCTTGAAAGGCAGGGCCAATGACTATTTTACCTTCATGGTGTCGGCGTTCTGGACCAAATATAACAATCTGGCTTTGCCGTTTTCCATCACCACGTCGGGCGGCGGTTTTACCACCATCATCGCCAATGCCGGTAAATCGCGCTCGCGCGGTGTCGAAGTTGAGGGCACGGTTTACCTGAATGATCAGATCAGCATTAATGGCTCGGTCGGTTATCTGGATTCTGAAATTCGCCGTGTTGATCCGGGCACAATCGGTATTGCGGTGGGCGACAGCCCGGCGCTGACGCCAAAATGGACCGTATCCGTTGCGCCCAAGGTTTCCATGCCGCTGGCCAATGGTGACCAGCTGACCTTTAATGTTGATTATTCCTATCGGGCAAAAATGTTCGGTCAGTCGATCAACCGGGCGGCTGAGTTGCTTAAAGGGCGCTCACTTGTCGGTTTTTCCGCCGATTATGAAGCGCTGGGCCGGGGCTGGACCCTTGGCATTTATGGCAAGAACATCTTCAACAAGGTCTATGATGTCGGCCGGTTGCAACAAAACGGCTTTGTTGGCGTTGTGCGCAGCAATGACCGGTCCGAATTTGGTGTCCGTCTGAAAAAACGCTTTGGCGGCTGATCACACGGCAAATTTGTGTAAATAAAACGGCCATCGGGAAACCGGTGGCCGTTTTTATGTGACGGGTCCGGGGGCTAATCCGTCTTGCCGCTTCTCTTTTGTATAATCTCTTTTATCAGGCCCTCGCGGTCTGATGTGATGCGGGCCACAATTTGTGGATTGGCTTTGGTGTTGGGGTCATAATTTGCGCTCCAGCGTACCAGTTCGAGCATAACAGGGGCCAAGGCCAGCCCTTTTTGCGTCAAGCCATAGACATTGCTGCGCCTGTTCTTTGCATTTTTCTGTTTGTGGATCAGTCCCGCCTCTTCAAGGTGCTTTAGCCGGCTGGCCAGAATGTTTGTGGCGATACGTTCATCGCCTTGTAAAAACTGGCCATAGGTTTCATGACCGCGCATGAGAAGGTCGCGAATAATAATCAGACTCCATTTGTCGCCAAAATGATCCAGCGCAAAGGCAATCGGGCACCCTGTATCCCGCTTGGGTGTAAAATGCTGCGGGTCCTTATCCTCATCAGAAGTGGTCATGACGGATCCTTGAAAAATAACTTGCAATATACAAGTTAACTGATATAAGGTCACATAACTTGCAAAAAGCAAGTTAAAAGGCGGGAATCGCCACCACTTTTGATGATATAGGAAAGCTCATGACACCGGAAATTTATTGGCTGGTTTTGGTTGCCACGATGACAGCATTGCAGGTCATTCCCTACGCCGTTTACAGAATAGGTAAAATTGGACTGGTTCAGGTGTTCCTTAACCCCTTGCCCGGCGATGCGCCATTTGATGCGGCCTGGGCGCACAGGGCTTATCGGGCGCATATGAATTCATTTGAGAACCTGACATTGTTTGCCCCCATCGCGGTCGCGGTGGTTGTTACAGATGGCGGCAATGCCGTTACGGCCATGTGGGCACAGGTGTTTTTCTGGGCGCGCTTGGTGCACTGGCCCATGACGATAATGAAAACGCCTTTTTTGCGTACTATATCCTATTTTGTCGGGCTGTATGCCACACTGGCCATGGCCTGGCAGGTCATGATTCCGGCATTTAACTGAGGGCAGGGAAATGCAAGCTCAAAATGAAAACATAGTGCGCCACTATCAGAATGGCGACCTGTTGGCGCGTATCGAAACGGGTTTGCGTGCTGCGGGGCTGGACCCTCATGCCATAAGCGCTGCGGATTTAATGCCGGTGGATGAGTTTCATATTGGCGGCCGGGAAATGACTTTACGCATTCTTGGTCATATGAAAATCAAGGCGGATGACCATGTTCTGGATATTGGTTGCGGTATTGGTGGTGCGGCGCGTACGCTGGCAGGCGCGGCCGGATGCACTGTTACCGGCATCGATCTGACGCCGGAATATATAGATGTTGCCAGAGAACTGACAAGGCGTTGTGGCATGGATGAGCGCCTGCATTTCAAGGTTGCCAACGCTTGCGCATTGCCCTTTGCGGATAATGCCTTTGACGGCGCAATGACACTGCACGTGGCGATGAACATAAAAGATCGCGCGGCCCTCTATGACGAGGCGGCGCGGGTGCTAAAACCGGGCGCGATACTGGCCATATATGATGTCATGCGCACCAATGATGAGGCACTGGAATATCCAGCGCCTTGGGCAACAAATGCAAAAACCAGCTTTCTGAAACGGCCAGACGAGATGCGGCTGTTGTTAGACAATGCCGGTTTTGATCTGCTCCATGAGGAAGATCATGGCGAGACGGCCAGAGCATTTTTCCAGACTATTTCCCCTGATACTGCGGCGGCCCCGCCGCCATTGGGCGTGCATGTTGTCATGGGGGCAGACGCGCCATTGAAAATTCGCAACACAATGAAAAACCTGAACGCAGGTCGTATGGCTCCGGTGATTATGATTGCCCGAAAACGGTCATAACGGGCCTTTTGGCCCGGCAGCTGCGTGAGCCAGATTTCTGCTCTTTCCCCCCCCGGGACGCAGCCATTTTATGATCTGGCAGTGTCTGGCGGCAGGGTGATTTCAATGGTTTCCGGGGCCAGACATTTTTTGTCGTCACAGGCTTGCAGGCTGAGCTGCGCACCAATGGCCCCGGCGGTGCGGGGGGCGGAGAGGGTGATTGTGCCTTCATAAAGGGCCAAAGGCGTTTTGCTGAACCCCAGGCGCTTCTCTATGGCCTTTGGGTAATGGGTCATGGCCACTTGGTTATTATGCGCATCGTGCACGGTAAAATCCGTTGCTATGAGATAATCCTCATTGGGTTTTTGCGCATTGATATGCCAGCCCGGCGCCATGTGCAGGCGTAGTTCCAACGTCTCTTCGCTTTGATGAATTTGCGCGCGCACCCGGCCGGCGGCGAGATAACGCACAGCGCCGGTTTCGCCGTGCGAGAAAAGCTGGAGGGCATAAAGTGCGCGGGCCGACCCGGCGGGGCTGGCGCTGGCCGGCCCGGCCAAAGCGGCGGCCAGTCCGTCGGCCATTTGCCGGTAATGGGGGTCTGCATCACGCCGGGAAAGCCGGGCATAAAGCTCCAGCGCCAAGGCGTTGCCGGATGGATTTTGCGAATCCGATGTGGATTTGGCCCGGCCAAACAAACCGGCGGTTTCGCTCAGATAAAAATCCCCGGCGGCTTTGTCATAAAACAGCGCTTCCATTTTGGCGGCAACGCTTTTTGCCCGTTTCAGCCATTTTGGATCTGCGCTCAGATCATAAAGCGCCACAAAGGCCAACGCGCTGGCGGCATAGTCTTTTTGGGTGCCGTGAATGTGTGCGCGGCCGTTAAACGCGGTGCGATAGATAAGGCCGTCACGCCCGCGCAAGTGTTGCCATAGATAAGTGCCTGCACGTGTGGCCCCTTGGGCATAGCGCGGCGCGTCCAGTGCCAGGGCGGCGGC
>JALWSB010000182.1 GCA_027080345.1 Robiginitomaculum sp. | reverse complement strand
CAATCTGGGTCTGGCGGTTTTGGTGCGCAGTCAGGCCGGTGGCGGCGGCAGCGTGCAGATAAAATACAAAACCCTGGAACAGCTTGATGATATTTGCCGCCGTTTGACCGGGGAAGGCGCTTGATACATTCGTGTTAAGACCCGGCGCGGGCAAGTTGCAAGGTCAGGCGCGCCAACAGGTTTTGCGCCGGGGCACCGGTTGTTTTAATCGCCCGTTCTGTTTGCAAACAAAGGGCGATGGCCTGATGCAGGGCGCGGGGCGACCAGCGGCGCACCTGACTTTCAAAGGCGGCAACGTTCATTCGAAATACCGGGGGGCGGAGCGCCCCCATGGCCGCACTCATGGATTTATCCGCGTGAACCGCTGCGCTAACCTCGGTCAGGCGCATGAAATGGCGCTGCAAAGCGCGCAATAAGGTTGCCGCAGCGGTGCCGTCGGCGAGTATATGGTGCAGGGCCTGATCGGCCATTTTGGCGTTACCCATACCAATCGCAAACGTATAGTCCTGATAATCCTGCTCGGCACCATCACCGATAACGGCCAGAACCATGGCCGGGTCGATTGTTGTACCACTGTCTGGGCCGGCATAAAGGCAAAGCTTGGCAATTTCGCCGCGCGCCAGGGCATGATCTGCGGGCAATCGAGAGGCCAGCACATCCAGCGCTTCGGGGTCAAAAGAAACACCGTCCTGCGCAGCGATTTCCCGCGCCATGGCTTTTAAAGCGCCGGGGCCAAGCGGGTAACACCCAATAGCAACCGCATGGTGTTTTGCGCTTTCCACGGTTTTGCGCAAAGACAGGCGCGCAGAAAGGTCGCCAGCCTCAATCACCACACGGGCAACGGGGCTGGCTTTGCTGGTTTTGAGCGCCGCCAAAGCGGTGCTGATGGCGCGCCCGACCAGATCATTAGCGGCTTTGATGCGTATAACCCGCGCCCCGGCATCCAGCGTAAGGGCAAACATTTCGTCGGCAATAATGCCCGGGTTTTCTTTTAATTGCGCATCATATAACGAGGTTTGCGCGAAAGGGCCGGGGTTTTCACCTAAAAAACAAGTGGTTAGTTCGTTGGCGCGGTCCGCGACCAGGCCCTGATCCGGCCCAAAAAGCAAAATAATAGCAATTGCCGGATCCGGCTTTTTAATAAAAGCGGCGCTTTTGGCAGCGGTCAGTTTCAAGAGGGGTCGCCCTGCTGCGCCAAAAATGTGGCAATGTCTGTCATTACCGTTTCTGCCAGCGCCGTAATGGCATGCGCCTCCACGCCGGAGGTGGCGGCCAGCGCGCCATAAGGCTGGTCCGGTGTGTCATAGGCGGCTGTGTTTTTGGCAAAATTGGAAAAAACCGCTTTTCCATTTTTATCAACCAGCGAATAACGGGCGGTTATTTCCACATGACTGCGGGTTGATACATCATCAACACGAACGCCCGATGCAATATGCTGGGTGGATATGGCGGCATGAAGAACATAGGGTGCGCTTTGCCCTTGTTGAATGCCACCACGTTCCAAAAGCGCCTGAGAAAACAAAAAACCGGCACGGCCCTCAACAGGGGCCAGGCTGACCGAAGAAAACCGGGTCGTGCCATCGTTGTTTGTGGCATAAAGCGGGGTAAACCCGGCGCACCCGCTTATGGCGGCAAAGCCCAGAAAAACCAAAAAACATTTCAATCCATACATATCAATTTGCCACAATATTGACGATCCGGTCAGGCACAACAATGATTTTGCGGACCGTCAGGTTTTCCAGGGCGCGCTTTGCGCCCTCATTGGCCAGCGCCATGTTTTGCGCCTCGTTTTTATCAAGGCCGCGCGGGGCGCTGAACTCACCGCGTTTTTTACCATTGATCTGCACAGGTATAACCAGAGTTTCGTCCTCTGTCAGCCCCGGATCGTAAGATGGCCAGGGTGTTTGGGCAACAAGCCCCTCGCCGTTCAAGACGGCCCAGCAGGATTCGGCCAAATGCGGCGCAAATGGCGATAAAAGCAGGCAAAGGCGCTGTAAAACACTGTGTATGGTGGCATCCATACCTGCGCTTGATGGCCCGGCCTGGGCTTTTCGTATTGTATTCAAAAGGTCATAAAGGTGGGCAACGGCGCGATTAAAGCGAAACGCTTCAATGTCTTCACCAACAGATTTCACGGCTTTATGACATTGCCGCTCAAGCGCTTGCGCAGCGGCGCACAAAGGGGTGTTCTTGTCATAAGCACCCGTATTGTTTTGCGCGGCAGTGCGGGCGCAGGCCCAAACCCGCTGGACAAAGCGGTTAGCCCCCTCAACACCGGCCTCGGTCCATTCGACATCACGTTCCGGCGGCGAGTCAGACAGGACAAACCAGCGCGCCACATCAGCACCATAACGGGCAATAATATCCGCCGGATCCACGGTGTTGTGTTTGGATTTGGACATTTTTTCGATTTTACCGGCCAGCACCTCTGTGTCGGTACCGCGCAAATACCAGTTTTGCCCGCGCCGCTCGACCTGATCAGGGGAGAGCCAATCGCCCTTTTCACCGGTTTTATAGGTTTGGTGGGTGACCATGCCTTGGGTAAAAAGGCCGGCAAAAGGTTCGCCGCTTTCAACATCCAAAAGGCCGCAATCTTTCATCGCCCGGGTAAAAAAGCGCGCATAAAGAAGGTGCAGGACCGCGTGTTCAACGCCGCCAATATATTGATCAACCGGCAACCAATAGCGGCTTGCTTGCGGGTCCACAGGCTGATCACAGCGCGGCGCGCAAAAGCGGGCAAAATACCAGGATGAATCGACGAATGTGTCCAGTGTATCGGTTTCACGTAAAGCCGATGCGCCGCATTTAGGGCAGGTGGTTTTGCGCCAACTGTCATGACGGGCC
>JALWSB010000181.1 GCA_027080345.1 Robiginitomaculum sp. | reverse complement strand
CATTTACAGGCAATTATGGCTATGAGTAATGAGGACCGGCTGTGAGCGCGGAAAAGAAAAAACAAAAGCGGGATCTGACCAAGGGGCCGATAAGAGGGCATTTGCTGCGCCTGGGTATTCCCATGGCCATTGGTATTGTTGCGGTGATGTCGGCGGGGATTGTTGATACCTATTATGTCAGCCGTTTGGGGACGGTGCCCCTGGCCGCCATCAGCTTTTGCGTACCGGCTTTATTTGTCCTGCAAAGCATTTCCATTGGTCTTGGCGCCGGGGCCAGTTCCGTGGTGTCGCGCGCCGCCGGTGAGGGCAATCATGACCATGTCAGCCGTCTGGTTACCGATTCGATTGTGCTGGCCATTTTGGTGGTGGCGACAATTTCCATTGCCGGGGTATTGAGCGTCGATCCTCTGTTTCGACTGATGCGCGCGCCCGAAGAATTAATGCCGGGCATTCGCTCTTATATGCATATCGCATTTATTGGCTCGGCCTTTATTGTCGGGCCAATGGTGGCGGGCAATCTTTTGCGCGCACTTGGCGATGCGCGCATTCCGGGCATGACCATGGTCGCCGGGGCGATTGTCAATCTTGTTCTCGACCCCTTTTTGATTTTTGGCATCGGGCCTTTTCCGCGTATGGAGCTGGCCGGGGCGGCGCTGTCGACGGTTTTATCCAATGTCGCGGCGGTTTTCATTATGGGCTGGGTTATGGTGCATCGGGAAAAACTGATCATCCTGCATTTGCCGCCATGGGAGGAATTGCGCGAATCCTGGGGTGAGCTTTTGCGCGTTGGTATTCCCGCAACCGGCACCAATATGATCAACCCGGTAACCATGTCTTTGATCAATGCCGTATTCGTCAGCTTTGGCGCGGCGGCGGTGGCGGGCCTTGGCGTGGCCGGGCGCATGGAGTTTTTGTTCGGCATACCGCTTTTGGCCCTGTCGGCCTCTATCGGCCCGATAACCGGGCAAAATGGCGGCGCGGGCCTGACGGATCGTGTGCGCCAGGCGTTTCGCGAGGCCTATCTGATGGTCATGATCTGGACGGCAGGCACCGGCATCACCCTGTTTTTGCTTTCCGGTTTTGTGGCGCATTTGTTTTCTTCCGACCCGGCGGTGACACGGGTGACAACATTTTATCTGCGTACCGTGCCGTTAACGGCGGCCGGTTATGGCTTTGTGATCGTTATGGCCGCCGGGTTCAACGCCCTTGGGCGGCCTTTGCCGGGCCTGACATTAAGTTTTATCCGCTCTTTGGTTTTGTCGGCTGGCGGCGCGTGGGTCGGCGGGCATTTCTTTGGCTATAAGGGGGCCATACTGGCCTTTGTCATATCGAACATTCTGACCGGCACGGCGGCCTGGATCATGGTTCATCGCGATTCAATGCAAGCGCGTCAGCGCGGCGGTTCCCGGCGTAAATAGCTTTGTGCCTCACGGCGCGCCTGCGGGTCGCCGACATGCAGCCAGAAGCCATCCATAACCAGCCCGAAAAGCCGCCCCATGCCAAGCGCCTTGTCCCATAAATGATTGGCGGAAAACGGCCGAATGTCTTCGCCGCCGAGTAAATCCGGATGCATGATTTGCGTGCCGGCATAATAATAAGGTGCTTCTTCATCTTCTTTACGGCGGCGCAAACGCCCGTCCTCATCAAGATGAAAATCCCCCGCCGTATCAAGGCCAATGCACTGGCTTTTGCGGGCCAGTAACAAAACCGCCAATGGTGCATCTACAGTGCCAAAAGTCTGATGCAAGGCGGCCAGCGGTTCATGTGCCAGATCGGCCCAAAGGGCATCGCAATTTATCACAAAAAACGGCGCTGTGCCGAGGGCTTCTTTGGCATTAACGAGCGCCCCGCCGGTATCAAGAAGAAGCGTGCGCTCATCAGATATGGTTATGGCGGGGGGGAGTGTACGCGCCAAAACATGGGTTTCCAGAAGATCGGCAAAATGATGCACATTGACAATCGCCCGCTTAACACCGGCGGCGCCCAACCGGTCCAATTGGTGATCAATCAGCGGCTTGCCGCAGACGCTTACCAGCGCTTTGGGGCGGTCATCGGTCAGGGGGCGCATGCGGGTGCCGTGACCGGCCCCCAGAACCATGGCGGTTTTTGGAAAAGGCGCGGGCATAATCAAGAGACCTTTTGTTCAAGTAAAGCGGGCATATGGCGGGCAAAGGCCTGACGCACCGGGGCCAGCGCCGGGTGCGCAAGGCTTTGCAAAAAATAACCGGTGGCGCGGGGTAGAAAATCCAGATAGCGGGCTTTGCCATCGCGTTTGGCCAGGCGGACAAAAATACCCATAATCTTGGCGCTGCGCTGCGCCCCCAAAATCGCATAACTGTTATCAAATGCGGTACGGTCGGTTAGTTTTGCCCGCTCGAAAAACCGCTGCACCAATTGCGTTTGCAGGGCTGGCGATACAGTGCGCCGGGCATCTTGCAGCATGGAGACAAGGTCATAGGCCGGGGAGCCAAATACCGCATCCTGAAAATCAAGAAGGCCGATATTGGCGATGGGGCCGCGCTCTGGCATCCAGATCAGATTGTCGGCGTGAAAGTCACGCAAAACCAGCACCGGGGCCAGCGCACCCAGCATTTCAAAAACCGCCCTCCAGGCCGCATCAATGGCGGCGCGGGCCGGGGCGCTGACGGCATGGCCAAAATGCGGGGCATACCAGTCCAGCAGCAATTGGGTTTCGCCCACAAGCGCCAGATCGTCATAGGGACACACGGTCCACATGGGCTTGCCCGCTGGCAGGGACGTATCAAAGCTGCACCGGGCCAATGCAGCCAATGTATCCGTTGCGGCGGTGTAAAGCTGTGTTTCAAGGGTTATGTCAGCGTCTATGGTGTTTGACACCATGGCCGGGCCAAGGTCTTCGATCAGCATCAGGCCGTTTTGATAATCGGCGCCAAGGATGGACGGGGCCGAAAACCCCCGCGCGCCCAGCGCCATAGAGACGGCGGCAAAGGCGCGGCAATCCTGCCCGGCAAGGCGGGCTATGGCATTATAGCCCTCCTTTTTTCTCTCTTTCGCGCTGGCATCTGGCGGGCAGGGAGCGTTGTCGCCGTGCGGCGGTGCATCCATTAACAAGGCGCGCTCACGGCCACGTTTTAACCGCTCATAACGCCGCGCCGAGGCATCGCCGGGCAGGGGCGTACGTTGGCAATCGCCCCACCCCTGATCTTGCAAAAAAGCCTCTATGCAGGCGCTCCGATCACTGGTCTTCAAAGACGCTCTCCCATCCATTACCAAAAGGAATAAGGCGGGCGGTGCGGCCCGTTTTGTGATCGGCTTGCAAATGCACTTCCAGCCGCCGCCTTGGCAAATATGGACCCAGCTTTTCCGGCCATTCAATCAACGTCACCGCCTCGTCAAAAGCATCCTCCAGTCCCAGCTCGATAATGTCATGGGGGTTTTCCAGCCGGTATAAATCCGTGTGCCAGATATCAAAACCAGACGCTTCATAGGTTTGCACCAAAGTGAATGTCGGGCTGGGCACATCGGTTTGGTTACCGAGTAGAGATTGGATAAAGCCGCGCGCCAGCGTTGTTTTTCCTGCGCCCAGGCCCCCATGCAGGGTGAAAACATCGCCGACACAGGTGCGCGCGGCCAAGCGCGCCCCGAGCTGCCAGGTGGCGTTTTCATCGGCCAGAAAAAGCGATGTATCAGCATCAATCATGCCTCTTACTAAGGCGGTGTATCCATCCTGACAATGCAGGCGGTGCGGTGCGGGGGCTTGATATTACGCCCAAGCACGATACATCACATATGGCTTTTTGAATTTAGGTCTGAATACGCGAAAGAAAAACTGTCCATGGTCAAAGTTACGTATATTGAAATTGATGGCACGCCACATGATGTCGAGGCGCAACCGGGCATCACGCTGATGGAAGCGGCGGTTAATAATATGGTGCCGGGTATTGATGCCGATTGTGGCGGGGCCTGCGCTTGTGCAACCTGCCATGTCTATGTTGATGAGGCCTGGCGCGAAAAAACAGGCACGGCGGAAAGCATGGAAGAATCAATGATCGATTTTGCCTCTGATCCCAAGCCCAATTCGCGGCTTTCATGCCAGATTGTCCTGACCGATGAGATGGATGGGCTGGTGGTGCGCCTGCCGCGTTCGCAAGGTTGATGCGGGTTTTTATCCCCTTCATTGCCATATTGCTGGCCGGGTGCGGCGGCGGGCATAGCTTCAAGGTCAATCATGATTACCCTTTGCCGCCAGCCATAAAACGCCTGACCGCGCCCGGCGCCTGCACCGGTGGTGGCGGTCTGGCGGCGGTGTCTTTGCCTGTGCCGCATTATCCCGCAAGCGCCAGGCGCAAAGGGCGGCAAGGCTGGGTGGTTGTGTCTTTGGATGTTACGGCGCAAGGGACCGTAAATAATGTGGCTGTACGCCAAAGCGCGCCGGGAAAGATATTTGATCGCTCGGCTTTGCGAGCGGTGCGCCAATGGGTATTCCGCGCGCCGGGGGGTGACGGATTGCATGATTGTCTGGTGTTTATTGATTACCGTCTTGGGGCGGTACGCATCGGCCAGTAATGGCGAATACGTCCCCTATGGTAAAAATGATAAATCAATCTTATGCTGTGCGCGGTGATTTGCCGTGCGCCGAATGTAAAAATAAACCGGCCGGGTAAAAATAAACGCAATTGTAACGTCAGGGCGGTTTTCTGGCACCTGGGACAAGCGAAAGGCAGTCATGGATCTGGACGCGCATACCGCCTCGACAATTATCGCCCTTGGGGCGGTCTTTTTCGCCATTGCGGTGACCTTGTGGGCGATAAACCTGACCCGGGGTATCCGTTCGGCCAATCATTTGTGGCACAAGCGGGCGCGCGACCTTGAAGAAAAAATCAGCCAGGCAGACAGTATATTCTCTGCCCATCCGGGCCTTGTCATCATTTGGGATGACCTTACGGCTGACCCGGATAAAGAGGCAGGCGATTGGGGCGCGCCGCGGGTGCAGGGCAGTCCGGTGGCGCTGGGCAGTTTGCTGACCTATACCGAAGGCTCTGACAAGCCGCTTGCGGCGGCGGCCATTCTTGACGGGCTGGCCGATTTTGAAGCCCGTGACGTGGCTGGTAATGAAACCACATTGCGCCAGTGCCTTTTCGAATTGCGCAAAAACGGTGAGCCGTTTTCTTTGACCATTTCAGGCACAGGCGGGCGGTTTTTTGAGGCTGATGGCCGCGCCGCCGGGGCGCAATTGGTGATGTGGCTGACTGATTCCACTATAAAGGGGTTGGAAGAATCCAGCGCAAGGGGCCGCCTTGAAGAGGTGCGCCATCTGGTTTCCAATGACCCGGTGGCGTTTGTCGATATGCTGGATAAGTCGCCCCTGCCGGCCTGGCGATTGTCGTCGGGCCTGAAACTGGAATGGGCGAACCGGGCCTACCGGGATGCGGTTGAGGCCAAAACCCTTGAAAGTGTCCTCAAAAAACAGGTCTTGCTGGACCCGGAAGGCAAGACAGTGGCGCAAAAGGCGCAAAAGGAAAATGGCATCAGCCATGTCAGTGCGGTTATCGTCGGCGGTGCACGCCGGTTTTTGGAATTTCATTATTTTCCCGTCTCCGGCGGTCTTGGGGCGTTGGCCGTGGACGTAACCGATGCGCGCTCTCTTGATGAAAAGCTGAGTACGCAAAACCGGGCCCATGACGAAACACTTAATCATCTGGCCGAGGCGGTGGTGATTTTTTCGGCTGACCAGAAAATGATTTTTCACAACACCGCCTTTCATACGCTTTTTGATCTTGAAAAAAGCTGGCTGGATTATGGCCCGACGCATGGCGAATGGCTTGACCATATGCGCGAACGCCGCCGCATTCCCGAACAGGTCGAATACCAGAAATGGAAACAAAACGAACTTGGCCGGTATCTGAGCCTGACTGATGCCGACGGCTCGGTTGATGAAAAATGGCCGCTGCCTGACGGGCGGACCTTGCGGGTCAGTTGCCTGCGCCACCCGTTTGGCGGTCTTTTATATATCTTTGACAATATTACCGACCAGATCGATATGCAGGCCCGCTTTACCACCCAGGTCAATGTGCAACGCGAAACCTTGAACAATCTGACTGATGCGGTGGCGGTGTTCGGGTCTGATGGGGGATTGCGGCTGCATAATGCCGCTTTTATGAATTTGTGGTCTTTGCGCCCGCTGGATCTGGCCCCCGGCGAGCCGCTTGATGTTATCGCTGGAAAATGCCTGCCGCTCTATGCCGATGAAGACTATTGGCAGGCCTTGAAAGCCAGGGTCACCGACCCCGGCCCGCAAGCCCGGCGGCAGGTGTCGGGCGAATTCGTGCGTAAAGATGATGTGATCCTGACCTGGCTGTCGCGGCCTTTGCCCGATGGCGCAACGGTTATCGCCTGGTCGGATGTTACGGCCAGCCGCACCTTGCAAGAAAAGTTGCAAGAAACAGCCGAGGCGAGCCGCGCCGTTGCCGAACTAAAAAGCCGGTTTGTCGATCATGTCTCCTATCAGTTGCGCACGCCGCTGACGACCATTTACGGCTATGCGGAAATGATGGAAGCAGGTCTGGCCGGGCCGCTTGGCGAGAAACAAAAAGGCCCGGTCGAAGCCATTCGTTCCGCCGCCTCTGATCTGACGGTCAAATTTGAAAATATTCTCGATATTGCCGCCGTTGATGCGGGTAAACTGGTGCTTGATCTGGAGGACGTGAATTTACACGAAATCCTCGATGCGGTGGCTGGTCTGACACAGACCCGCGCCGAAGAAACCCAGATCAATCTGATTATCGAGTGCCCGGAAGATATCGCCCTGGTGCGCGCCGATGGCCGCCGCTTGAAACAGGTTCTTTATAATCTGGTGCTTAATGCGCTGGCGCATACCCACAGCAGCGGCAGTATTATTCTGGGGGCCAGCAGTGATGAGGCCGGGGTGCAATTCTGGGTCCATGATGACGGCGTGGGTATTGATGAAAAACACAAAGGCCGGGTGTTTGATGATTTTGAAAGTGGCAAAGGCGGCGGGGCCGGGCTGGGTCTGGCGCTGGTCCGCTCCTTGATCAATATGCATGGCGGGCTGGTTACGTTCGAGTCCGAGGCGGGCAAGGGCACCAAAGTAACCTGCTTTTTGCCTTTTGACGCCAAGCGCGATAATGCCCCGCCAGAACTTGATCTGACGCCCAAAAGCGACTCTACGCCGCAAAGCGTCCACTGATTATTTTTACGGGGTTTTGCCGGTGATGCTGTTGGCCCCGGCTTCACACAATACCCAGTCAAGGGTTTGGTCATTGTGGTCGTGGGGAACTTTTGGCACGCGCTGGGCGGCATAGCCAAGGCCGATGACACAAAGATCGGGATTGTTGGCCCGCAAGGCCTTGAGCGTGCGGTCATAATAGCCGCCGCCATACCCAAGACGCCGCCCCTTCATGTCAAACGCCAGGAAGGGCACCAGCACAATATCGGGCGTGACGATTGCGGCCTGTTCGCTGGGTTCTTCAATGCCCCATGAATTGGTTTCCAGCTCATCGCCAATGGTCCAGGCGCGAAACGTCAGCGGCTTGCCTTCGCCTTCAACTACCGGCAGGCATAATTGCGCGCCGCGCGCCCGCAGTTTTTCCATTAAAGGCTGGGGGTCAATTTCACCGCGAAAGGCCCGGTAGCCGGCAATGATCAAACCCTGACGGGTCAGAATCTCAGCCGGGAAACGCGATGCCAGTTGCGTTGCCGAGCGCGGATAGAGTGATTTCAATGTCACCCGCTTGCGCTTCATTTTGGCCCGCAAGCTGGATTTTTCATTGGTATTAAAAAAAGACATGTGGCGGCTCCACAATCGCCGTTGGGACAATAATACCCTGATGACCCGAAAGATTCAGGTGGGCGCAGCATGAAAGGAACCACGGTTCCAACCAGGGGCCGCTCCCTCAGGAGACGATACGGTCGCCGGGATTGTGTCCCTGACGCGCGCCGCAGAAACCGCCACGTTCATCATACGCCGAACAGAATGAAATGGGGAGGGGGAAAGAGAAAAAATTCAGTGCATTTACTGTAAAAAATTCACGTCAAGAGCGCGATTCCAGCTTTTCAACCAGCTTCTCAATGCTTTGGGCTGCCTTGTTAAGTAAAGCGGTTGCTTCTTTTTGGCTGGCGCTGGCCGCGCTGGCATCATCTGTGCTGTGCGCTTCAAGTTCGGCAATTCTGGCTTTTAGGGCATCGCGTTCTGTGTGCGCTTCGTTCAGGGTATCGGCAATAACCAGCGCGGCCATTAAAAACAGCCGCAGATCGCCAATTTGCCCCACCTGCGCGCTGAGCTCGCCCACGTGATCGTCGAACAGCTTGCCAAGGGCGCGCACGTGGTCTTCCTGGCCCGGTTCGCAGCCGACAACAAAGGTGCGGTTATTAACGCTTATGGAAACTGATGTGCTCACAGTGTCCCCAGTGCGTTTTTGACATCTTTAATGGCGGCATCGAGGGCGTTTTGTGCATCTTGCGCGGCGGCCTCCAGCGCATCGGCGCGGGCCTGCGCGGCGTCCAGTTCGCTGGCCAGACGCGCCCGGTCCTGGTCAAGATCTTCCGATGCGCCCGCCTGGTCCAGGCGGGCCAGCAAGGTCGCGCTGCAGGCGTCCAGCGCATCGAGCGCGGCATTCAGGCGCGCGCTTGCCGTCAGAAGTTCCGAATCAGTGCTCTTTGGTGCGCTCATGGTCTTATTGTGCCGCAGTTCACGGCTTTAGGCAAAGGGAATGTCTGCATAGTGTTTTGACTATGCATATGGCTGGACGGGGGGGGCTGCACAGGCTATAGCCCAAGCCATATTCATGTCTGTCTCTTGCGGCTGGTCATAGCTTGGGCGCAAGGTCTGGGTTAGGGAGATACCAAATGACAGTTCGCGTAGCGATTAACGGTTTTGGCCGCATTGGCCGTCTGGTTTTACGCTCGATAATCGAGCACGGCCGCAGCGATATCGAAGTGGTCGGGATTAATGATCTTGGACCGGTCGAAACCAATGCACATTTGCTGAAATATGACTCATCGCACGGGCGCCTTGACGCCGATGTGCAAACCGAAGCCGGGGCGATGATTATCAATGGCAAAACCATTCGGGTGATTGCCGAGCGCGACCCGGCCAAACTGCCCTGGAAAGAGCTGAACGTTGATGTGGCGCTGGAATGCACCGGGCTTTTTGCCACGCGTGACAAGGCCGCCGCGCATTTACAGGCCGGGGCCAAAAGGGTGCTGGTTTCCGCGCCGGCCACCAATGCGGATAAAACCATTGTTTTTGGGGTTAATCACGATGTGCTGAGCGCCGATGATCTTGTGGTTTCAAACGCTTCATGCACCACCAATTGCCTGTCCCCGGTGGCTAAAACCCTGAATGATTTTGTCGGGATTGAACGCGGTTATATGACCACCATCCACGCCTATACGGGCGATCAGCCAACCCTTGACCGGTTGCACAAGGATCTTTATCGCGGCCGCAGCGCCGCCATGTCGATGATCCCCACCTCAACCGGCGCGGCGCGGGCTGTGGGGCTGGTTCTGCCTGAACTGGCGGGCAAGCTTGATGGCTCGTCCATTCGGGTGCCAACCCCCAATGTTTCTTGTGTTGATCTGACGTTTGATGCGGGCAAGGAGACCTCTGTCGAGGCCATAAACGGGGCAATCATTGCCGCCGCTGACGGGCCGCTGAAAGGTGTTCTTGGCTATTCGGACGAGCCTCTGGTGTCTATCGATTATAACCATAATGCCAATTCATCGACTTTTGCCTTGCCGCAAACGCAGGTGATTGATGGCCGCTTTGTGCGCATATTGAGCTGGTATGACAATGAGTGGGGCTTTGCCACCCGCATGGCCGATACCGCCATTGCGCTTGCGGCGCTGATCTAGGCATCGGCATGTCGCACTTTCGCCGTCTGGAGGACATGCATGTTGAGGGCAAAACCGTCCTCGTGCGGGTTGATTTCAACGTCCCTGTACAGGAGGGCGTGATCAGTGATGACACACGCCTTCGGGCCGCCTTGCCGAGCCTTGACTGGCTGCGTGAGCGCGGGGCCAGGGTGGTATTGTTATCACATTTTGGCCGTCCCAAAGGGCACCGCATTGCCGATATGAGTCTGGCCCCGGTGGCCCCGGCGCTGGCCGGGCTGCTTGGGGAGCCGGTGGCGTTTGCTGATGATTGCATTGGCGCTGTTGCGCAAAAGGCCGTTGCCGCTTTATCGCCCGGGGCTGTTCTTTTGCTGGAAAATACCCGCTTTCACTCTGGCGAGGCGACCAATGATGTTGATTTTGCGACGCAATTGGCGGCGCTTGGCGACATTTTTGTCAATGATGCATTTTCGTGTACGCACCGCGCCCATGCCTCGACGGAAAAGCTGGCGCGGCTCTTGCCATCGTGCGCTGGTCTGGCTTTGGCGCGTGAGCTGGATCATCTTGATCAGGCGCTGGGCCATCCCCGGCATCCGGTTTTGGCGGTGGTCGGCGGGGCCAAGGTTTCAACCAAAATTGACCTTCTGAAAAATCTGGTCAGCAGGGTGGATATCCTGTGCGTTGGTGGCGGCATGGCGAATACGTTTTTGCACGCCATGGGCAAGCCGGTCGGGGCCAGTTTATGCGAAGCCGATCTGGCCGATACGGCGCGCCAGATCATGGACAATGCGGCGGCGGCCTCGTGTACATTATTATTGCCTGTTGATGTGGTGGTGGCGCAAAAATTTGCCGCCCATGCCCCGCACCGGACTTGCGGTCTGGATGAGGTGGCGGAGGCTGAAATGATTCTTGATGCCGGGCCGCATAGTGTGGCGGCGTTGAACAAGGCCATTGACGGGGCACAAACGGTGATCTGGAACGGCCCTTTGGGGGCTTTCGAGCTGGAACCCTTTGACGCGGCAACGGTGGCGGCGGCGCGCCATTGTGCGCACCGGACAAAAACGGCCGGTCTGGTCTCGGTGGCGGGCGGCGGTGATACGGTGGCGGCGCTTAATGCGGCTGGTGTGGCCGCAGATTTCAGCTTTGTTTCAACCGCGGGCGGGGCTTTTCTGGAATGGATGGAAGGCAAGTCTTTGCCGGGCCTTGAGGCCCTGAAATCCTGATGGGATAAATGATGCACGAGGTTTTACCCCTCGATATGACGGCGCGCATGGCGTTGATTGCCATTGCCGGTATTGGCGCGCAATGGCTGGGCTGGCGCTTGCGCTGGCCGGCCATTGTTCTGATGGCGCTGGCTGGCTTGCTGCTGGGGCCGCTGTCCGGGCTTGTGCTTGATCAGCCTTTAATCGATCCGGCGCGGGATTTTGGCCCGCTTTTGCGCCCGGCGGCGGTGCTGAA
>JALWSB010000180.1 GCA_027080345.1 Robiginitomaculum sp. | reverse complement strand
GGTGTTGGCGGCCTTGGCGCACCGGCGGCGCTTTATCTCGCCGCCGCCGGGGTCGGAACCTTGGGGCTGATGGATGATGACCATGTGTCGCTTTCCAATTTACAGCGCCAGGTGCTGTTTGCCAGCACCGATGCAGGGACAGCCAAAACGGATGCGGCGGCGCAGGCGCTTGGCCGCATCAATCCGCATGTATGCGTAAAAACCCATGCCCGGCGGTTTGATGAAAGCGCCGCGGCAGTGGCGCAAGAATACGATATTGTTCTCGATGGCACGGATAATTTCAACAGCCGGTTTGCCATTAATGCGGCCTGCCATAAAGCCGGTGTGGTGCTGGTTTCGGGGGCGGCCATCGGCTTTGACGGGCAAATATCCTGTTTTGATTTTCGCACCGCCCCCAAAGCCCCGTGCTATCGCTGCCTTGTGCCGACTTTGCCCACTGAGGCGCAAACCTGTGAGAGCGTGGGCGTAATCGGCGCGCTGACCGGCATTATCGGCACCATGATGGCGCTGGAGACAATCAAGATCATTACCGGGGCGGGCGCGCCCTTGTTCGGGCGATTAATGGTTTTTGATGGATTGGCGGCGCAGGGGCGCACTTTGGCCCTGCCCCGCGACCCAGCCTGCCCGGTATGCGGGTAAGATTATTCCCCGGCCAGATCCATATAGGTGTTGCGGACCATGCGATCGGGCTTGATAAAGCCGCCGCCCCATTCATCGTTAAGCGCCGCCAGAGGATTTGCCGCCACCGCTTCGTCGGCGGTTTTGCCTTGCGCAATGGTTTTTAACACCGCCATGCGCACCGCTTTGAGCATGGCAAGATTGCTTTCAAGATCGGCTTTGGTGCCCAGCGGGCCATGACCGGGGATGATTTTGGTGTCATCATTGACCAGCGTCAAAGCGCGTTCCTGGCCGGCAATCATACCGTCAATCGAGCCGCCACTGCCAGTATCAATAAAGGGATACATTTTGTTGAAAAACACATCGCCCATATGCAACACATTGGCCTGTTCAAAATAAACAAAGGCATCGCCATCGGTATGGGCATTTTTGACGTGGATAATATGAATGTCCTGCCCGTTTTGGTGAAAACCAATCTCGTCGGAAAAGGTGATAATCGGCCGGGCAATGGCCGGGGCGGCCGGAACATGGCGGTTAAAGGCCTTCATAAACTGGTCTTTTGACAGTCTTTTGCGCACATTATTGTGGGCGACAATGATCGCCCCGCCTTTACCAAAATTGGTATTGCCGCCGGCATGATCCCCATGCCAATGGGTGTTGATCAAAAACCGGACATCATTTTTTGACACTTTGCCAATCGCCGCCTTGATCTTTTTGGAAAGCGGCGCAAATTCATCATCGATAAGAAAGGCCCCGTCCGGGCCGGTGCTCAGACCCATATTGCCACCTGACCCGGCCATCATGTAAATGCCATTGCCAAGATACGTGGTCTTGATCTTCACGGCGGCAAAACGATCCGCCTGCGCGGCGCTTTGCGGCGCATTGATCAGCGTAAACAGGGCCGTAAAGACAATCAAAATCAGTGGGTTTTTCATGATGCGTTTCCTTTTCCCCTATGATAGCGGATTTTTCTTACGGCGGTAAGCAGCCCCGTGATCACGATTATTTTATCACACCCTGACCTGTTTGAGATCAACGATCACCCGGTCCGGGGGTTTGTGCCCATCCTCGAAGGCTTTGATATTGATGATCATTTTTTCGCCCATACGGATGCGTGCCTCAATCGTTGCCGAGCCCATATGCGGCAAGGCGACAACACCGGGCAAGGTCAGGAGCCGTGGATCGGCGCGCGGCTCATGCTCGTAAACATCCAGCCCTGCCCCGGCCAGCGCCCCAGCCTCCAGCGCATCGGCCAGCGCTTCTTCATCAATAACATCGCCGCGCGATGTGTTGACCAAAAACGCATGAGGCGGCATGTGCGCCAGCCTTTGCCGCGATAAAAGATGATGGGTGTCGGGGGTTTTGGGGCAATTGACCGATATAATATCCATCGCCCCCAGCATGGCATCAAGATCTGGCCAGTATTGCGCGCCAAGGTCTTGTTCAATCGCCGGGCTGACGCGGCTGCGATTATGGTAATGCACCGCCAGACCAAAGGCCTGTGCCCGCCGGGCAATGGCCTGGCCGATGCGGCCCATGCCAATAATGCCGAGCTTTTTACCGCCAATCGAATGTCCGGTCATCCAGGTTGGCGACCAGCCCTCAAAGCCGCCCGCGCGCATCACCCGCGCCCCTTCGACAAGGCGGCGCGGCACCGCCAGTATCAGCGCCAGCGCCAGATCAGCCGTGTCCTCGGTCAACACACCGGGCGTATTGGTCACGGTGATGCCGTGCCGCCGCGCCGCGTCCAGATCGATATGATCAACCCCCGCCCCGTAATTGGCGATCAGTTTCAAGCGCCCCGCACCGGCGGCAATAACCGCCGCGTCAATCGTGTCGGTAACCGTCGGGGCCAGCACATCACACGCCCCGGCCGCCTTTATCAGCGCCTGATGATCGAGCGGCGTATCCGCATCATTCAGCCGGGTATCAAAAAGCGCGCCAAGCCGGTCCTGCACCGGGGCAGGCAAACGGCGCGTAACGATAACTTTTGTCTGGGTGGTGCGCATCAGCATTCCTGAACTTTAGGTCGTAACTCATATTATTTATTTTTTTACCAGTCTTGTGGCTTATCACAAGGTCTATCTGAATGCGAAAAAAATGATGTACACCCGCGCCCGCTTTTTTTGTTTATTGCTATTACTCGGTGTGCCCACGGTTTGGGCGCACGCGGTCCATGCAGCCGGGACGCCCGCTATCACCCCCTATTTTGTCAGTATTGACGAGATCAAGGCCAGGGGCCGCCGCGGCCCGTCCAAAGCCCAGCCTATTTTGTGGGTGTACACGCGCAAAGGCCTGCCGCTTCTGGTGCTCGATGAAAGCGATAAATGGCTACAGGTTCGCGACCCGCAAGGGGATGTGACGTGGATGGCCAAACGTCTGGTTTCGCGGCGGCGCACCCTTATTGTTACCGCCAAAGCACCGATTGCCATTTACCGCAAGGCGGGGAAAAATGAAAACATTGTCGCTTTTGCCGACCCAGGGGCCTTGCTCCGCCTGCGCACATGCGAAAGCGCGCGCTGCCAGGTCAAAAGCGGCACTGTGCGTGGCTGGATAGACAAGGATGGTGTCTGGGGCCTTGAGCCGGTGCGTGTTTCAGGAGCAGACGCGGACCACAAGATCAATGCTTTTGACGGAAACACCAGCGGGTAAAGACGGCAGGTGAACGCCCGCCAGCGCGCTGGCCGGAAGATCGGTCAAAACGCCGGTGGTTTCATCATAAATATGATGGTGCTCTTCGGTATTGGTATCAAAATAAATTTTGTCCGTATCCATCGCCACTTGTTTGAGAAGGCCGGCGCGGGTCAAGGTACGCAAGGTGTTATAGACCGTTGCCAGTGACACTTTATTGCCCGCCGCGCTGGCTTTTTCAAACAACGCTTCGGCAGTCATGTGGCAATGGCCATCACGGGTCAAAAGACAAAGCAGCGCCAGACGCTGGGCCGTAACCCGTAAATTCGCCGCTTCGAGCATGGCAATGGCGCGCGCCGTCTGATCGTCCTTTTGGGCGCAAGGCTGGTCATTATTTTTTGTCATCTGCGCCTCCTTGCTTGAGCCTGCCAAATCAGCATGCTAGATCATGGCGTGCCGTCTTCTGATAACATTAACACGGCAAACCAGAGAATTCACCTGAATAATTTGTGACTATTTGTTTTTCCCCCAAAACGCAATATGTTAGGCGCAAACCATAAAGCCCTAACCTTGAATGAAAGTGTTCCGTTTATGCGTCAAACAGCAAACAGCTTTGATTATGAAGGCCTTCTTCGCTCCGGCCATGGGGGTTTGTTTGGCCCTGGCAATGCCCAATTGCCCCTGCCGCCAATGTTGATGTTTGATCGCATCACCACCATTTCTGATGAGGGCGGCGAACACGGCAAGGGCTTTGTCGAGGCCGAGCTGGATATTCGCCCCGATCTTTGGTTTTTTCCCTGCCATTTTGAAAACGACCCGGTGATGCCCGGCTGTCTAGGCCTTGATGCGTTATGGCAATTGGTGGGGTTTTTCCTGGGATGGATTGGCGGGCCGGGACGGGGCCGGGCGCTGGGGGTTGGCGAAGTGAAATTCACCGGCCAGGTCACCCCGGATGTCAAGCTGGTGCAATACCGCATCGATCTTAAAAGAGTAATCAACCGTCGGCTGGTTCTGGGCATTGCCGATGGGGTGATGAAGGCCGATGGGGACGTGATTTACAAAACCAGGGATTTGCGCGTTGGCTTGTTCCAACCTGACAACAAGCAAGAGGATTAAAGATATGCGGCGTGTGGTTATAACCGGCCTGGGGATTGTCTCCAGCATTGGCAATAATGCCAAGGAAGTCGAGCAGGCTTTGCGGGCAGGCAAATCGGGGGTGTCTTTCGCCCCTGAATTTGCTGAACTTGGCTTTCGCTGCCATGTTCAGGCGATGCCGGACATTGATCTGACCGGGCGGATCGACAAGCGCATTGCCCGCTTTATGGCGGACGCCTCGAAATGGTGCTGGATCGCCGCCGAAGAAGCGATTGAAGACGCCGGTCTGGCAGATGAACAGATATCCAACATCCGCACCGGCCTGATTGTCGGCTCTGGTGGGCCATCAACTAAAGAGCTGGTACGCGCCGCCGATGTGACCCGCGCCAAAGGGCCAAAGCGGGTGGGGCCGTTTGCGGTACCCAAGGCCATGAGTTCGACGACCTCGGCAACCCTGTCCACCGGCCTTAAAATCAAGGGCATGAGCTATTCCATCTCCAGCGCCTGCACCACATCGCTGCATTGCATTGGTGATGCGGCGCAACAGATCATGTGGGGCGTACAGGACACCATGATCGCCGGCGGCGGCGAAGAACTGGACTGGTCCCAATCGGTAATGTTCGATGCCATGGGGGCAATGTCCAGCAAGTATAATGACACGCCACAAACCGCCAGTCGCGCCTTTGATGCCAATCGCGATGGCTTTGTGATTGCCGGCGGCGCGGGCATTGTGATTTTGGAAGAGCGCGAACAGGCGCTGGCGCGCGGCGCGCATATTTATGCCGAAATTACCGGCTATGCCGCCACATCTGACGGCCATGACATGGTCGCCCCGTCTGGCGAGGGGGCCGAGCGGGCCATGCGTCTGGCCATGGACCAGAGCAAGCGGCCGGTTGATTATATCAACCCCCATGCCACCTCGACCCCGGCTGGCGATGGCACCGAGATTGCGGCCATTCGCCGGGTGTTTGGCGAACAGGACATGCCGGCCATTTCGGCCACCAAATCCATGACCGGCCATTCCCTTGGCGGGGCCGGGGCGCAAGAGGCGATTTATTCCTTATTGATGATGGAGCACGGCTTTATCGCCCCGTCGATCAATATCGAAACCATTGACCCGGAAATTGACGGGGCCAATATCATCACAAAAACACAAGATGCGGAGCTTTCGTGCGTCATGTCCAACTCGTTTGGCTTTGGCGGCACCAATGGCTCGATCATTATGGCAAAGGACGAGGGTTAATATGGCCGACGAACACAGCTTCCCCAAAGGCAAATTAATGCGTGGCAAGCGCGGCCTGATCATGGGCGTTGCCAATAAAAAATCGATTGCCTGGGGCATTGCCCAACAGCTTCATGCGCAAGGCGCAGAGCTTGGCTTTACCTATCAGGGCGCGGCGCTGGAAAAACGCGTGCGGCCTTTGGTTGAGAGCCTTGATGCCAAATTTTTCATGCCGTGCGATGTTACCGATGATGCCAGCATGGACGCCGCTTTTGCACAAGTTGAAAAGACCTGGGGCGGGCTGGACTTTCTGGTCCATTCCATCGGTTTTGCCGGGGCGGATGGCCTGAAAGGCTCGTTTGTCGAGAACATCACCCGCGATAATTTCGCCATGACCATGGATATTTCCGTTTACTCCTTTGTCGCTGCGGCCAAACGCGCCGCGCCCTTGATGACGGATGGCGGCGCAATGATCACCATGACTTATCTTGGCTCGGAACGGGTGATTCCCAATTATAACATGATGGGCGTCGCCAAGGCGGCGCTGGAGGCCTCGACCCGCTATATGGCCCGCGATCTGGGGCCGAAGGGCATTCGCGTCAATGCGGTATCCGCCGGGCCGATGCGCACCTTGGCCATGGCCGGTATTTCGGGCGGGCGCGGCATGCTCTCGACCGGCAAGGCCTGGAGTCTTTTGAAAGAAGATACCTCAATGGAAGGTGTGGCCGGTACGGCGCTTTGGCTATTGTCCGACCTTGGCCGCTCGGTGGCGGGCGAAGTGGTGCATGTGGATGCGGGCTTTCACGCCGTCGGCATGCCCGACCCGGATGCGCTTTCTAGCTAGCTGGTTTTTCCCGGCGGGCTTTTTTACAGGCATACATGGCCTTGTCGGCGGCCTCGATCAATGCATCGGCGGTTTTGGCACCGCTGAACGGATAGACCCCGGCGCTGGCGCGGATATGCACCAGTTTATCGCCCAGCATGATGTCATGCCCGGTAATCGCAGCGATCAGCGAATCGGCTTTTTTTTGCGCCCCCGCATCATCAGCGGCGGCCAAAAGCACACCAAATTCATCGCCGCCCAGCCGGCCAACAATATCGGTTTCGCGTAATTGCGCCGTCAAAATGGACGCCACACTGTGCAAGACCGTATCCCCCGCCGCATGGCCATACGTGTCATTAATCTCTTTAAAGCCATCAAGGTCGATAAACACCAACGCCCCGCCAAGATTGTGCCGCTGGGCCATGGCCATGGCCCGGCGCAGCTCGCGGGTAAAGGCACGGCGATTAAAAACCGGCAACAAAGGATCCGTATCGGCCAAGGATTCCAGCGTGCCAATACGCGCGTGCAATTGCCCCGCTTCGCCGTTCAACCGATCAACCTCGTCGATCAGGCGCATCACAGCGGCGCGCATGTCAGGGCTTAAATTGGCCTGATCAAGGCCGGAAAAGCCGGTGCGTTTGGCTTTATCCGTTTGTGCGGATTCTGGTTGGCGCGCGTCTGCGCGGGGCCGGGCGCGGCCTTGTGGTTGCGATTGGGAATGTGGTGAGGCTTTCATAATCAACTCACATTAATGCCTGCCAACATATTTGCCGCTTGGCGGTTAAGAAAGCTTCAACTATAACCCATAAACAGACAAAAATCGCCCCCCGCATGGGCAAAAAAACGAGGACGGTTATGGCCGATCAAAATGCCCCTTTCCCGGTGGCCATTATTATGGGCTCGCAAAGCGACTGGCCGGTAATGAAAGTGGCCGCCGATATGCTTGATCATTTTGGCGTGCGCCATGATGACCGCATTATCTCGGCGCACCGCACCCCGGAGCGCCTGCATGCCTTTGCCACCGGGGCGCGGGCCGCCGGGTGCAAGGTGATCATTGCCGGGGCGGGCGGCGCGGCGCATTTGCCCGGCGTGACGGCGGCGCTGACCACAGTGCCGGTATTGGGTGTGCCCATAGCGGGCACAGCATTGGCAGGGCAGGACGCGCTTTATTCCATCGTGCAAATGCCCGGCGGTATACCGGTCGGCACATTGGGTATTGGGGCCGCCGGGGCAAAGAATGCGGCGCTTTTGGCGATTGCCATATTGGCGCTCGAAGACCCGGCGCTGGCGCAAAAGCTGGATGATTATCGCGCGCAAATGAATGCGGATGCACCGCACCGGCCGCAATAGGCTTACTTACATACGCCGCCGCCGCGCCCGGCCGGTGCCATAGCGCAAGCGCGCCAGCATCGCCAGCGGATCGCCTGCTGCGGCGCGTTTTTTGCGCATTTTGCCTTTGAACTTTTCAAACTGCATGACGTTTTCAATGCGCCGGTCCAAAAACGCCCAGGCCTTGTCGTCATCGCCTTCAAACCAGACCGCCAGGGTCGAACCCAATACCGCCGCTAATATGGTGCGTTTGGAATAATAATTAAAATCCGTGGACGGATCGCCCAGCGCCCGCCAGATAGCGTCAGAGGCATGCCACAAAAGCCGCGTGCCTTCGCGCACCTGATCCGGCAAAGCCAGCCGGGCGGTCGCCCGCGCCGCCGCATCGCGATTGTCATCGCCAATGGCGTCAATGCGCGCTTTGACCGCAAAAGTAACTTTTTCGCGCACCCGCATGGCGGCGGTATCGGCCTTTTCAAACCGCTCTTGCATGATTTTGTCACAGCGCAAGGACCAATAGGTGATCATATCGATGACGCCGTTTGGCAAAGCCAGCTCCACCGCGCCCGGATCAATACCGACTTCGCGCGCCGCCGCCGCCAATGCCGCCTCGGTCCAACCGGAAAAAGTAACGCCCTCAAGCAGCGCAGGCAGCAAGGCCTCGCGAATTTTATCCAGGTGGGGTTGTGTCTCAAAAGTCTCCATAGGGTCTTTCTAGCATACTTTTCGCATTTGTCGCGCTGGACAGATGTCATTGTGTAGGGTATGTGCCGCCCCATGATAACGGTTGGTGGACACGATGTCCGCCTGGCCGGGATGGGCTTTTACAAGCCTTCTTGACAAATGATATGAGGAGGACGGGCGATCGTTCAGATATTTGTGCGCGATAACAATGTCGATCAGGCATTAAAGGCGCTGAAGAAAAAGATGCAACGCGAAGGTACGTTTCGCGAAATGAAGCGCAGAAACTATTACGAAAAACCGTCGGAACGCCGGGCGCGCCAAAAGGCCGAAGCCCTGCGCCGCGCCCGCAAGCTGGCGCGCAAGCACGCTATTCGTGAAGGCCTGATCGCCGGCAAGACCTGATCTTGGGGCTTTCGATCTATTAAAAACCACCCGATGCAGGCCACCGGGTGGTTTTTCTATGCCTGCAACTCTTTTGTCAGGCGGCAAATTCGGGATAGGCCTCAAGACCAAGTTCGGCCTTGTCCAGCCCGACAAACTCTTCTTCTTCGCTGCAGCGTATGCCAACGGTTTTGGCCAGCACCAGCCATAATGCGGCTGAGGCGATAGCGGTGAAGGCCCCAATGGCCACCACGCCCTTTGCCTGTACGAACAATTGCTGCCAGGCGCTCAAGCCCTCGGCCTGATGCGTCCAGGCGACAATCAAAGTGCCCCAGATCCCGCACACCAAATGCGCCGGAATGGCCCCGACCACATCATCTATTTCAAGACGATCGAGAAGCGGCACGGCCACCACAATCAACCCGCCGCCAACCGCACCAACCACCGCAGATTGCCAAACCATTGGCTCCAGCGGTGAGGCGGTGATGGACACCAGCCCACCAATCGCCCCATTTAGAACCACGGTCAGATCAGCTTTTTTGTAAATGACTTGCGTCAATACAAGCGCCGCCACCAGCCCCGCCGCCGCAGCGGTATTGGTGTTGACAAAGATTTTTGCCACCGCGTCGATGTCGGCAATGCTGCCCGCCGCCAATTGCGAACCGCCATTAAAGCCAAACCAGCCCAGCCATAAAATGAATGTGCCCAGTGTCGCCAGCGGCAGGTTCGAGCCGGGCATGGGCGAGACGCGGCCCGGTGCGGCATATTTGCCCTTGCGCGCCCCCAGAACCAGCGCCCCGGTCAGTGCCGCCCAGCCGCCAACCGAATGCACCAGTGTCGAGCCGGCAAAATCGGAAAAATGCATTTTGGCAAGCCAGCCGCCGCCCCACACCCACGAGCCGGAAATGGGATAAATAAACGCACTCAAAACAATGCTGAACACCAAAAACGGCCACAGCTTTATACGCTCGGCCAGCGTGCCCGACACCACAGAGGCGGCGGTGGCGACAAACGCCATCTGGAAAAACCAGTCCGAAGATGATGAATAATCTGCCCCGGCGGTGGCGCCAGGTTTCCACACACCGATATGACCGACCCAGCCGCCATTGACCCCGTCATACATCAAGCGATACCCGACAAGAAAAAACGCCAGTCCCGCCAGCGCATAAAGCGCAACATTCTTAAGGGAAATGGTGGCGGCATTTTTTTGCCGCACAAGGCCGGTCTCGAGCATGCAAAACCCGGCGGCCATGAACATCACCACCATGCCCGAGATCAAAAACAAAAACGTATTGTCAATAAAGGATGACGCATGTTGCGCGGCGGCCAATTGTGTTTCCAGCGCATCAAGACGCGCCGCCAAATCGTCCGCATTTGCCGCCGTTTGCATAAAAACCATAAGACCACTCCATCTGCCTGCCTGTATTTACCTTGCAGTGCAACAAAAGCAGGGCGGCAAAACAACACAAAGTGCGGCAGATTTTATGCATTTGCACAAACTGCCTATTTTTTGGGCACGGTGGGGTGGAAATTGTCGCACACAAATGGCTGGCCAATGAGAGCAGGCGGCGTATGATGCGCGCATGTCCAGTACCAAGCAAGATTTTGATGTGATTATCAGCGGCGGCGGGCTGGTCGGCCTGACCACGGCTTTGGCGCTGGAAAGCGCCGGGCTGGCGGTGTGCGTGATTGACGCCCTGCCCTTTGAAACCCAGCTTGCGCCGACATTTGACGGGCGCTCGTGCGCCATTTCCTTTGCCAATATGCGGCTGTTGCAGGTGTTGGGCGTGGCGGCGCGTTTGGGCGCGAATAAAGGCCCGATCAATGAAATTCTGGTCTCGGACGGGCGGCCTCATGATGGCCTGCGCCAAGGCGGGCCGGGGCCGTTCTTTTTGCATTTTGATGCGGACGAGTTTACCGGCGTGGACGCCGGGGAGCCTTTGGGCTGGATGGTGGAAAACCGGCATATGCGGCTGGCCTTGCTTGACGAGGCGCGCAGCCGCAAGGCCCTGACCTTGATCCCGTCGCAAAAAATTGCGCGGTTTGATTTTGCTGATCCGCTGGCCAGCGCCACGCTGGAAGACGGGCAGGTGTTAACTGCGCCGCTGCTTGTCGGGGCCGAAGGGCGCGGCTCCCCGGCGCGCAAGGCGGCGGGTATTCGCCATTATGGCTGGAATTACAATCAATGGGGCGTGGTCGCGACCATCGCCCATGAGACCCCGCACAAGGGCATTGCCCACGAATATTTCCTGCCCCACGGGCCGTTTGCGATTCTGCCTTTGCCGGGCAACCGCGCCTCTTTGGTCTGGACCGAAACCCCGGCGGCGGCGCGCTATTTAAAAACCGCGCCAGAGGATTTTTTCCGCGCCGAATTGCATCGCCGGTTTGGTGATTTTCTGGGCGCGCTGACCCCCGAAGGCCCGCGCTGGGCCTATCCATTGTCCTTGATGATTGTCGAAAAATACACCGCCCCGCGTCTGGCGCTGGTTGGCGATGCGGCGCACGGC
>JALWSB010000179.1 GCA_027080345.1 Robiginitomaculum sp. | reverse complement strand
GCCTGTTTGCCGCCCACATACATTTTTGGGGTCCGGTCAATCGCCGCAAAGCCGGCCGGTTTTGCTGTGCCCGCAGGCGTTGGCGGCGGCACAATAGCCACCCCTTTGCTGGCCCAGTCTTTTTTGGGCTTCATGTATTCAAACATGCCTTCGCGCCCGCCTTCGCGGCCAAAGCCGCTTTCGCGATAGCCGCCAAAGCCGCACGCCGCATCAAACTGGTTGGCGGTATTGACCCAGACCACACCGGCCTTGATCTGCGCGGCGATTTCCAGCGCCCGGTTGATATTTTCTGACCAGATAGACGAAGCCAGCCCATAGCGTGAGTTGTTGGCCAGCGCCACCGCCTCGCCAAGCGAGCGAAAGCTCATCACCGTTAAAACCGGGCCGAAAATTTCCTCACGCACGGCAATATTGGACGGGCTGACATTGGTCAGCAAGGTTGGCGGGTAGAAACAGCCTTTGGTTGGCATGGCCACATCCGGTTGCCAGATTTGCGCGCCTTCGGCCCCGCCCTGTTGCACCAAGCCATCAATGCGCGCGCGCTGCGTCGGGTCAATGATTGCCCCCATGTCCATGGCTTTATCCAGCGGGTCGCCAATGCGAAAATGCCCAAGGCGATCCTTGATTTTCGAGACAATTTCGTCGGCCACACCCTCTTCGACCAGCAGCCGCGAACCGGCACAACAGACCTGCCCCTGATTAAACCAGATGGCATCAACCAGCCCTTCAACGGCGCTATCAAGATCGGCATCTTCGAAAACAATAAAGGGGGATTTGCCGCCAAGCTCCAGGGTCAATTTTTTGCCTGATCCGGCGGTTGTCGCGCGAATAAGCCGCCCGACATCGGTTGACCCGGTAAAGGCGATTTTGGCGACACCTTCATGTGCGACCAAAGCCGCGCCGGTGTCACCTGCGCCAGTGACGATATTGACCACCCCGGCGGGCAGGCCCGCCTCGGTGCATAATTGCGCAAAGAAAAGCGCCGTTAATGAAGTAAATTCAGCCGGTTTCAACACCACCGTATTACCCGCCGCCAGCGCCGGGGCAATTTTCCAGGACAGCATTAAAAACGGGAAATTCCAGGGGATGATCTGCCCGACCACCCCAAGAGGCGCATAGTCCGGCAATTCGTCTTCAAGAAGCTGCGCCCAGCCTGCATGATAATAAAAATGCCGCGCCGCCAGCGGGATATCGATATCGCGGGTCTCACGCAGCGTCTTGCCATTATCCAGACTTTCCAGAACCGCAATAAAGCGGCTGTTCTTCTGGATTAGCCGGGCCAGGGCATAAAGATATTTGGCCCGTTCATGGCCGGGCAGTGCGGCCCATTCATTTTGCGCCGCCGCCGCGGCCTTGACGGCCGCATCAACATCATCTTTCGATCCATTGGCGATTTTGGCCAAAAGGTCACCGCTGGCCGGATTGTTATCATCGAAATAGTCTTTTTGCGCCGGTTTGACCCAGGCACCGCCAATAAAGTGCGAAAAGCCGCTTTTATTAGCCTCAAGCCAATCGCGGACATAAGACGCATCTTCCGGTGCCGGTCCATAATCCATGTTTTCAAAAATTTCGGCAACGCTCATGATTTATCCCATCGGATGGCGGTTGGCGGCGCTGTAATGGCCGGTGACAAAATGTTCCAACTGGCGTTCAATATCGCCCAAAAGGCTGGATGCGCCAAAACGTAAAAGATCAGGATTTAGCCAGTCATTGCCCATCTCCTCTTTGACCAGCGCCAGATATTGCAAAGCGGTTTTGGCATTGGAAATGCCGCCCGCCGGTTTGAAGCCGATTTTATAGCCGGTCAAATGCTGGTATTGGCGGATCATCCGCAGCATGATCAGGCTGACCGGTTGGGTGGCGTTTACCGCCTCCATCCCGGTTGAGGTTTTGATAAAATCCGCCCCGGCCATCATGCAAATCATCGAGGCTTTGGCGACCTTGGTCATCGAGCCCAATTGGCCGGTGGCCAGAATGGTTTTCAAATGCGCCTCGCCGCAGGCTTCGCGGTAAGCGGCGACTTCCTCATAAAGCGCCTGCCAGTCCGCACAAAGGACAAAACGGCGGCTGATGACAATATCAATTTCTCGCGCCCCGGCGGCAACGGATGCGCGAATTTCCGCCAAGCGGGTTTCCAAAGGCGACAGCCCCGCCGGGAAGCCCGTAGACACCGCCGCAACCGGAATGCCCGACCCGGCCAAAGCCTCGACCGCCACCGGCACCATCTCATGATAAACACAAACCGCCCCGGTCGTCAGATGCGCCTTTTCCATACCCAGAGCGTCCAGAATATCGGCCCGCACCGGCTGGCGCGCCTTGGCACACAAGCGCCGCACCCGCCCCGGCGTATCATCACCGGACAAGGTGGTCAGATCGATTAAGGATATGGCTTTCAAGAGCCAGGCGGCCTGCCATTGTTTTTTTACCGTGCGCCGCATGGCCAGCGTGGCAATGCGCCGCTCGACGGCCGAGCGGTTGATCCGAATCCCCTCCACCCACTCAGGATGAAAAGCGGTTCCAGGATTGCGCTGGTTCGTTTCCAGATGATGTATTTGCGCGCCCATGTCCGGCCTCTATTCTGCTTGGTCTGCCTTACAGGCTGTTTACAGATACCATGCCACATAAACGAGGGGCCGAATAGCCCTAACCTGACCAAATGGTCAGATTTAATGATCAAAGCGGGTTTGCATTCAAATCACTGATTATCGCCTTGAACAATTTCATAATATTGTCTGCGCCGGTTGCCGCCACCTTCATGGTCATGGCGTGGCTCAACTCTTCGGCCTCCATGCCCGCTGCATAATTGGTAATCAGCGACACCGCGCCAACCCGCAAACCCGCATGGCGCGCCAGAATCACCTCTGGCACGGTGGACATGCCAACCAGATCGCCGCCGAGCACGCGGGTGGCGCGAATTTCCGCCGGGGTTTCAAAGCTAGGTCCGGAAAACCAGACATAAACACCTTCGTGCAATTCCGCTTCGCTGTTTTTTGCCGCCGCGCGAAAACGCGCACAAAGCGCCGGATCATAGGCATCACTCAAATCAACAAAGCGCTCATTACCCGGCGCACCGATAAGGGGATTAAGCCCGGAAAAATTGATGTGGTCGGTAATCAGCGAAGCCGAACCCGGCGGCACGTCTTTGCGCAAACTACCCGCCGCATTAGTCAAGATTATAGTCTCCACCCCCAGCGCTTTCAGCGTCTGAATCGGCACAGCCATCGCCTGCGCATCACCGCCTTCATAATAGTGAACCCGCCCGGCCAGAAGCAGCAGCGGCGCGCCCTCAATATGGCCGGCCATCAGCGCCCCGGCATGGGATGCGACGCCAGAAACCGGAAAGCCCGGAATGTCGGCGTAAGGGATGGTGATGGCGTCCTGCAAGGCATCGGCAAGCCCGCCAAGGCCGGAACCAAGCACAATGGCGAGGCGTTTTTGCTCACCAATACGGGCGCGAATGAAATCGGTCGCTTTTTGCACTTTTTCGGTCATAATAGGTCATCTTCTTCTGATTTGAGTTTAAAGGCTTCGGGCAACAGGTCAGCCATACTATAACTGCCGCTCAGCCCGTGTTTTGTGCCCACATAAACGGGGGTTTGCGGGCTGGCAAATTCCGATAAACGCTGGCGGCAACCGCCGCAGGGCGTGGCCGGTGTTTCCCCGCCGCCCAGCACGCAAATCTCGGTAATGGTTTTCTCCCCCGCCGTGATCAGCGCGCCAATGGCCGATGTTTCAGCGCACCAGCCTTCGGGGTAGGACGCGTTTTCCACATTGGTCCCGCCGTAAATTTTGCCGCTGCCGCCGCGCACCGCCGCGCCAACCCGGTAAAAGGAATACGGCGCATGGGCGTTTTCCATCGCCGCGCGCGCCACCGCAAAGAGCTCTTGTTTGTTTTTTGTCATTGTTTTCCGCCTTTTGGATATATGTACCCAATTTTCTGGCTGTGTCATCCGGCAAAGACAATGGTTGCATAATTGGGCATGCCAGCCACCTCCCACGGCGTCATCCCGGACAGTAGTGGGTCAAACCAGAAGATGACGAGGGGGAATACCACCCCCGTGTCATCCCGGATTTAGTCCGGGATCTATTTTGAGGCATCAAGATGGATTCCGGCCTTTCGCCGGAATGACGTGCTGAGATACCCCTCACCACTCCAATATCACTTTGCCGGATTTTCCCGAACGCATGGCGTCAAAGCCGGCCTGAAATTCGTCCACGGGAAAATGATGAGTGATAATTTTATCCACGTTTAAACCCGATCCCAGCATGGCCAGCATTTTATACCAGGTTTCAAACATGCGGCGGCCATAAATCGCCTGAATGGTCAGGGCTTTTTCAATGACCGTACCCCAGCGCACCGTGGTTTCGCCGGGCGGAATGCCCAAAAGCGCGATATTGCCGCCCATCACCATAGTGTCGACCATTTGCGTAAATGCCGGCCCGGCGCCGGACATTTCCAGCCCCACATCAAAGCCTTCCGTCATGCCCAGTGCCGCCATAACGTCGCGTAAATCTTCGCGCGCAACATTGACCGGGCGCACATCGGCCAGATTGGCCGCCAGTTCCAGACGTGCCGGATTAATGTCGGTAATCACCACATGACGCGCCCCGGCATGGCGGGCAATAGCCCCGGCCATGGCGCCGATCGGCCCGGCCCCGGTAATCAACACATCCTCGCCCACCAGATCAAACGTCAACGCCGCATGGGTGGCATTGCCAAGGGGGTCCAAAATGGCCGCCACATCATCGCTGACATGGTCCGGCAAAGGCACGACATTAAAGGCGGGAATGGCCAAATACTCCGCAAACGCGCCGGGGCGGTTAACGCCAACGCCCTTGGTATCGGGCGAGAGGTGCCATTTGCCTTCGCGCGCAGCGCGCGAGCGATCACCAACAATATGCCCCTCCCCCGAGACCCGCAAACCCACCTTGTGGCGCGATACATTAGAGCCAAGTTCGACAATTTCACCCATAAATTCATGCCCGGTAATCAGCGGTACAGGGACATTTTTTTGCGACCACTCATCCCAGTTGTAAATGTGGATATCGGTGCCGCAAATGGCGGTTTTTTTGATTTTGATCAGGACATCATCAACGCCCATCACCGGCATGGGCATGTCCTGCATCCAGATGCCGGTTTGTGGCTTGGCCTTGACCAGCGCCTTCATTGGACCACGCCCATCTTCTTGCCAATGCGGGTAAAGGCATCAATGGCAAAATCGATCTGCTGCGGTGTATGCGCCGCCGACATTTGCGTGCGGATGCGCGCTTCGCCCTTTGGCACGACCGGGAAGGAAAAACCGGTGACATATATCCCCTCGTCCAAAAGCTGCGCCGCCATATCCTGCGCCAGACGCGCATCGCCCAGCATAACCGGGATAATCGGGTGTTCGCCGGGCGTCAGGGTAAAACCCGCCGCCGCCATACCGGCGCGAAACCGGCGTGCATTGTCAAACAATTTGGCCCGTAACCCATCGCCATTTCGCACCAGCTCCAGCGCTTTGAGACCCGCCGCGCACAGCATGGGCGGCAGAGCATTGGAAAAAAGATAGGGCCGGGAGCGCTGGCGCAACATGGCCAAAACCTCTTTACGCGCCGATACATAGCCCCCCGCCGCGCCGCCAAGCGCCTTGCCCAGCGTACCGGTCAGAATGTCCACCCGATCAAGGACGCCGCAATGCTCGGGTGTACCGCGCCCGCCCTTGCCCATAAAGCCCGTGGCGTGACTATCATCAACCATGACCAGCGCGTTATAGCGGTCTGCCAGATCGCAAATGCCGCGCAAATTGGCGATGATGCCGTCCATGGAAAACACCCCGTCCGTGGCGATAATCTTATGCCGTGCCCCCGCCGCATCGGCCGCTTTGAGCTGCGCTTCCAAATCGTCCATATCGTTATTGGCATAGCGATAGCGCTTGGCCTTGCACAAACGAATGCCATCGATAATCGAGGCATGGTTGAGGGCATCGGAAATAATAGCATCTTCCGGCCCGAACAAGGGTTCGAACAGCCCCCCATTGGCATCAAAACAGGCGACATACAAAAGGCTGTCTTCCTTGCCAAAAAAATCGGACAAGGCCGCTTCGAGTTGGTGGTGGATGCTTTGCGTGCCGCAAATAAACCGCACCGATGCCATACCAAACCCATCATCGTCCAGCGCATCTTTTGCCGCCGCAATCAACTTGGGCGAATCGGCAAGGCCAAGATAATTATTGGCGCAAAAATTCAGCACGCTTTTCGTGCTCGCCTTGGCGGCCACATCGATCTGTGCCCCTTGCGGTGAAATGATTGTGCGTTCGGCCTTGGTCAGACCGGCCGCCTCTATGGCCTCTAATTCATTGCGTAAATAGTCAAAAAAACCGGTTGTCATATAACGACCTCAAGCTGTGGCGACGGCTCACCCTGTCTTTGCGCGCAAGGTGTAACCAATTTTGACAAGATAGCGTGGTGCGCCCCTCTATAAAAGGTGCTAGACTGTTTTCAAACCGATTGGCACACCATATGGGGGACACATTCATATGCTGTTTTGCCAGACCGCAATAACTGTCCGGGGGACGAAATGAATAAATTCTGGCTTGGTCTGATTTTTATCGTGCTGTCTTTCAGTTCTGCGCAGGCCGCAGGCGCGCCAAGGGTCAGCGCGTTTTCACCAACCGGATACGTAAAATCCGTGCGCCAGGTGGCGGTGCGGTTTTCCGCCCCGATGACCAGTTTTGGCGACCCCAGGCAAGACGCCCCCTTTACCATTGATTGCGCTGCCAAAGGCAGTGGCCGCTGGGCCGATAGCCGTAACTGGATTTATGACTTTGACGAGGATTTAGAAGGGGGCGTGCAGTGCCACTTTACCCTCAAACAAGGCTTAAAAACCCTTTCTGGCCAGACGGTTGGCGGCCAAAAAGATTTTACGTTCAATACCGGCGGTCCGGCTATTGAGGCCATGGTGCCCTATCAGGGGTCATACCATATTGATGAGAACCAGCTTTTCCTGATTTCCCTCAATGCCCACGCCGATGAACAATCCATCAAAGACAATGCCTATTGTACGGTTGAAGGGTTGGCTGAACGCCTGCCGGTCAAGCTGATTACCGGGGCAAAGCGCGCTTCATTGCTGAAAGAGAGCCGCACACTGGGCTATCAGTTCCGGCGTCTTCTGACGCAAAACGGCAAGACGAGCGACACATCAAAAATTGTTGCCCTGCAATGCCCGCGCACCCTGCCCCCCGCCACCCGTATACAACTGGTATGGGGCGCAGGCATCAAATCCGCATCCGGTCTGGCGACTACCAAACCGCAAATCATCAAGTTTAAAACCCGCCCGGCTTTTGAAGCGCATTTCACCTGCGAGCGGGTCAATGCTGAGGCCCCCTGCCTGCCAATGATGGATATGCGCCTGACGTTCAGCGCGCCGATCGCCACCAAAACGGCCAAAACGATCACACTGACGGCCGCTGATGGCAGCCTCTATACGGCTAAACCCCGCGGCGATGAAGGCGCGCCCATCACCAATGCGGTGGATTTTAAAGGCCCGTTTCCAGAAGACAGTGCGTTCACCCTTTCTTTGCCCGCTTCCATAGTCGACGATTCGGGCCGCACCCTTGATAATCAGGACCGTTTTCCCTTAACCGTCAAAACCGACGCCTTTCCCCCGCTGGTAAAATTCCCCGCCCCGTTTGGCATATTGGAAAGCAAGATCGGCGGCGTATTGCCAGTCACTGTGCGCAATGTTGAAGCGCCGCTTGTCGGCCATAACAAAACCCTGGAGACCAGAGCGCTGCGCGCCAAAGACGCCTTTGCAGCCATTGAATGGATCGAGCGGGTGAAAAAAGCCGGTCAATGGCGCGGTGATTATGTCAAGAATGGATTCCAGACCCGGACCGGTGACCGCTCAATTCTCAAAACCGGTAAAAATATTGAGACCTTTCAATTGCCGCGACCAAATGGAGACAAGGCTTTTGAGGTTATTGGCATTCCGCTGAAAAAACCGGGCTTTTATGTTGTTGAAGTGCAAAGCCCAAGGCTTGGCAAGGCGCTTCTTGGGCGCGAGGCCACGCGCTATGTGGCCACATCGGCTTTGGTGACCAATATGGCGGTGCATTTTAAATGGGGCCGCGAGGAATCCCTTGTCTGGGTAACCAGCCTTGATCGGGGCAAGCCGGTTGGCGGCGCAGCGGTCAGCATTGGCGACACCTGCACAAAGAAAATCATCTGGGAGGGCAAGACCCAGAGTGATGGCACTGTACACATCAGACACGGCCTGCACGCGCCGCAAAGCTGGGGCGGTTGCTATAGCGAAGAGGACCACCCTTATGTGGTCAGCGCGGCAAAAAATGATGATTTCAGCTTTACATTGAGCAGTTGGAATGACGGCATTGCGCCTTATGATTTTGATATTGATACGGGCAGTGCCTGGCAGACTGATTTCGCCCGCACGGTTTTTGATCGCACTTTACTGCGCGCTGGTGAGACCGTTTCCATGAAACATGTTGTCCGCCGCCATGTTGGCGACGGGCTGGTCCTACCGCGACCATTTGCCAAAAAAGGCACTAAAAAAGGCAAAATACGCATTGTCCACGATTATACCGGCCAGGAGGTTTTTCAGGACGTTGACTTTGATGCCAGCGGCACCGGCACCAGTGCCTGGAGCATCCCCAAAGAAGCCCGATTGGGGTTTTATTCGGTATCCGTCAAAATTGGCGATGACTGGAAGGATTCAGGCAGCTTTCGGGTTGAGGAATTTCGCCTGCCGACCATGGAGGCGCTGATCCAGGGGCCAACCACGCCAGTCATCATGCCCGCATCGGTGACGCTGGATCTGATGGTGCGGTATTTATCCGGCGGCGGGGCTTCCGGCCAAAAGGTCAAATTGCGCACCCTGACGCGGCCCGCCGCGCCGCGATTCAAAGCATATAAGGATTATGCCTTTGACGATGCGCCAATCGCCGCGCAAACACGCTCGTCCGGGCAAGGCGAGGACGAAGGCGAGCATCTGGTCACTGGCCTGACCCCTGTTACGCTGGACGATAGCGGCGCGCAGCGCGTCACACTGGATAAATTCAAAGACATAAAGCGCCATGCGCAACTTGTGACCGAGTTGGAATACGCCGATGCAAACGGGCAAAGCCTGACCAAATCGGCATCTTTTTCCCTGTGGCCCGCCGCTTTGGCGGTTGGCATAAAAACCGAAGGCTGGGCCGCCACTACCGACAAGCTCAAAGCCCATGTTGTGGTGCTTGATACCCACGGCAAGCCCGCCCCAGGCAAGGCGGTTACCGTCAAAGCCTTTTCACGCAAGACCTATTCCTATCGCAAGCGCCTGATTGGCGGTTTTTATTCCTATGAAAACACCACCAAGACCGTGCCCATCAAAGCGAGCTGCACGGGCAATACCGACCAGCATGGCCAAATCAGTTGCCAGATGGCCCCACGTGTTTCCGGCGAAGTGATTTTGCAGGCCCGGGTAAGCGATGATCAGGGCCATGAAGCCCACGCCAAAACCAGCATTTGGGTCGTCGACAAGGATGATTGGTGGTTTGCCGGCACCGATGGCGACCGCATGGATTTGCTGGTGGAAAATATCGAATATAATGGCGGCGACACCGCCAAGGTGCAGGTCCGCAGCCCGTTTCGCAATGCGACCGCCCTTGTCACCATTGAACGCGAAGGCGTACTGGACAGTTTTATCACAAAAATCAAAGGCAAAGAGCCGATTATTAATGTACCGATAAAGGGCAGCTATGCCCCCAATGTGTTTGTCTCTGTGCTGGCCATTCGCGGGCGCACAAACAATGCGCAAAACCTGATTGCCGATCTTGTCCGCAAATATGACCTGCCCTGGTTGTCACGCGATGGTGGCAAGGCCACGGCGCTGATTGACCTGGCCAAACCGGCCTATCGTCTGGGTATAGCCAAATTGCGCGTTGGCTGGAAGGCGCACCGCCTCGCCGTCTCGGTCAAGCCGGAGAAAGATACCTACCGTATTCGTCAAAAGGTCAAAGCGCATATTCATGTTGCCCGCGCCGATGGCGGCGCTTTGCCCGTGGACAGCGAGATTGCGCTGGCCGTGGTTGACGAAGCGCTTCTTCAACTCTCCCCCAACAAATCATGGAATCTTTTGGCCGGCATGATGGATGAACGGGGCCTTGAAGTCCTGACCTCCACCGCGCAAATGCAGATTATTGGCAAGCGCCATTATGGCCGCAAGGCGGTCCCCCATGGCGGCGGCGGCGGGCGACAAAACACCCGCCAGTTGTTCGATACACTTTTATTGTGGCGCGGGCGCGTCAAACTCGACGATAAAGGCAATGCGCAAATAGAGTTTGCGCTTAACGACTCGCTGTCGGCGTTCCGTGTTGTCGCCATTGCCCAGGGCGGGCTTAACTTCTTTGGCACGGGCAGCGCCAAAATCACCACAACCCAGGATCTGCAATTGCTCTCCGGCCTGCCCCCGGTGGTGCGTGAAAATGATCGCTTTTTGGCCAGTTTTACGGCCCGCAACACGACCAATCGCCCGATTACCGCGCTGATTGGCGGCGAGGCCAGTGGTCTTGGCCCGCTGAAAGAGCAAACCGTCACTATCGCCCCGGGCAAAGCACAAATTGTTACCTGGGATGTGATTGTCCCTTATGATCGAAGCGCTATTGACTGGCGCATTGGCATTCAGGAAAAAGACGGCACGGTTTCTGATGCCCTGAAAGTACATCAAAGCGTTAAACCGGCCATTCCTTTGCGGGTTTTTCAATCGACGCTGCGGCAACTCACCCAACCCTGGGATATTGCCTTGCAGCGGCCAAAGGATGCCATGCCGGGGCGCGGCGGCGTTGATGTCTCCTTGCAGGCGCATATTGGCGACGGGCTGGAAGGTGTGCGCCGCTATATGCAGGCCTATCCCTATAGCTGTTTTGAACAGCGCACCTCGGTCGCCATAGCCTTGCAGGATGAAACCCGCTGGAAGAATGCTATGCGTGTTTTACCCGCCTTTATGGACAAGGACGGGCTGATCAAATATTTCCCGTCCGATTATTTGCGGGGCAGCGATACCCTGACCGCCTATGTTCTGGCGATAGCCGATCAGGCCGGTTGGGAGATTCCCGAGGCGCAACGCGGGCAATTATTGAACGCTTTGCGGCGGTTTGCCCAAGGGCGTTTACGGCGCGGCTCGGCGCTAAATACGCCTGATCTGACCTTGCGTAAAATCGCCGCCATTGAGGCCTTGAGCCGTTATGATGCGGCCGATGCCAAATTGCTGACCAGCATTGATATAAACCCGAATGAGTGGCCGACATCGGCGGTGATTGATTATCTGAA
>JALWSB010000178.1 GCA_027080345.1 Robiginitomaculum sp. | reverse complement strand
GTCAGGAAGTGATCGATCAATGCTGGCAAATGGGCGCGGACAATCCTATTGTCTCGATTCATGATGTGGGCGCCGGTGGCATTTCCAACGCCTTGCCGGAGCTGGTCAATGATAGTGGCCGGGGCGCGATTTTTGAGCTGCGCAAGGTACCCAATGACGAGCCGGGCATGACGCCAATGGAAATCTGGAGCAATGAATCACAGGAACGCTATGTGCTGGCAATCAGCGCGGACAAACTACAGATATTCAGTGATTTGTGCCGACGCGAGCGCGCGCCATTCGCGGTTTTGGGCAAGGCGACCGAAGAGCAGACTCTGGTCTTGACCGATGAGGTGTTTCACAATACCCCGATTGATCTGCCGCTGGATATTCTGCTCGGCAAACCGCCCAAAATGACCCGTGATGTCAGCAGCCGCCAGCCATACACGGAAAGCTTTGATACCACGGCGCTGGATTTGGCGCAAAGCATAGCACGGGTATTGCAGCTACCCACGGTGGGAGATAAAAAGTTTCTCATCACCATTGGTGATCGCTCCATTACCGGTATGATCGTACAGGAACAAATGGTCGGCCCCTGGCAGGTAGCGGTATCGGATGTGGCAGTTACCAGCAGTGGTTTGCGTGGGGTCAGTGGCGAGGCCATGGCGATTGGGGAAAAAGCGCCTTTGGCATTGTTAGACGCGGCGGCGGCGGCGCGTATGACCGTGGCGGAAGCGATTACCAATATCTGCGCCGCGCCGGTAGAAAAGCTCTCGGATATGGTGTTTTCCGCCAACTGGATGGCGGCCGCCGGACATAAAGGCGAAGATGCCGCCTTGTATCAGGCGGTACAGGCGATTGCCATGGATATGTGTCCGCAATTAGGCATTACCATTCCGGTCGGCAAGGATTCGATGTCCATGAAAACCGTGTGGCAGGAGGGGGATCAGCAAAAATCGGTTATCGCGCCCTTGTCTTTGATTATTTCCGCTTTCGCGCGGATTGCGGATGTACGCCAAACGCTGACCCCGCAATTAGTAACCGATCAGGGCGAGAGCTGTTTGCTGTGGCTGGATATTTCCGCCTTTCAGATGCGCCTTGGCGGCAGCGCTCTGGCCCAGGTGTATAACGCGCTGGGCAAGCAAGTGCCGGATATTGATGACATCAGCCGCGTGCAGGCTTTTTTTGATGCCATCAAGCAATTGCGCCAGCAGCAGCTTGTTCTTGCCTATCATGATATCAGTGATGGGGGTATGCTGGTGAGCGCGCTGGAAATGGCGTTTGCCGGTCGTTGTGGCCTGGATATTGAACTGACAGGTGGGCAGGATGTACACGCGCAATTGTTCAGTGAAGAAGCCGGTGCCTTACTACAGGTTCGCAAGGCGGATATGACGCAGGTGATAGATATTTTACACGCGCATCACTTGCACGATTGTTATCGCGAGATAGCGCAGGTTAATGAATCAGCAAGCATTCGCATTGTCTGTGACCAGACAGTGCTGTATCAGGCCGAACGCGGTGAGCTGCAGCAACACTGGGCACGCACCTCTTATCATATGCAAAAAATCCGTGATGACGCCACTTGCGCGCAAGAAGAATTTGACAGCCTGCTGGATAATGATGATCCCGGTTTGCGCCTGTTGCCTTCCTTTACGCCTGACAAAAGTTTTGACCAGGCTGTCGCGCCTTTCGTGAACAGCGCGCGACCCAAAATCGCAATTTTGCGTGAACAGGGCGTGAATGGCCAGTTGGAAATGGCAGCCGCCTTTACGGAAGCCGGATTTGAAGCCATAGATGTGCATATGTCCGACATTATCAAGGGGGATTTTTCTCTTGAGACCGTCAAGGGGTTGGTTGCCTGCGGGGGCTTTTCCTATGGCGATGTGCTGGGCGCGGGACTGGGATGGGCCAATTCCATTTTGCATAACCCGCGCGCCTATGAGCAATTCAGCCAGTTTTTTGAGCGTAATGATACTTTTGCGCTGGGCGTTTGCAATGGCTGTCAAATGCTGTCGGGCTTGCGTGAAATCATCCCCGGCACGCGTCACTGGCCGCGTTTTGTACGCAACCGCAGTGAGCAGTTTGAAGCGCGCACGGTAATGGTGGAAGTGCTGCCCTCACCATCAATTTTTCTGAATGATATGCAAGGCTCTTACCTGCCCATTGCTATCGCGCATGGCGAAGGCCGGGCGGACTTTAGCAATCATCTGACGCACGCGTCGGACAAGAATACCCTGGCGCGAAATCAGCAAGTCTGTTTGCGCTATGTGGACAATAGACTATCACCCACGCAAAGCTATCCGTTTAATCCCAATGGTTCTGACGATGGCATTACCGGCGTATGCTCCGAAGATGGCCGCGTGACCATTATGATGCCGCATCCGGAACGCATCTACAAACAACTGCAAAACACCTGGCAGGCGCGCAAACAGGACGGCCCCGGCGCCTGGTTTCGCCTGTTTGTCAATGCGCGTAAATGGCTGGGCTGAACCACCACTACCCGTGTGCCCATAACATAACCATAGCATAATATAGAGCACAAAAAGCAGCATATGGACTGGATTATTATCCTGATTATTCTCGCTATGGCCTGGTATTGGTGGTCTTCCGCCACTGCCTATGAAGCCGCGCTGCAAGCCGCCAAAGCGTTGTGCCGGCAATACCAGCTGGAATTTCTTGATGATACCCTGGTGCAAAGCCAATGGCGCCTGTGCCGTCATGCCAATGGCTATGTGCAATTTTGCCGTCAATACCGCTTTGAATTCAGCGAAGACGGCGAACAACGCCACGCGGGCAGGCTGTGGTTACAAGGCAATCATATCACCAAAACCGAATTGGACGCCTATCGCATTGGCGAAAATGATTGAATCTTTAAGAGAAGATATCAGGCAGAACTCCCTGAGCGGTCAGAACACAGCATTGTTATAAAT
>JALWSB010000177.1 GCA_027080345.1 Robiginitomaculum sp. | reverse complement strand
CATAGCCATATTGGCGCACCTTGACGTGGGACAACCCATCCATGGTCCGCAAAAACGCCAATTGCGCATCATCGGGCAAAGAGGTGGAAATGCCATTGGGGTAAATTAATGGGTTTTCCAACCCTTCAGGCTCCAAAAACACCTGATGGCTGTCCTTGTCGGCAAAGCGGGTGATTTTATCCTCGATTGACGGACAATAGCGCGGTCCCTTGCCGCTGATCTGGCCGCTGGCCATGGCTGAGCGGGGCAGGTTTTGGCGGATAATCTCATGCGTGCGCGTATTGGTGTGGGTAATCGCGCACGAGATTTGTGGCACGGTGATCTTGTTGGTCAAAAATGAAAACGGCACCGGGTTTTCGTCCGCCTGTTGGCTTTCAAGGCCGGCCCAGTCAATGCTGGCCGCCTCAAGGCGCGCCGGGGTGCCGGTTTTAAGGCGGCCCAGAGGCAGGCTAAGCCGCGCCAGGGTTCGCGTCAGACCAAGTGATGGCGCCTCACCAATGCGCCCGGCAGGCGTTTGCGTATGGCCCCGATGGATAACGCCGCCCAAAAATGTGCCCGTTGTCAGCACCACCGCACGGGTTTTATAGCGCGCCCCATCGGCGCACAAAACCGCCTGCACCGCACCATCCTCGATAACAATGTCCTCAACCCGGTTTTCCACAATGTGCAGATTATCTTGCGCGGCCAGAAGGTCCGTCATCGCCGCCTTGTAAAGCGCCCGGTCCGACTGGGTGCGCGGCCCCTGCACCGCAGGGCCTTTGCTGCGGTTGAGGAGACGAAACTGAATGCCTGAACGGTCCGCCGCCAGCCCCATCAGCCCACCCAGCGCATCTATTTCACGCACCAGATGGCCCTTGCCAACGCCGCCAATCGCTGGGTTGCATGACATTTGCCCCAAATTATCCCGCGACGGGGTAATCAGCGCGGTGGCGGCACCCAGGCGCGCCGCAGCGCTCGCCGCCTCACAGCCCGCATGGCCACCGCCAATCACCACAACATCAAAGGTTTTCATCCGTCTTCTTTCCATTACAGGTGCTTTGGCGACCCAATAGCCCATGATTATGGGCAGAGTCGACGCCTTATCACACATTGTTTCACGTGAAACATCGGGATGTGCGCTGGTTATTTGCCGATACAAAAGCCGCTGAAGATTTCCCCAAGCACGTCTTCACTGGTGGTTTTGCCGGTAATTTCTCCCAGGGCATCCGCCGCTGCGCGCACATGTTCCCCGGCCAGCTCCGGTGCGCCCGCCAAAGCGCGCGCCGCCTCGATCAAGGCGGCACGGGCGTTTTGCAAGGCGATGCGGTGCCGCTGGCGGGTCAGGCCCGGTGCTTCACCCGTCGACAGTTCTTGCACAACCTTTTGTTCCAGCGCGTTCAAAAAAACCTCGACACCGGCGCCGGTTTTGGCCGAAAGAGAAAAAATGAACCCCGGTTCAAAGGGCGCAAAATCAGCGCCCGCCTGCAGATCGGCTTTATCAGCCTTGTTTAAAACCAGAAAATCACCGGGTCGGACCAATTGTACGCTTTCGTCTGGCAGACTGGTTTGCGCGCCATCGAGCACAAAAACCCGCATATCAGCATTTTGCGCCAGATCCTTTGCCCGGCGCACCCCCTCGCGCTCGATCGCGCCAACACCGGCACGCAGGCCGGCGCTGTCGGCCACATCAACGGCAAAACCGCCCAAATCAAGCCGCACCTTGATAATATCCCGGGTGGTGCCCGGTTCATCAGAAACAATCGCCGCCTCTTCCCCGGCGAGCCGGTTTAACAGCGTCGACTTTCCCGCATTAACCGGGCCCAGCAAAGCCAGCAAAAACCCTGAGCGCACGCGCTGCGCACGCGCCCCATCACTTAAGTGTGCATCAAAAGCCCTTATAAGCGCCTTTGTGTCGCGCCCAACCTCTTCAAGGGCGATGTCCGTAACATCTTCTTCTTCGGGAAAATCAATGCAGGCTTCAATACGCGCACGAATACGCAAAAGCGTTTTGGCCCAATCCTGGTATGTCTCTCCCAGCGCACCGCCCAACTGGCGCGCCGCCTGACGGCGCTGGCCCGTCGTTTGCGCGTCAATCAGATCGGCGATTGCCTCAGCCTGTAACAAGTCGATTTTGTCGTTTTCAAAAGCCCGGCGGCTAAACTCCCCCGGCGCGGCCAAAACCGCCCCGGCGCGGGTAAGGGCCTCATAAATCGCCTCAATAATGGCCGGGCCACCGTGCAGATGAAATTCAACCACATCTTCACCGGTAAAACTGTTTGGCCCCGGAAAAACCAGCACAAGCGCCCGATCAATAACGGTTGTGCCGTCCGGCTCGAATACCGGTGCCATTTGCGCCGTACGCGGCGTAAAATCATCCCGGCCCGTCAAAATGTGGGCAATGGCCCGGCTCTTGGGGCCGCTCAGGCGGATAACGGCAATACCGGCCCGGCCTGGCGCACTGGCCAGGGCAAAAACCGTCTGTGGCATGGTCATGGTTTTGACGATTTACCCGGTGTTGTGACCTGGCCCATCAAGTCCATGAACTGCTCGCCCATTTTCCCGCCAAAGCCCATCCATTGCCCGATCAGGGATTCGGGCGACAAGGCCGCTATGTTTTCTTGCAGTCGCGTTTGCATTTCCTTGACAAGGGCGGCGTTCATTTTTTCAACATCGGGCAGGCCCATCGTACTGCGGGCTTCTTTGGGGGTGACATCAATTTCGATTTTTATTTTCATCTGCCCGGCCTTGTTTGACGTTGGTTTTGCGCGCACATAGTATGCGCCTTTGTCAAAAAAATAAACGATACGGGAAGAAAAATGCACCAGAGTGTCGAGATTGCGGGCCGCGACGGCCAGTTTGGCGGTTATCTTGCTTTGCCAAAAAGCGGGCGCGGGCCGGGAATTGTGGTCCTGCAGGAAATATTCGGCGTTAATCATGTGATGCGCCAGACCTGCGACTGGCTGGCGGAAGAGGGGTTTTGCGCCCTGTGCCCGGACCTTTTCTGGCGCATTGAACCGGGCATAGACATTACCGACCAGACGCCAGAGGAAATTGAACAGGCGTTTTCCCTGTTTGGTGCCTTTAACGTCGATACCGGCATTATTGACGCCCAGGCAACGCTTGCTTTTTTACAGTCCCACGCGGCCTGCACCGGCAAGGTCGGCACTATCGGCTATTGCCTTGGTGGTAAACTGGCTTATCTGAGCGCCACGCGCACCAAAACGGATGCCAGCGTCGGCTATTACGGCGTTGCCATTGATGAGGCGCTGGACGAGGCCAGTAAAATCGTCCGCCCGCTTTTGCTGCACATTGCGCAAAAGGACGAATTTGTACCACCGCAAGCGGTCGCCGCCATGCACGCGGCGCTGGATCCCAACCCGCTGGTTACGCTTTATGATTATGCGGGCCAGTCCCACGCTTTTGCCCGCCCCGGCGGCGCGCACTATAATGCATCAGCCGCCGCGCTCGCCAACAGCCGCAGTCTTGAATTTTTAAAAAACAATCTGGGATAAATCATGCGTTCTTTTTTTCTTCTCCCGCTGGCCATTATTATGGTGTCCTGCGGGCCAAAACCTGCCCCCAAAACCAATGCCCCCCCCTCTTTAAGCGCCTTTTTTGATTGTGTGCGCGAGAATAACGGTGTTCTGCTCAGCGCCCATCGCGGCGGGCCGGGCGCGGGCTATCCGGAAAATACCCTGCCGACCTTTCGCCACACCGCGGCGCAGGGGCTTTCTTTATTGGAAATTGATGTGCGCCGCTCCGCCGATGGGCGTTATTTTTTGTTGCATGACGACACCTTGCAAAGAACCACCACAGGTACAGGCAAGGCCGAAGACCACACGTGGGCGCAATTACAGCGCCTCACCCTGAAAGACACAAATGGTAAAAATACAAACGCGCACATTCCGCTTTTTACCGATGTGCTGGCCTGGGCGCGCACCGCGCCAGTGGTTTTACAATTGGATATAAAGGGCCATACCAATGTCAAGGAAATGGTCGGTTTGGTTCGCGCCGCGCATATGCAAGAACGGGTGATGCTCATCACCTATACCGATAAACAGGCAAAGCGTGTGGCCAAACAGGCACCGGGCTATCTTTTGTCGGTTTCAATTTCTGACCCGGCCCAGCTTGGACGTATAAAAACCGATATTCCCTTAAACCGGGTTATTGCCTGGACCGGTCTTGGGCCGCGCCATCCGGCGCTTTATGCTCTGCTCGCCAAAAACGGTGTTGAAACCATTTATGGCGCGCTGGGTGCATTTGATAAACAGACGCGGCAAGACGGCGCGGCGCTTTATCGCGATCTGGTTAAAGACGGGGTGCAAATAATCGCCACCGACCGGGTAGAAGCGGCCCGCGCCGCCCTCATAGCAGATGATCGGGCGCAAAAAACCTGTTCTTTACCAAAGGTTTAGCTGCGTGCAATGGCCCGCTTCCAGGCCGGGCGGGCGCTTAATGCGTCCCAATAATCTTGCACATTTTGCGGCGCGAGCTCTTCCAGCATGGCAATCATATCGAGCACAAAAAGCACATAGCCGACGCTGATATCGGCGGCGCTAAAGCCGCTGGCAAGGATGCTGTTCGGGGTTTTCAAGGCCTGTGACAACAGGCCAAGGGCGGCCTGCATATTCGCCCCGGCCCAAGCGGCAATCTGCGCATTGCGCTGGTTTTCCGGCAATAAAAGCCGGTGGCCAACCAGAAGAGACATATACATGCCCATCGTGGCTTCGCCGCCATGCAACCATTGCAGATAGGCGCCATAATCGTCGTCGTTTATACTGCGGGCAAAGGGGGATGGGCTAAAGCGCGCCAGAAGGTATTCCATAATGGCCGTGGATTCGAGAATTATCTCGCCATTATCAACAAGCGCCGGGACCTTTTGCATCGGATTGATGTCCCGGTACGCCGCGCCGCCCGTATCGCCCATTTTAAAGGGGATGGTTTCAAGGGTAAAATCGACGCCCATCTCTTCCATAAGCCAAAGCGGCCGTAAAGAACGGGTTCTGCGCGCATGATAAAGAACAGGACTCATCTTTTCTTTCCCGGTGGGTTTTACGTGTTCATACTATCGAAAAACTCGTCATTGTTTTTGGTCTGGCGCAGTTTATCAAGCAAGAACTCAATCGCGTCGGTCGTGCCCATCGGATTAAGAATGCGGCGCAAGACAAACATTTTTTGTAACACGTCCCGGGGCACCAGCAGCTCTTCCTTGCGGGTGCCGGACTTGGTGACATCAATGGCCGGGAAAACCCGCTTGTCGGAAACTTTGCGGTCAAGCACAATTTCCGAATTGCCGGTGCCTTTGAACTCTTCAAAGATAACCTCGTCCATGCGCGAGCCGGTTTCGATCAAAGCTGTGGAAATAATCGTCAAAGAGCCGCCGTTTTCGATATTGCGCGCCGCACCAAAAAAGCGCTTTGGCCGTTGCAAGGCGTTGGCATCAACCCCCCCGGTCAGCACCTTGCCAGACGAGGGCACAACCGTGTTATAGGCGCGGCCCAAGCGGGTAATGGAATCGAGTAAAATTACCACATCGCGCCCGTGCTCAACCAGGCGCTTTGCTTTTTCTATAACCATTTCAGCAACTTGCACGTGGCGCGTTGCCGGTTCGTCAAATGTTGAGGAAATCACCTCGCCTTTCACCGAGCGTTGCATGTCGGTCACCTCTTCCGGGCGCTCATCGATCAGCAAAACAATCAAAAAGCATTCCGGATGGTTGGCTTCAATAGCGTGGGCAATGTTTTGCAAAAGAACGGTTTTACCAGTGCGCGGCGGCGCAACAATAATTGCCCGCTGGCCTTTACCAAGCGGCACAACCACATCGATCACCCGGCCGGAGCGGTCCTTGATCGTCGGGTCCTGGGTTTCCATTTTCATCTGCTCTTCAGGGTATAGCGGTGTCAGATTATCAAAATGGATTTTGTGCCCGGCTTTTTCCGGCGCTTCAAAGTTAATCCCGGTAATTGTCGTCAGGGCAAAATAGCGCTCTCCGGCCCGGGGGGCGCGAATCTCCCCATCTACCGTATCGCCAGTGCGCAGGCCCATTTGGCGAATGAGCGCCGGGCTGACATAAATATCATCCGGCCCGGCCAGGTAATTAGCCTCTGGCGAGCGCAAAAAACCGAACCCGTCGAGCAAAACTTCCAAAACACCGCGCCCGTAGGTTTCAACACCGCGCTCAGCCAGTTCTTTCAAAATCGCAAACATCATATCTTGCTTGCGCATTGTCGAAGCGTTTTTTATCTCCAGGCTTTCGGCAAAAGCCAAAAGATCTTTGGGCGGCTTTTCCTTTAATTCTTGCAAAGTGATCCGACTTAAACCTTCAGGTGGCTTTTTAACCACCTCTTCTGGGGCGTTTTGATCAGATTCGGAGGTTTGTGGAGGTTTTTCCATAATTCATATACTCTTCGTCCTTATGGCCTGTGGCCGGGGACTTGTTTTTTTGATGATTGTGTGTGCCAGAAGGTGGCCAAAGGCGGCGCTCCCTTCAAGCAAAAAGGATAAGCCCAACAAGCACACTCGCTTTGGGCCGTCAAGTGCCGATCATTTATCGGGTGGCTCCCTAACGCAACCAGACAACCGCGGTTAAAACAATAAAAATTGCCAAAACCGCCGGGACTTCATTTAAAAACCGCCAGTTTTTTTGCGTGCCAGGGCGCTCGCCATTGGCAAAGCGCTTGCGCACGAGAGCATACCAATGGTGAATGCCTGTCATCAGGCTGACCAGTATAAACTTTACGGCCCATGGCACGCTCAGAAAAATTATCCAGCCATTGGCCCGCCCCGCATTGGAAAAAATCAGCAAAACACCAAAAACCCAGGTCATAACCATCGCCGGGTTCATAATAATGCGCAGCAAACGCCGCTCTTGGTCAATCAGGCAAAGATCAAGCTCGCCGCCCTTAACCGATTGAAAATGATATATAAAAAGCCGCGGCAGATATAAAAGCCCGGCCATCCAGGCGATGACAAATATGATATGGCCGGCGCGCCACCAGTTATAGTTTTGGGCCAAAAAATCCATTATTTTTCCCTCCCAAGTGCCGTTTCTATCAAATCAGCAAGGCAATCAATATATTTTTCACTTAGCGACAAAGTCGGCACACGCAGATAATGCGTAACGCCGCTTTCTTGCGCCAGTTTTGCATAATCTATATCCAGCTCCACCAGTGTTTCCACATGTTCACTGACAAAGGCTACCGGAACAACAAGCAGGTTTTTACCCTCTTTGCCGGCCTCGACGATTTGCCCGTCCGTTTGCGGGCCAATCCATTGCATCGGCCCGACGCGGCTTTGGTAACAAATGCGGGTGTCTTGCAACGCATTCGGCAGGTGTTTTTTTATCGCTGCGCAGGTTTTTTCAATCTGGTCCTGATAAGGATCCCCCGCATCAACAATTTTTTGCGGCAATCCGTGCGCAGAAAATAATACGCGAATATTTTTTGGGCGCTTTGCCCCCTCCCAACAGGATAAAATGTTTTCCACATGGGCGGCAATAAATTTCTCGTTGGTTTCATAGCTCGGTAGCCGCAAAGTATGACTTTTAGGCGATTTTGTCTTTTCCCAGGCCCGATAAAATGTGCCTGTCGTGGTGGTTGAAAACTGTGGGTAAAGCGGCACAAGAATGGTTTTATCTGCCCCCCACTCTTCTATTTCCTGTTGCGTTTTATCTATCATAGGATGCCAATAGCGCATTGAAATAAATGATTTAATATGCAGATTCTTCAGACGGCCTCGTAAAACCTTTTCCACCGCATCCGCTTGCGCCCGGCTTTCTTTGTTAATCGGTGATTTGCCACCCATCAGCGCATAATTTTTTTGTGCTGATTTGGCGCGGGTATGACTGATCAGCATGGCCAGTAAGACCCGAAAGGGCTGGGGTAGTGCTATAATGGCCTTGTCATTAAAGAGGTTTTGCAAGAAGGGCTGCACACTGCGCAAGGTATCCGGCCCGCCCAGATTAAACAGCACAATCGCCAGTTTTTCTTTTTTTTGCATGGCGGTTATGATTTCAGGCCCTTCACGCAAGAAACAAGCGCGCTCATATGCTCTATCGGCATATCCGGCGTAATCCCGTGGCCAAGGTTAAAAACATGGGGGCGTGTGGAAAAGCCCTTGATAATACTTTCTATTTCGCGCTCCATGGCCACGCCGCCAGCGCGCATCACCGCCGGATCGAGATTGCCTTGTACGGCAAAATCCTGTGGCAATATCTGATTGATGATATCGACCGGTTGCGCCTGATCAAGACTGACCGCATTAACGCCTGTGTGCTGCGCGTAAAGGCCAATTTGCGCGCCGCAGCCTCGGGGGAAGCCTATAATGGGCTGTTTTACGCCCCGTTCGCGCAGGCTGCGCACAATATAGGCCGTTGGCTCGATAACACAGCGCGTAAAGAGGTTTTGCGAAAGATTTTCCGCCCAGGATTCAAAAAGCTGCAGCACATCCGCGCCGGCATTCGCCTGCATGTGCAGATAATCAATCGTTGCCTCACTGATAAGCCGCAAAAGCGCATCAAATTTTTGCGGCTCTTTCCAGGCCCAGACCCGCGCCGCCCATTTATCGCGCGAGCCGCCGCCCTCTGTCATATAGGTCGCAACCGTCCAGGGCGCCCCGGCAAAACCAATAAGTGCCTTGTCTTTTGGCAGGACTTCGCGCACCCGCTCAATGGTTTCGCCCACCGCATCCAGCATGTGTGGCTGATAGGCCTTTTGCATGGCATCAAGATCATCTTGTGCGCTTAAAGGCGTCATTTTTGGCCCCTCCCCGGCAACAAAATGAACACCCCGGTTCATGGCAAAGGGGATCAGCAAAATATCGGCAAAAACAATAGCCGCATCAAGATCAAACCGGCGCAATGGCTGCAAGGTGGCTTCGCCGGCCATTTGCGGGTTCAGGCAAAAATCAATAAAACTGTCCGCCTGGCTGCGTAATTGTCGATATTCAGGCAAATACCGCCCGGCCTGGCGCATAATCCATAAAGGTGGCCGGGGTTGTTTTTCGCCGAGAAGCGTTTTGACAAGAATGGGTAAGGACGAGGCTTTGGGCACAATGATTATCTTTCTAATAGAGTCTTTTAAAAGGTATTATTGTTTTTAAGCCGTGGACAGTGTGGATAAAAGGATCTGTCCAGATTTATCCAGAGTTTATCCCGATAAAATGTAAAAAACAGGGGATAAAAAAATAAAAACCATATTTAAAAACAATGAATTAAATATGATATGCAGGTTATTAACAGAGGGAAAAAATAATCTGGGAAAAATATCCACCGGGAAAAGACAAGAATAAAATGTGTGCAAAATGCAAAAGTGTGCAAAAACACTCAGGAGCGAAAAAACAGGGGCAATTCCGTCCCGGGATATTAACACTTTGTTAACATCTGGAGAGCGCGAAATGAGCACCAAAAAAAGGCCCGGCACAGCCCCCGGATTTTACGTTCATATCCATCTTGTCTCTGATTCAACGGGTGAAACCCTGGTAGGTATTTTACGGGCCGCCAGCGCCCAGTTTAAAACTATGATTCCGATAGAGCACATTCATGTTTTGTCGCGCTCATCGAAACAACTTGAAACAGCCTTGGCGGCAATAGAAGAAGAACCAGGCTTGGTTCTTTTTACCATGGTCAATGATGAGCCGCGCGAAACTCTAAAATCGTTTTGCGCCCAAAGGACCATTCCGGCCATCGATGTTTTAGGGCCAACATTGAATATTATGAGCCAATATCTTGGTACCCAGGTTAGCCACCAGACCGGCGCGCAACATATTCAGGACGAGGTCTATCACCAGCGGATCAATGCGTTGAACTTTGCCATGGCCCATGATGACGGATTGCTGGCCGAGCGGGTACAACAGGCCGATGTGGTTTTGCTGGGGGTCAGCCGCACATCAAAAACCCCGACAAGTGTTTATCTGGCCAATCGGGGGATAAAAACGGCGAATATTCCCATTGTCAGCAAGACCCAGAATCTTGATTTTTTACAAACAAAAAACCAGCCTTTGATTGTCGGCCTGACGATCAGTCCGCGCCGCTTGGTGCAAATTCGCCGCAACCGGCTGTTAAGTTTGAACGAAAGCCATTCGACAGATTATATCGACGAACAAGCGGTACGCGATGAAATTATCTACGCCAAACGTCTCTATGCACGCAATGACTGGCCGGTTATTGATGTTACCCGTCGGTCAATCGAAGAAACGGCAGCAAAAATAATTTATCTTCTAAGTCAAAAGCGCGAGTCTTGATGATGCAAAACACCCCGCTGATTTTAGCCTCAGGCAGCAAGATACGGCGCCAAATTCTTCAAAATGCCGGGCTTGATTTTATCGTTTTGCCGCCAGATGTAGATGAAGATGCACTAAAAAATCAGCATAAAGGTAAAACAATTGCGCATTTGGCCCGCCTTTTGGCCAAAGCCAAGGCCGCGGCAATCAAAGAGCGACCAAACGCGCTCATTTTAGCCTCAGACCAGATTTTATCATTTAATGATAGGGCGTTTGATAAAGCCAAAAGCATGGCGCAGGCGAAAACCCGCTTGGCGCAAATGGCGGGAAAACACCACCATTTGATCAGCGCTACCGTATTGATGCAAAACGGGCGGGTGCTCTGGTCACACGGGGCAAAATGCCGCCTTGATATGCGAAAAATCAGCGAAGCGGCGCTGGATGATTATCTGGCCCATGTTGGCCCGGACGTTTTACACAGTGTTGGGTGTTATGAATTGGAAGGCCGCGGTGCGCAGCTTTTCGACAAGGTCCAGGGCGATTATTTTACAATTCTTGGCCTGCCGCTTCTGGCACTAATGAAAGAGCTGCGCAAAATTGGTTATTTATCCTCATGACAAAAATGACAGACAAAACCCCAAAGGCGTGCGTTATTGGCAATCCGGTAGCCCATTCCCTGTCACCATATATACACCAATACTGGCTTGAAAAAGCGGGATGCCATGGCGCCTATATGCGCAAAAAAAGCACGCCCGCGACATTTGAAAATGATCTGGATACACTTTTTGCCGATCCATGTTTTCGCGGGGCGAATATAACGGTGCCATTCAAGACAAAAGCCCTGAATTATGCGGCGCAGGTCTCAAAAGAAGCGCGTATTGTCGGTGCAGCCAATGTTTTGCGGCGGGCAAAAAATGGCCAGATTGTTGCTGAAAACACAGATATTGCCGGGTTTTTAGCGCCACTGGCAGAAAAAACAAAAGCGCAAACCTTACGCAAGGCGGTAATCATTGGCGCAGGTGGCGCGGCGCGGGCGGTGATCTATGCCTGTCACAAACAAGGCATAAAAAATATTATTCTGACCAGCCGGACCGATGAAAAAACCAGACATACAGCAAAAGCCTTGCAAAATATGGCGAAGATAGAAACGGCGGACTGGAAAATGCGTGCGCAAAGTCTTGAAGGTGCCGATCTTCTGGTCAATGCCAGCGCGGGCGGGATGAGCGGAGGGGCG
>JALWSB010000176.1 GCA_027080345.1 Robiginitomaculum sp. | reverse complement strand
CAGTACCTTGCCATTACGCATCAGCGGCTTGCCATCAACAATTGTGGTCACTACATCGCGCGAACCGGCGACGTAAACAAGATGCGATTCAATATCGTATAACGGCGCCATGCGCGGGCTGGTCAGTGTCAGTTGAATCATATCGGCGCGCTTGCCAACACTTAAACTGCCGATGACATCGCCAAAGCCGATGGCTTGCGCGCCTATCCGCGTTGCCATGGCAAGGGCTGTGTCCGCCGGGATGACGGTGGGGTCACCGGATTTTCCTTTATGCAGCAAAGCGGCCAGGCGGATCTCTTCCCACATGTCCAGATCGTTGTTTGAGGCGGCCCCGTCCGTGCCAAGACCAACGGCAATGCCTTTGTCGAGCATATGCGCCACCGGGGCAAAACCGGCTGCGGTTTTCATATTTGATGTCGGGTTGTGGATCGCTCCGACCTTGCCGCTTAATGCCAGCATGTCGATCTCGTCATCGGTGGGCAGCACCATATGCGCCGCAATAAGCGGGTAATCGAGCATGCCCAGCCGGGCGATATGACGCACGGATGTATCCTTATAGCGCTCTTTCATAACGGCCATTTCCGACGGGCTTTCGGCGACATGCATCATGATCGGTGCGTTAAGCTCTTTGGCAGCGGCCAGCACTTCATTGAGGTGTTCCGGCGCTACCGTATAGGGCCCGTGTGGGGCGAAGGCAGGGGTTAGACGGCCGCCGCTCGGGTCTTTCCAGTTTTTGACAAAAGCCTCTCCGGCGGCAAAGGAATCGTCCCAGCCTTTGAATCCTGGACTGGGATAATCAATCATTGGCGCGCCCAAAATGGCGCGAATGCCGCATGTCTGATAGACTTGCGCGCTGACCTCTGGATAGAAATACATGTCGACAATTGTCGTCGTGCCACCGCGGATCATCTCCCAACAGGCCAATGCCGCCCCGGCGCGGACAAAGTCCGCATCGACAAATTTGCCTTCCATGGGGAAGATATAGTTTTGCAGCCAGTCCATCAGCGCCTTGTCGTCGGCCATGCCGCGAAACAGCACCATGGCCGCATGGGTGTGGCCGTTGACCAGCCCGGGCATCAACACCCGGTCGGTGCCGGGAATTTTTGTTTTCGCTGCATAGGTTGCCTCAATATCTGCGCGGGTGCCGACGGCGATAATCATCCCGTCTTTCACCGCCACCGCGCCATCGTGCATGACCCCGGCATCGGCCTCCATGGTGAGCAGATAATCACCATAAACAATCATATCGGCGTGCTCTTTTGCCTGCACACTGGCGGGCAGGCAAACAAGCAGGGCAAAAAGAACAATACGGATAAAATTTTGTACGAACATGATATATCTTTCTTTAATCGGTCTCATCAATCGGCTTGATATTGAGTTTGGTGATCTGGTTGCGTTGCCGGGCGCAGACCTGAAAACGATAGCCGTAAAACGAAAATGTCTGGTCAGTTTCGGGAATGGTTTGCGCCTCGTGGACAACCAGCCCGGCCACCGTCACCGCCTCTTCATCAGGCAAATGCCAATCAAGCGTGCGGTTTAAATCACGAATGGTGACATCCCCGTCAACGGTTACGGAGCCATCTGGCATTTTGCGGATGCCGCGCACCGGAACATCGTGTTCGTCCTCAATCTCGCCGACAATCTCTTCAAGAATATCTTCAAGTGTAATCAGCCCCATCAGGGCGCCATATTCGTCAACAACAAGGGCAAAATGTTCCCGGCGGGCGCGAAACGCATTGATTTGCGCCGACAAGGGTGTGGTTTCAGGGGTAAACCAGGGCGGGCGCATAATCGCCTTTATATCAACGGCGCTAAAATCGGCATTTTTGTCGTGAATGGCCCGCAACAGATCTTTGACGTGCAAAATACCGATAATATTGTCGGGATTGTTTTCCCATAAGGGCAGGCGCGTTTTGGCGCTTTTCAAAGCGTTTTCAATGACCTGTTCCACCGGTTTGCCAACATCGAGCATTTGCATGTTTTTGCGGTGAACCATCACGTCTTCAACGTCCAGATCGCGTAAATCCAGAACCCCGTCCAGCATGTCACGATCAACTTTGACCACCGCCCCGTCGCGCGCAAGATAATCGACGGCGCCGCGCAATTCCTCCCGTGCCGATAAAATCGGCCCGCTTGTGCGAATGCCGATAACTTTGAACAACCCCTTGATAATGGCTTCCACGCCCAGCACCACCGGGGCAAATAATATGCGGATTATCTTGATCGGCCCGGACACCATCAGGGCGGCCCGGTCCGGGTTGGAAATCGCCCAGGTCTTGGGGGCCACTTCGGCAAAAATAAGCACCAAAGCGGTCATGACGATGGTGGCAAAGACCACACCAATATGCCCAAACAGGCGCAAAAACAGCGCGGTCGTCAGGGCCGAGGCCAGAATATTGACAAGATTATTGCCCAGCAGGATCGAGCCAATGAGACTTTCACGATCCGCAATCAACTGGTTGACCCGGCGCGCCCCGCGCACCCCGTCTTTTTCCAATTGGTGCATGCGCGCCCGCGATGTGGCGGTCAGGGCGGTTTCCGACCCGGAGAAAAAAGCCGACAGGATAATCAGGATAAAAACCCCAAGGCCAACAATAAGAACGTCCATATCCATCAGCTATGATCGTCCATTTGCCTGTCCAGAAAGCGGCGCAACCGGGACAGGTCTTTTTCTGCGTACACATGGGTCCGGCCAATGGCATCAGGCAGCACCAGCCGCAAAACCCCGCCTTTGTTTTTTTTGTCGTTTTGCATAATGCTCATCATCTTTTGCGCAGTATACGGCCCGCCGGGTACATCACTCAAGCCCGTTGGCAGATCAAGCTTGCGCAAATGCGCGGTTATTTTTTCCCGCGCCGTAGTCGGACACAGCCCCAATTCTTCCGCGTAAGAAAACGCCAGCCCGATTCCGGCGGCAACCGCCTCGCCGTGCAACAGCGCCCCGTCATAGCCCGCCTGGCCCTCCAGCGCATGACCAAAGCTGTGGCCGAGGTTTAGCAGCGCCCGGCGGCCGCGCTCTTTTTCATCTTCTTCGACAATACGCGCCTTGCCGGCAATGGCGCGGGCGATGGCCTGGCTCAAATATGGTTCGGTGCGGGCCATAATGGCGGCGCTGTGGGCGTCCAGCCAGGTAAAGAAATCCGCATCGGCCAGGGCAGCATATTTAATAATTTCCGCATAACCGGCGCGCATCTGGCGCGTGGGCAATGTGCGTAAAAACCCGGTGTCAGCAATCACCAGTGCCGGTTGATGAAACGCCCCGACAAGGTTTTTACCGTGCGCGGTATTGATTCCTGTTTTGCCGCCAACCGACGAATCTACCTGGGACAGCAAGGTTGTGGGTATTTGGATAAATCGTGTGCCGCGCTTGGTAATGGCGCTGGCAAAACCGGTTAAATCCCCGACAACCCCGCCGCCAAGGGCGATAATAATATCCGAACGCTCAATTTCGCCATCCAGCAAAAAGTCACAAACCTTTTGCGCCCCGGCAAAACTTTTTTGCGCCTCTCCTTCGGGAATGGATAACACATTGAGGGTGATGCCATGCGCTGTGAACGTGGCGCGCACATGATCAAGATGAAGGGCGGATACGGTCTCATCCGTGATAACAAAAAGATTTTTGCGCGGCGTAAGAGCGGCAATGCCGCTTGCCCCGCGGGCCAAAGCGTCCTGACCAATCAGGACATCATAGCCCCGCGCCCCCAAATCCACGCGCACTTTTGTGAGTTCATCATCCATTGTTTTTGTCTTTATTCCATGCCGCCAGAGCGCTGATAATATCCTCAACGGCCTGTTGATGCGGGCTGTGGCCGGTCTCGATGGTAATATCGGCCTGGGCATAGACCGGGTAACGCTGTTCGATCAGCTTTGTCATGATGGCGCGCGGGTTGTCGCGGCGCAATAAGGGGCGGGTGTCGCGGCGTGATACTCTTTCCATCAAGACATCAATATCCGCATGCAGCCACACACTGATGGCTTTGTCCTTTATCCGTTGGCGGTTTTGCGGGTTCATGAAGGCACCGCCCCCGGTCGCCATAACCCCGGCTTTGCCAGATAATAGCCGGGCCAGCACCTTGCTTTCGCCTTCGCGAAAGGCGGTTTCGCCAAAATCTTCAAAAATATCAGCCACGCTGCGCCCGGCTGCTTTTTCCAATTCTTCATCGACATCATAAAACGGGCAGTGAAGCGCCGTGGCCAGACGGCGGCCCACGGTTGTCTTGCCCGCCCCCATCAGGCCGACCAGAACAATCATCACCTCGTTAAGGGCGTCTGCACCAGTGTCATTCATTTTTGCTCTATCTTTTGCCACACTTGGGCTATACGTCAGGCAAGGCCGGGGCGCAAATATCGGGTGCTGTGCTTGACCATTTATAATTTTGGGTCAGATTGCTTTCATGGAGAGGTTTATGCGCCGTATTATTCTATATGTAATTGTTGTTCTAGCCCTTATTATTGCCGGGTTTGCCGTATTGCTGAACGCCGCACAAAGCGGCAGCACGCCAAAAGAGGAAATCCGGGTTGAGATCAAAAATGCATTTTAATCGCCATTTGTTTTTTGCTCTGGTCTTTTCAGGCCTTGTTTTGGCCAATGGGACCAGCGCACAAGACGTGTCACAGGCCGGGGCGGGCGCAGCGCCCTCTGTGCGGGTACAAACGCTTGAGAACGTCCAGCCGTTTCGCGTTGGCACGACACGAAAAACCGCCATTACCATGCCTCTTGGGGAATGGCGCGGGACGGATGCGGCAACGGCAAAGGCGCTGTTGGCGGATGTTCCCGAAGCCGGGGCCTCACCGCTTCTTAATGCCTTGCTGGCGGGTGTGCTGATTTCACCGGCAATGCCGCCAAAGGGGGCCGATGCACAATTGGCCAGCGCCCGGTTGGAGACCATTTATCGTCTGGGTCTTTTGCAATCGGTTGTGCAAATTGCCGAACGCAGTCCGGGCGGCCTTTCCGAGCCGGAAAACGCCGCTATTGCCGCGCAGGCCATGCTGGCTATGGGGCAGGATGAGCGATCTTGCGAAACCGCATCCCGGTTACGCAGTGGGCGCGAAGCCATTTTCTGGCTTAAATTACGGGCCTTCTGTCTGGCCCGTTCAGGCAAAATGGCTGCCGCGCGACTGACCGCTGATCTTGCTCTTGAGGCGGACCCTGATGATACGGATTTTCTTCTGGCGCTGAACCGTTTGCTGGTTAAAGAGCCGGGCACACAGCCGATACATCCGGGCAATGTGATTGAGCTGGCGATTGCGCGCGCGGCGGGTGCGGCGGTGGATACATCCCTGGCCCCCCTGGCCTTGCAGATCAGCAGTGTGAACGCAGACAATAAAGAGACGGCGCTCGGCGCGGTCAAACGCGCGGTGATTGCCAATATAGAACCGGCCAATGCCTTGGCCAAAGCCTATCTTGCGTTTGGCGCACCTGAAACGCCCGTAATCCCAAGAGAGGATGATTTTGTGACTGGGGATGGTGATGCGGCGGCTCTTGAAACCAGCCGTTTGCAAGAGGTGCTGGCCAGCGCCGGGCCGATGCGGGCGGCGGGGCTTTACCGGTTGGCCCGCCAGGCCACAGCCCCATCCCTTCGTGCCGAGGCAATAAAGACGGCGCTGGCTGATGAGCATGATTTTGCCAATTATCTTGCGGCGGCGCGGCTTTACGGCCCGCAGATACGAAGGCTACAGGCCACGCCTGCATTGGCAGACTATGCGCCGGTTTTTATGCAGGCGCTGATGGCTTTTGGGGATTATAAGGCGGCGCGCACATGGGCGGCGCTGATCAGCCCGAATCCGGCGCAAACCCGCCTTTTGGCCCTCATTCAACCGCAAGCCCGGCTGGCGGATAAAGCATTGCCGCGCTCTGATGCGGGGCAAATCAAGGCGCAAGGCATGGCCTATCGCGACCTGATGGCGCTGAGCGCCCTGGGCAAGCCCCTATCAGCCCCCATGCGGCAATTCCTGTTTTCCCATACCAGCGATGCGCAGGAATACGCCCCATGCCCTCCCGGCGCTTTGATTGCGCTGGCTGACGGGGCGCGGGCCGGGGCACAGGCGGCGACAATAATCCGCGCCGCCGAGCTTCTTGTCGATGCCGGGTTCGAGCATAGCGCCCCGCAATGCGGCGGCGCTGTGATCAGTGCGCTCAGGCAATTGCACCTTGATGATGTGGCGCAGGCCGCGGCGGTGGAAATGCTGCTGGCGGCGCGGTTCCAATCCCCCGTAGATCGCCATGCCCATAGCGCGCCATGAATGATCAGCTCGCCATTGAGCACTTTCTTGAAATGATGGCGGCTGAGCGTGGTGCCGCGCACAATACATTACTGGCCTATGGCCGCGATTTACATGATTTTGCCGGGTTTTTGGCCAAAGCCGGACTGACTTTACCAACGGCGCGGCGCGCGAGTATTGAAAAATGGCTGACAAGCCTTTCACAAAGCGGCCTGAGTGCGCAAACCACGGCGCGGCGTTTAAGCGCGGTCAAACGGTTTTATCGCTTTGCCCACGCAGAAGGGCTGGTTGCCGATAACCCCACATTGGGTCTCAAAGCACCAAAAATGCCCAAACCCTTGCCCAAAATTCTTGGTGAGGCGCAGATTGATGCGCTTTTACGCACCGCCGGGGCGGACCGGACAAATCGCGGCTTGCGGACCAATGCGCTGGTCCAGATTTTATACGGGTCGGGTTTGCGGGTCAGCGAAATGCTGTCTTTGCCGGTTCATACCGGGCAAAGCGGCGAGCGCGTGCAGACGATTTGCGGCAAAGGTGGGCGCGAACGTCTGATGGTGCTGAGCGAAGATGCCCTGGCGGCGATAGCCCAGTACCGCGCCGTGCGTCCGGCTTTTTTGCCCAAAGCGGCAAAGCGGGCCTCTTCTCCGTTTTTATTTCCGTCGCGGGCGCGCACAGGATATTTAAGCCGTGAGCGATTTAACGTTATTTTGAAAGAGCTGGCTGTTCGCGCCCATGTCGATCCGGGCCTGGTCTCCCCCCATGTCTTGCGTCACGCCTTTGCCACGCACCTTCTGGCGCATGGGGCGGATTTGCGCGCTGTGCAGAAATTGCTGGGGCATGCGGATATTTCAACCACCCAGATTTATACGCATATTTTGGATGAAAGGTTGAAAAAACTTGTCCATACGGCGCACCCTTTGGCAAAAAATACCAAAAGTGACTAACCGGCTTGTTCCTTCCGGCGCTTGTGACTATGGTGCGCACCGCATCACTGGCGTTTGTGCCAGCGACCCCATTTCGAAACCTGATCATTACCACCAGCTTTGATTGTTGTTTTATGTCTGATCCAACACGAACATATCTTGATTTTGAACGCCCCATTGCCGAGCTGGAAAGTAAGATTGAAGAACTGGAAGCCCTTAGCCGGTCGGCCGGCGGCGTTGATACGGCAGACGAAGTCGCTAAATTGCGCGCCAAAGCGGCGGCCTTGCTTAAAGATACCTATGCCGATCTGACGCCTTGGCAAAAAACGCAAGTGGCCCGCCACCCGGCGCGGCCGCATTACAAGGATTTTCGCGAACATCTGATCGAAGATTTTACGGAATTGCGCGGCGATCGCTGCTTTGGTGATGATCACGCCATTATTGGCGGTCTGGGGCGCTTTCGCGGCCGCGCTGTTGTCGTTTTGGGGCATGAGAAAGGGCATGACACGCAAACCCGGCTTGCGCATAATTTTGGCATGGCCCGCCCGGAAGGCTATCGCAAGGCGGTGCGTCTTATGGATATGGCCGAACGCTTTAACCTGCCGGTCCTGACCTTTATCGATACCGCCGGGGCTTATCCCGGTGTCGGCGCGGAAGAGCGTGGCCAGGCCGAGGCAATTGCCCGCTCAACCGAAAAATGCCTGAGCATTGGCGTGCCGCTGATTGCGCTGATTACCGGCGAGGGCGGCTCTGGCGGGGCGGTGGCGCTGGCGTCGGGCAATACGGTTTTGATGATGGAGCACTCGATTTATTCGGTCATTTCACCCGAAGGCTGCGCGTCGATTTTGTGGCGCGACTCAAGCCGCGCCAAAGATGCCGCATCGGCCATGAAGATCACCGCCAGCGATCTGCAACAGCTTGGTATTATTGATGGTATTGTACCCGAACCTGTGGGCGGCTCTCACCGCCACCCGCAAGCGGCCCTGAATGCGGCCGGTGATATGGTCTGGGATGCGCTTGTGGCTTTTGACGGCCAGTCGGCGAATGCGGTGCGCAAACAGCGCAAAGAGCGCTTCTACCAGATCGGCCGCACCCTGGGCGATCTTTAGCACCTGTATACGTATCGCCTGAATTATGCTATTATCCGCTACGGAGGGGACGTGCATGAGTGCCGCCGCCAAACCTTGCGAAACCTGCCTGCCGGGCGTGATTTCTGACTTTTCTGCTGCCACTAATGCGGCGGAACTTGTTGAATTTTTTCGACTTTATCTTGACGATATGGCCTTGGGCCCTTTTGCGCTGGCCGAAGTGCGCAGCGCCGCCCCGCAATGGCGGGACAATCTGATTATAGGGACGGTTCCAGACGCTTACCTAAACGAATATTTTGCCGCCATGAGCCTTTTTGACAGCCCGATATTCCGGGCCGCGCAATATGTCTGCAAGCCCACCCCTTTGTCTGATGTCTATGACGCCAACAGATTAAGCCCCCGGGGCCAGAAAATTTATCAGCGCGCCGGCAAGTTCGGGCTGACCCACGGCTATTGTTTTCCTCTTAAAGGGCGCGATTGCCGCCCGACACTGATGCTCATAGCTGGTGATTTCGAATCGGTTGATGCTGATGCATTGATGGTTCTGGAAATGGTTGTTCTGGCTTTTTACCGGCGCGCTTGTGCGCTTTTTCCTGAGCCGGATTTGCTTGAAAAACGCCAGGAAGGTGGGCTTTCGGATCGCGAGCGCGAAACCTTAAGCTGGGTTGCCAAGGGCAAAACCGATTGGGAAACCGCCCAGCTATTGGGCATTGCCGAAAGAACAGTGCATTATCACATTGAAAATGCAAAGAAAAAAATGGGTGTGCCAACACGCTTGCAAGCCGTCGTCGAGGCCATAAGGACGCTGGAAATTCTGTTGTGAGGTAAGGGCGCGGCGGCTTTTAATATGAAAAAAGTGTTAACCTTGATCCTGTCTGATTGGACAGGTTTTCAAAGTCATTTTGATCACTAGATATAGCGCCATCGTGTCGTATTTTCATGCCGCTTACGGGTGAAGCATACCGCCCCCCTTATTATTGAGACTATTATGGAATCCCTTGACGACCGCCTTGCGCGCATTGAGCGTGAAGCTGAAAATATACCGCAACTGGACCGGCTGAGCGATCAGGCGTTGCGTGATCTTCTCTCGCAGCACATTGAAGATTTGTGCCGTCTTGGCAATACCCTTGCCAGCAAGCCCTTTGCCGAGGTGGTGCATTTGGCCCAATCAACGCATGGGGTTTTGGGCATGGTGCTGCGTGAATGTGAACTGCGCGGGCGGGTTAGTCGCTAGTCAACACGACCTAGCGACTGTCCATTTTTAATTCGATACGCCGGTTGCGGGCCAAAGCGGCGGGCGAGCGCCCCCGGTCGATGGGGTGGTATTGGCCAAACCCGGCGGCAACCAGCCGTTTGGGCGGCACGCCGGCGCGGATCATGAATTTGACCACGGAAATGGCGCGGGCGGCGGAAAGCTCCCAGTTTGAGGCATAGCCGCTGCGGATGGGGACAATGTCTGTGTGCCCGTCAACGCGGATAACCCAATCTATATCGCTCGGGATTTCCTTTGAAATAGCGACAATCGCGGCGGCGATTTGTGCCAGGCCCTCTTCGCCTTGGGGGTTAAGATCGGCCGAGCCGCTGGCGAACAGAACATCGGTTTCAAACACAAAGCGATCACCGACAACATGCACCCCCTCCCGGTCGCCCAGTATTTCCAGAAGGCGGCCAAAAAACACGGATTTATAGCGCGCCAGCTCAGATACCTTTTGCGCCAGAGCCGCATTCAGGCGTTTGCCCAGGTTGATGATTTGGGTTTTTTGTAGGGCATCTTTCTTTTCGGCCGCTTCCAGCGCCGCATTCAAGGTGGCCAATTGCCGGTTAAGGGCATTGATTTGCGCGTTTAATATGGCCAGTTCATCACGCGCCTTTTTCGATATGGCTTTTTCCTTGTCAAGGGCGCTCTGAATGGCATCAGAGGCGGTTTGCGCAGATTCAAGCGCGCTGTGCAGGCTGGCGATTTCCGCGTCTTTTTGCGCGGCTTCCTGTTTTTTCTGATCGAGGGTCAGCAAAAGAAGCGCCATGCGGTCTTGGGTGTTTTTCACCTTTGCCTTTTCCAGCGCCAGCATGTTGGCCAGTTCGCCAAGGCGGCTGTTCAGGCGCCCCAGTTCCGCATCGCGGTTGGACAGCGCTTTACCAAGCGCAAATTGCGCAGCAATAAAAAGCGACAATAAAAACACCACAACCAGCAATAGCGTCGCCAGGGCATCGACAAAGCCCGGCCAGTGGTCCTGGGGTTCTGCGCCCCGGCGCGACAAGCGTGGTCCAGCCATCAGCGCGTATCACCTTTGGACAGGGCGATAATGGTCTTGGTGAGAATTTTTATTTCTTCACGAACCGCTTCAATGCCGCCGACCCGGCGCTCCTCGCTCTTGCGAATGGCCGCTTCCAGCGCGGCAATGTTTTCCGCGCTTTGTTCAAGCAAAGCGGCGGTATAGGCCGGGCTGCCCGGATCGGCCTCCTTGCCGGCAATGGCGACCCGGCTGATGGTGGCGATCCAATCTTCAATCTCGTTATAAAAGCGGTTTTGTGCCTGCCCGGCCTGCAAGTCCAAAAAGCCGACAACAAGCGAGCCGGCCAGCCCAAACAAGGATGAGGAAAAGGCTGTGCCCATGCCCTTGATCGGCTCTTCCAGCGCCGCCATGAGTTTCAGGATATCACCCTCACCCCCAGCAGAACTGGACAAGGCGCTGACCGCATTACCGACCGAGCTGACGGTCTGTAAAAGTCCCCAAAACGTGCCTAAAAGCCCCAGAAAAATAAGCAAGCGTCCAAGGTAGCGGGTAATTTCACCCGCTTCGGCCATGCGCGCGCCAACGGCATCGAGAATGGAGCGGGTCGAGGCGGCTGACAAGGTCAGCTTGCCCGGTGTTTCAGACAAAAGAACCGCCATTGGCGCAATCAGGCCCGGCGGGCGGTTCAGGGCGGAAAAATCATCGGCAGCAGACAGGCGGCGCACCCAGCGGGCCGCCGGGCTGACGGCCAGGGTTTGGCGAAACGTGTAAATCACGGCCAGAGCAAACACCGTAATAATAAGACCGTTAATGATCTGATTGCTTTCAAAGGCGGCAATCATCTGATCGCGCAAGGCATAGACTGTTACCGCCAGAATACCTAAAAACCCCAGCATCCAGCTTAAATACTGGCCCGGTCCGGTAAAGCGGGTTTTATAGGTATTGGTCCGACTCATGATGATCCCC
>JALWSB010000175.1 GCA_027080345.1 Robiginitomaculum sp. | reverse complement strand
CAGCCTTGGCGATGGCCTGCGTCCCGGCTCTATTGCCGACGCCAATGACGAAGCACAATTTGCCGAACTGGAAACCTTGGGTGAGCTGACCAAGATCGCGTGGGATCGCGGGTGTCAGGTGATGATCGAAGGGCCGGGCCATGTGCCGATGCACAAAATCCATGAGAACGTCACCAAACAACTCGAAGTTTGCCATGAGGCGCCGTTCTATACCCTCGGCCCGCTGACTACTGATATTGCCCCCGGCTATGACCATATCACCTCGGCCATCGGGGCGGGGATGATTGGCTGGTTTGGCACCTCAATGCTGTGTTACGTAACGCCAAAGGAACACCTTGGCCTGCCGGACCGCGACGACGTCAAGGTCGGTGTGGTGACGTATAAACTGGCCGCTCACGCCGCCGATATCGCCAAGGGCCACCCGGCGGCGCAGATCCGCGATGATGCGGTCAGCCGCGCCCGCTTTGAATTTCGCTGGGAGGACCAGTTTAACCTGTCGCTCGACCCGGAAACCGCACGCGATTTTCACGATCGCACGCTTCCCAAAGAGGCCCATAAAACGGCGCATTTTTGCTCCATGTGCGGGCCAAAATTCTGCTCCATGAAAATCACGCAAGACGTGCGCGACTACGCCGCAGGCCTGTCAGATAACGAACGCGCCGACATCGAGCGCGGCATGAAAGATATGCGCGAAAAATTCATTCAAAGCGGCGGCAAGGTGTATGTGGAGGCCGGGGAGTAGGGAAGGCACGACTGTTCTGTTGAGCTCTAATCAGTCTATGTTTGAGACAGGCTTGCCGCTCACCATCCCCTCACCCTGACCCTCTCCCCAAGAAGAGGGGATAAAACGCTGGATTCAAACTCTCCTGCGTGTCACCCCGGATTTAGTCCGGGGTCCAGAAGTGAATCCGCACTACGCCGGGCGGTGCAGGATAAAACGCATGACTGGATCGGTGGACCAGAGGATTCATTGTGAAATGCCGTATGGACCCTGCGGTTAAACCGGAGGGTGATGAAGAAAGGGAAGGGCTGGGTTGCCCGGATAAACCGGGTAATGACAAATAAGGGGTTCCCCTCACCCTAACCCTCTCCCCAAGGAGAGGGATAAAACGCTGCATTCAAACTCTCCTGCGTGTCACCCCGGATTTAGTCCGGGGTCCAGAACTGAATCCACATTACGCCGGGCGGTGCAGGATGAGGCGTATGACTGGATCGGTGGACCAGAGGGTCCATTGTGAAATGCCGTATGGACCCTCCGGTTAAACCGGAGGGTGACGAAGAAAGGAAAGGGCTGGGTTGCCCGGATAAACCGGGTAATGACAAATAAGGGGTCCCCTCACCCTAACCCTCTCCCAAGGGAGAGGGCACTAATAAGAGAGGTGGCGTATCCGCGCGCGGCCTTTTCAGGGCGTGGTCAGCGTGTTCAGTCCCGCCGTAAGATCAGCGATCAAATCGTCCTTGTCTTCAAGGCCGATGGAGAGGCGGATCAGGGGTCCGGCGGCCTGCCAGGGGCGGGCGGTGCGTTTGATTTGCGGGTCGCAATGGATGGCGAGGCTTTCATAGCCGCCCCAGGAAAAGCCAAGGCCGAAGAGTTTCAGGCTGTCCAGAAACCGCAAAACGCTCTCTTCGGGCACGTCATTCAGGATAAAGCCAAAAAGCCCCGATGCGCCGTTAAAATCGCGTTTCCAGATGGCGTGATCCGGGTGTTCGGGCAAAGCCGGGTGCAGCACCTGCGCCACGTCTTCGCGGGCCGATAACCAGCGCGCAATATCAAGCGCTGATTGTGCCTGCCGTTCCAGCCGCACCCCCATAGTGCGCATGCCGCGCAAGACCAGCCAGGCATCGTCCGGCGATACCATATTGCCGGTCAGGCGGGCGTAATCGGCGATCACCCGCCCGCCCTCTTTGGTGCGGGCGGCAATGCTGCCCATGATCACATCCGAATGGCCGGTATGGTATTTGGTCGCCGCCTGAAGCGAATAATCAATGCCAAGGGCGAGGGGTTTTAGAAACCAGCCAGCGCTCCATGTATTATCAATCAGGGTGGGGATCTGGCGCGCCTGCGCCAGTTTAGAAATTTCTTTTAAGTCATTAATTTCAAATGTTAATGACCCAGGTGATTCAAGGAAAATTACGCAGGTTTCCGGGCGGATATGCGCGGCCAGATCAGCACCGATACGCGGATCAAAATATTCAATGCCAAGGCCGTGTTGATCGCGCAAAACCCCATCGCAAAAGGCGCGGGTCGGGCCATAAACGCTGTCACTGATCAGCATATGCCCGCCGGGGCGACTGAGCGCCAGAAGTGGCAAGGTACAGGCCGCCAGCCCGGACGGGGCGAGGGTGACCGCTGCGGCTCCCTCCATATCGGCAATGGCTTTGCGCAGGGCATATTGGCTGGCCGTGCCTTGGCGCCCGTAATAGCGGGCGCCGGGGGTGAAGGCATAAAGATCTTCGGCCTTGTCAAACAGCATGGTCGAGGCGCGCTCAATGGGCGGATTGACCAGCTTGTTATAGGCCGGGTCGGCGCTGGCCGTATGCACAAGGCGGGTGTGCGGGCCGTGTTTGTTGTTCTCGTCGCTCATGACAGCCAACCGGGGGTGGGCAGGTTTTTTTCTTTTAAAAACTGCGGGTTATAGAGTTTGGATTGATAGCGATTGCCATAATCACACAAGAGCGTGACGATGGTATGCCCCGGCCCCATTTCACGCGCCAGCTCTATCGCCCCGGCGATATTCACCCCCGATGAGCCGCCAAGGCACAGGCCTTCATTTTGCACCAGGTCAAAAAGGACGGGCAGGGCCTGTTCGTCGGCAATGCGGTAAGCCTTGTCGACAATAACGCCTTCCAGATTGGCGGTCACACGCCCCTGGCCAATACCTTCGGTGATGGAGCTGCCGCTGGTTTCAAGTTCGCGGGATGTGTACCAGGAAAAGAGTTTGGAGCCATGCGGGTCGGCCAAAGCGATGGTGATGTTTTTATTGCGCTCTTTGAGAGCCATGGAGACCCCGCCCAATGTGCCGCCCGAGCCAACGGCGCAGATAAAACCGTCTATTTTGCCACCTGTCTGGTCCCATATTTCCGGCCCGGTGGTGCGCCGATGGGCCTCGCGGTTGGCGGTATTGTCAAACTGGTTGGCCCATAAAACACCCTCTTTTTGGGTTTTGGCCATGTCCTCGGCCAATGTGCGTGAGAAATGCACATAATTGCCCGGATTGCTGTAGGGGACCGCATCGACCTCATGCAATTCACCGCCAAGCAACCGCACCGCATCCTTTTTTTCCTGACTTTGCGTGCGCGGCATGACGATCACCACGCGGTAACCCAGCGCCCGGCCCACCATGGCCAGACCAATGCCGGTATTGCCCGCCGTGCCTTCGACAATGGTGCCACCGGGTTTGAGGGTGCCTGCCGCTTCGGCGTCGCGGATCATGCCAAGCGCGGCGCGGTCCTTGATCGACTGGCCGGGGTTTAAAAATTCGCATTTACCCAGGATTTCACAGCCGGTTTCTTGCGAGGCGCGGTGCAGGCGCAATAAAGGCGTATTGCCAATCAGGTCGAGGATGGATCGGGCAATTGGCATAAGACTCTCCGGCGTGAATGTGAACGTCAACACGTATTCATCCGGCGGCAGGCTGGCAAGCCTAAAAACTCTATTTTTGCAAGACAAACTGGCCGACATCGGTGCGCCCGCTGGCAAAACCGGCGGCGCAATAGGCCAGATAAAAGGTCCATAGGCGTTTGAAACGGATGTCAAAGCCGAGCCTGGCGATACGGTCCCATTGGGCGGTGAAATTATCGGACCACAAGGAGAGGGTTTTGACATAATCATGACCGAACATGCACGATGCGTGCACTTTCAGGCCCGCGCGGTCAAATTCGCTTTTTAACCGGCTGAGCGATGGCAATACCCCGCCGGGAAAAATATAACGCTGGATAAAGTCGGTGCGTTTGGCATAAAGCGCGAATAAATCGTCGCGAATGGTAATGATTTGCAGATTGGCCCGACCAGCCGGTTTCAGACATTGCCGAATTTTTGCAAAAAAGCCCGGCCAGTATTCTTCGCCCACCGCTTCGAACATTTCGATAGAGGCAATTTTATCGTATTGGCCCTCGACATCGCGATAATCAACACGCTTCAGATCGACTTTATCCGACACTTGCGTGCGCTGCATGCGTGCGCGGGCATAATCCAGTTGTTCTTTGGAAAGGGTAATGCCGGTGATATGCGCGCCGATCTCCCGCGCTACATATTCGCAAAATCCACCCCAGCCGCAACCGATCTCCAGAACGCGATCACCGGGTGACAGCTCAAGCCCCTCGGCCATGGCCTTGTATTTTTGCCGCTGTGCCTCTTCCAGGTTCATATCCGGGCGACTGAAAAGCGCTGATGAATAAGTCATCGACGGGTCCAGCCAGGCTTCATAAAAGCTGTTGCCCAGATCGTAGTGCGCGGCAATATTGCGTTTTGCGCCGCTGCGGGTGTTGGCATTGAATCGATGAAACAAGCGGTTGAGCAAGCGCACAAAGACGTTTCGTCCCGTTGCAATGCCCCGCATATGGTCAAGATTGGCCGACAGGGTAATCAGTACATTGGCAAGGTCGGGGCTGGTCCATTCCCCGGCCATATAGCCTTCGGCAAACCCAATATCACCAGAGCGTAAAAGACGCGCAATAAACCGGTAATTATGGATATGCATAACCGCCTGCGGGCCTTCATTTTGGCCTTTGAAAACAATCTCTTGTCCGTTAGGCAGGCGCAAATTCAAGGCCCCCGCCTTGATGTGTAAAAGCTGTCTGGCAATTGTTTTGAACGCCCAGGGCACCCCGTTAAGGGACTGGATACTGCGCGGCGTTGCGATGAGATGTGAATTTTGTGACATACGGCCCCCAATTCCCTCATACGAGAGCAGAATAGCCAATTTTGGGTATTTTGGCAAAGCGACCTTTTGTCTCAATCAGAAAATCTGGAGATTTTTGACGGCAAATAAAGCCATTGCCACTTTGCCGCCGCTTTTGAATCGTGCAATGAATGCACATCCATTTTCGGGAAATGAAAAGAGCTTCTTATGCGCGCCTTGTTATTGATTGTTTCGGCCTTGTTTATTCTGCCCACGGCCGCGTTGGCTGTTGAATTTGAGACCGCCGCCGCCAATGCGGTAATTATTGATTATAAAACCGGGCTGGTGCTTTACGGCAAGGCGGCTGACGAGCCGGTACCTCCGGCCTCCATGACCAAAATCATGACGCTTTATATGGTTTTTGAGCGCATCAAATCCGGGGCGTTATCGCTGGATGATGAATTTGTGGTCTCGGCGGATGCCTGGAAGCGCGGCGGTTTTAGCTCTGGCTCCTCGACCATGTGCCTGCGGCCAAAAGAACGGGTGCGGGTGGAAGATCTGATCAAGGGCGTGATCGTGTTGTCGGGCAATGATGCGGCCATAACCCTGGCCGAGAATATCGCCGGTAGCGAGGCCAGTTTTGCCCGCCAGATGACCGAGCGGGCGCACGAATTGGGCCTCAATAGCGTGACGTTTCATAATGCCACCGGCTGGCCCGATCCGGGCCACGAAATAAGCGTGCACGATCTGGCGGCGTTGTCGCGCCTGATCATCAAGGATTTTCCCGAAGATTACGTCTATTTTGCCCAGCGTGAATTTGACTGGTGCAAGGCGGCCCCGTCCAACCGCTATAACCGCAACCCATTATTGGGTGTTTTTGCCGGTGCGGATGGGCTTAAAACCGGCCACACCAAAGAAGCCGGTTATGGTCTGGCCGCTTCGGCGGTGCGCGGGGATGAACGGCGCATTGTTGTGTTTACCGGCATGACCAGCAGCCGCGGACGGGCCAATGAGGGCGAACGTCTGATGCGCGCCGGATTTAATGAATTTGGCGTGCAATCGCTCTATGGGGCCGGTGCGGTTGTCGGCCAGGCAAAGGTTCGCCTGGGGCAGGTGCAAACGGTTGATCTTGTTACGGCCAGTGCGGTTGATGTGCCGTTTTACAAGCCGGCGCGGCGCAAAATGAAGGCGGTTATGGTGTATGACGGGCCGTTGCAGGCCCCGCTGAAAAAAGGCGCAAATGTCGGGCGTCTGGATATTGAAAGCGGCGGTAAAGTGGTCGCCAGCTATCCTTTGCTTGCGGGTGCGGATGTGGCGCAAAAAGGTCTCTTTGGCCGCGCCATGGAAGGGCTGGTCAACCTTATTCGCGGCAAGGGGGGCGCATGAGCGCGGCGAAAGGACAATTCATCAGCTTTGAAGGCGGCGAGGGCGCCGGTAAAACCACCCAGATCAAAAGATTGGCGCAGGCGCTGAAAACCCGCGGGCTGGAGGTGGTGACCACCCGCGAGCCCGGCGGCACGCCCAATGCCGAGGCGGTGCGCGATCTGGTGATGAATGGCGATGTGGCGCGCTGGTCGGCAACCGAAGAAATGCTGCTGATGTATACGGCACGCTCAGAACTGGTGCGCACGGTGATCAAACCGGCCTTGCGTCGGGGCGCATGGGTCTTAAGCGATCGGTTTGCCGATTCCACGACCGTTTACCAAGGCTATGCCGGCGGTGTGCCGGTGGCCAGTGTGTTGGCATTACACAAACTTGTTTTGGGTGATTTTCAGCCCGATTTGACGCTCATTTTTGATATTGACCCCAAACTTGGCCTGTCGCGTGTGGCGCGCCGCGCCGAAGTGAGCAACCGGTTCGAAGAACAGGATTTGGCCTATTACGACAAACTGCGCCGGGGCTATCTGGAGATTGCCCGGCAACACCCGAAACGCTGCGCCGTATTGGACGCGGCGCAGTCGGCTGATGATCTTTTTCAGCATATAGTCAAGACCATTAATGCGCGCACCACTGCCGGGGTGGTCAATGGCTGAGGGCAAAGACGCCGTATTGGAATCTGATCAGGCGCCGGGGTGTCCGTCGCCGCGCGATACATACGCATTGCAGGGCCATGAGGCGCAAGAAACGGAAATTCTGGAGGCCATGGACGGCGGCCATATGCATCATGCCTGGCTGCTCGTCGGGCCAAAAGGTATTGGCAAAGCCACCTTGGCCTATCGCATGGCGCGGCGCGTATTGGGGGCCAGGCCTGCCGCTGATTATGGCGTATTGGGGGCCGCGCCGGATGATCCGGTGTGCGCCCGTATTGCGGCGCTCAGCCATTCTGATTTTTTACTTCTGCGCCGCCCGTATGATGAAAAACGCAAACGCTGGCGCGCCGAAATTACCGCCGATGAAGCGCGGCGCATTTCCACATTGTTTGAAACCCGCGCCGCCGAAGGGGGCTGGCGGGTCTGTGTTATCGACAGCGCCGATGACATGAATATGACGGCGGCCAATGCGATTTTGAAAACCCTTGAAGAGCCGCCAGAAAAGTCCTTGATTATCCTTGTGTCACAATCGCCGGGCCTGTTGCCGGCGACCATCCGCTCGCGTTGTCGCCGCCTTGATATGCGTTCGCCATCTGTGGAAACCGCCATCGATATTGTCAAGGCGCAAGGCGTGGACGCCCATGATGCGGCGCTGGCGGTGGAACTGGCCGCCGCCGCGCCGGGCCGCGCCATGCAAATTGCGGCGCTGAACGGGGCGGGCTTGTGGCGTGACATTGAACGGTTTTTCAGCCAGTTACATCACCCTGATGATCTTTTGATCAGCGATCTGACACGTCGTCTGGGCAGTGTCAGCGCGGCCCCGGCGCGGGCGCTTTTCTTTGACCTTCTTGTTATGCGTATTGATCGGGAGATCAGGGCCAGAGGCCAAAGCGGACAACTTGGCGGGCTGGAAAACTGGTTTTTAATGCGCGAAGAGGTAATGGGCCTGATTAATGAGGCCGGGCGGATTTATCTTGACCCGGAATATTGCGTCTATATGGCGCTCAGCCTGATTACCCGGGCGCACGCACAAAATGCGGGCGCGCCGGTATCACCATGTTAATCGACAGCCATGTTAATTTGCACGCGGGCGCTTATGCCCATGACCGGGCGGCTGTGATTGCCCGTGCCCGCAGTGCCGGTATCGGCACAATGGTGACGATTTGTTGTCGTCTGAACGAGTTCGCGGCGGCCTTGGCGGTGGCGGAAATGGACGCGGATATATGGTGCACGGTGGGGGTGCATCCACACCATGCCGCTGACGACCCAAATCTTGATGCACGTACTTTGGTGGCTCTGGCGGCGCACCCCAAGGTCATTGCCATTGGTGAGGCGGGGCTGGATTATCATTATAATTACAGCCCGCCGGACGTGCAGCGCCGGGTTTTGGCAGTTCATGCACAGGCGGCGCGCGATAGCGGCCTGCCGCTGGTTTTGCATACCCGCGAGGCCGATGACGACATGATGGCGTTTTTGCGCGAAGAGGAGGCGGGAAAAACATTTTCGTTTATTTTGCATTCCTACACATCAGGGCGGGCGCTGGCCGAATATGCGGTGGATTGCGGCGGTTATTTCAGCGTCAATGGCATTGCCAGTTTTCGAAATGCGACGGACGTGCGCGGAATTATTGCCGATATTATGCCAAATGATCGGGTGCTTTTGGAAACCGATTGCCCTTATCTGGCGCCAGTGCCCAAGCGCGGGCGGCGCAATGAGCCGGCCTATTTGCGCTATATCAATGATTGCTATGGGGCGATAAAGGGCATAACGCCAGTAGAGACGGCGCGGCAGACAACAAAGAATTTCCACCGGCTGTTTACAAAGGTTTGTGAGGAATGACAGAAAAGCCAGACATTCAGGTGCGTATTCTAGGCTGTGGCTCATCGGGCGGGGTGCCACGTCTTGGCCCCAATTGGGGGGCGTGCGACCCGAACGAGCCGCGCAACCGGCGCAGCCGCTGTTCCGTGCTGGTCGAGCGGCGCGGGGCAGACGGGGTGACCAGTGTTCTGGTCGATACATCCCCCGATATGCGCCAGCAATTGATCGACGCGCAGGTCAGCCGCCTTGATGCGGTTCTTTATACCCATGACCATGCGGATCAGGCCCATGGCATCGATGATTTGCGGCAGATATGCTATATCATGCGCGCCCGTGTGCCGGTTTATATGGATGCGCAAACGGGCAAAACACTGCAAAGCCGTTTTGACTATTGCTTTGAACAAAAAGAGGGGTCGGGTTATCCGGCGATTTTGCAGGCCCATGCGTTGCCGCCGGTCGGCGAAACCTTTGTCATTGATGGCCCCGGCGGGCCGATCCCGGTGATGTCTTTTACGGTTGAGCACGGGCCGGGCATGCAGGCGCTGGGGTTTCGCTTTGCCGATATTGCCTATTGCCCCGATGTTTCAGATATTCCTGAAGAAAGCGCAGCCCTGTTGCAGGGGCTGGATGTGTGGGTGGTTGATGCCTTGCGCTATGAGCCGCACCCGACGCATTTTCATGTTGCCCGCGCACTCGAATGGATCGAACGCTTGCAGCCCGCCAGGGCGGTGCTGACCAATATGCATATCCCGCTGGACTACCAAACCTTGCGGCGTGATCTGCCCGCCAATGTTATGCCTGCCTATGACGGGATGATTTTGAAGTAAAAGCAGTTTTATTTTGCCGCTTTGCGGCCCAGCCCACTGCTTTTGGCCAGATCAGAGCGGCGCGATGAATAGGCCGGTGCCACCATTGGGTAATTGGCCGGCAATCCCCATTTGCGCCGGTATTCATCAGGTGAAAGATTGTAATGCGTGCGTATATAACGCTTGAGCATTTTCAGCTTTTTTCCATCTTCGAGACAGATAATATGCTGTTTGGTGATGGATTTGGCGATTGGCACGGCGGGTTCTTGTGCCGCGGACGTGCCCGTTTCCAGAGCCGTTTCTATTTTCCGGAGGGTGCCATAGACACTGGCAATCAATGCGGGCAGCTCTTCTGCGCCAAGCGCATTCCTGCCAACATAGGCAGAGACAATATCAGCGGTCATTTGTAGTGATTCGCTTTGTGCGTCCGGGGACGGGTAAACCTGTTCCATGTGTTTATTCCTGCGTGCGTTAATTTTTTATATGCCGGTTCCGGCTTACAAACGAGCATAAGGCAAAAGTTTTGAGATTCAATCGCAATCGGTGAAATATTTCCCCTTCCTGCGTTTTTGGAATGAAAAATAGCCTTGTATTGCAAATGCTTAAAATTGCCCAATTCACGAAGAGCAAAAAAACAAAATATTGTTGCAAATGCGCACCATTTTTGCACCATAGAGCGCCCGGCCATTAGCCCGGTTTATAAGTCTACGATCCGGGGGCTTTATTGAATGATTTTGCTCTGGCTCTATGGCCGGATGCGTGCGAAGAAGCCTTTGGTTATATTTTTTAAAGAGCGGATACATCCATGACGCAAGAGACATCATCTGCCGCGGGCAGAAAGACCTTTTTTTCACAAAAACTGGCGCAGCATGATCCGGTGGTTTTTGCCTCGCTGGGGCGGGAGGAAAAAAGACAATCGCAGCAAATTGAGCTGATTGCCTCGGAGAATATTGTTTCGCGGGCGGTGTTGGAGGCACAAGGTTCTGTGCTGACCAATAAATATGCCGAAGGTTATCCGGGGCGGCGCTATTATGGCGGCTGTACCTATGTTGATGAAGTGGAAAGCCTGGCCATCGAGCGGGCGAAAAAACTATTCAACGCCTCTTTTGCCAATGTCCAGCCCAGTTCTGGCAGTCAGGCCAATCAGGGGGTGTTTCTGGCGCTGATCAAGCCCGGTGACACAGTGTTGGGCCTCAGTCTGGCCGCTGGTGGCCATTTGACCCACGGGGCGCGGCCCAACATGTCGGGCAAATGGTTTAATGCGGTGCATTATGGGGTGCGCCGCGACACGGCACAGATTGATATGGATGAAGTGCGCGACCTGGCGCGCCAGCACCGCCCGGCCATGATTATCACTGGTGGTTCGGCCTATCCGCGCCGTATTGATTTTGCCGCCTTTCGCCAGATTGCCGACGAGGTCGGGGCGTATCTGATGGTCGACATGGCGCACTTTGCCGGTCTGGTGGCCGCCGGTGTGCATCCCAATCCGCTGGAGCATGCCCATGTGGTGACCACGACAACGCATAAAACCTTGCGTGGGCCGCGCGGCGGGATGATTTTAACCAATGATGAGGCCCTGGCCAAAAAGATTAATTCGGCAATTTTTCCTGGTCTTCAGGGCGGGCCGTTAATGCATGTTATTGCCGCCAAGGCCATCGCTTTTGGCGAAGCCTTGCGCCCGGAATTTGCCGCCTATGGCGCCGCGGTTATCAAAAACTGCCAAACCATGGCGGATGTGTTGATCAAGGCGGGGTATGACATTGTTTCGGGGGGGACGGACACACATTTGGCGCTGGTGGATTTGCGCCCCAAGGGGGTCAAAGGCAATGCGGCCGAGGAAGCGCTGGAGCGCGCCTTTATCACCTGCAATAAAAACGGGGTGCCGTTCGATCCGGAAAAACCGACCGTCACATCGGGCATACGTATTGGTTCACCGGCGGCGACAACCCGCGGCTTTGGCGAGGGCGAATTCCACGAGGTTGGCACAT
>JALWSB010000174.1 GCA_027080345.1 Robiginitomaculum sp. | reverse complement strand
CCCTGAATATCACCATTGGCGATGGCTGTATGCTGGCCCATAGCGCGACGATCAGCGATTGCGACTGGCATGGCATTTATGACCGCACCGCCATTGATGCCAACGCCAAACCGGTAACACTGCACGATAATGTCTGGATTGGCGATGGGGCCTTTGTTGGCAAGGGCGTGACCATTGGCGAAAACAGTATTGTCGGCGCGCGCAGTGTGGTGACAAAAGACATCCCCGCGAATGTTATTGTGGCCGGTAATCCGGCCAAAATTGTCAAAAAACTCGATCCCGAAATGCCAATAAAAACACGCATGGACATGCTCGCCGACCCGCCTGCGCTGGACCGCTTCATGGACAATGCTTATGCACAAATGCTGGAAAAAAATACGTTTCTGGACTGGCTGCGCAGTAGAATCGCGCCCGGCCCGGACGATTAGAATGTGAGGCTTGTCCCTCACCACCGCGCGTCCACCCGGCCTAACGCCGAAATGACGACGTGAAAGAGGCCTTAATAAGGAGCGCCGCCGCCAACACCGCCGCTTAATACCAGTGTTGTTTTGGCCGAAGCCTTGGCCGAGGCGCTGGCGGTTGAGCGGGTTTCATAGCGGGTGCGGGTCACCTGTTCGGTGTAATTTTCCTGATGCCGCAGGCGCAGCACTTTTTCGCCGGGTCCGAATTTACGCAGCAATGAACGCTCATTGCAGTTTCTGCGCGGCTCTTGCGCCATGCAGCGCACCTGCCCACCGGGGGCATAGCGTAGCGCCTCGCCTTTGGCGCACACAATCGTTGACCCATGATCAAAACGACCATGGCCATCAACATATTTACCCAAGGTCACCTGCATGGAGGTCCCGGCCATGCAGCGAAAAAGCTCACCATTGTAGGTGGGGGGCACCTGTACGTCAGGATTGGGCCGCGAAGCCGGATGCGGCACCCCCTTATCATCCATACAAACTGCCCGCAAAACATAAACATCCTCAACCCAGCGGGATTTGGTTATGGTTTCGGTATAGGGAACGGCCACCCGTTCGGTTGCGGCCACAGCATCGCTTTCAACGTTGAGATTACTGATCACCGTTGGTGTGCTGCCGCCAACAAAGCCGCCACCACCGCCACCGGAAATAAATGTCTGGCCGGAGCCGGACCCGCCACCGATAAAAAAACCACCGCCGCCGTTGACAAAATTATTGTTGACGCTGACCCCGCCTTTATTGACAAAAACGCCGGGGGTGGAGACGCTGACATTGGGGCCGGCAACGGAAACGCCAGGGACACGAATATCGTGGGTTTTCTTATGGGTGCAGTTACAGCCTTCACCACTATGCGCAACCGGGGACCACAACATCACCGCAGTGATAACAATAGCAGATAATCCGGCAAATGACGGCCTGCCATGCTTTATGTCCCGACCTGAAACACGCATTTTTCGCTCCGCTCTCAACTTCCCCTGCAAGGGAAACATCCAAATTCAAACTTCGCGCACAAGGTGATAAACGCGCCATGCCGGGTCATTAACTACATTTTTTCGGGGCATTATTCTTGCGCTCCGTCTCACGCAGTTGACCAGACTTTGGGATTTTAGGCCCAAATGGTTACCAACTGCCTATGAAAAGGACCTGTTTTCCATGTATGCGCCGCATCATTCATCAAAACTGACCAAAATTGGCCGTAGACTGGCGCAAAACGATAATTATATCGGCGTATTTGTTTTGCACTTCACCCCGGACCGGCATTATATTTTTCACCGCCTGTCACAGTCCGTCGCAATGCTTTACCAGCGGGCTTTGCGCGATCATGACTTTATCGCCCTGTGGCAAAAAAGTGATCATGATGTCCTGATGGCAACGCTTGATGTGGTGCGCGCCGAGCATAAACCCATACATTTAAGAGCACACAGCCACCCGCTTATAGGTAAGGCCATGCCCTGTCAGTTTTCTTTCCACCCGTTGCGTCACAGCCGCTGGGGTCACCGCTATATCTTTGGAAAAATAGATCGAATGCACACCAACACAGGCAAAATCATTACTGGCCACAGCCTGAAAAAATAATTTGCACAGTTGGCAAAGGTTTATTTACGCTCATTCGTTAAGCTCAGCACGAATGGAAAGAGCGTTGGCATGAGCAACACACTGACATCACTGGATAAAAGACAGGCACGGCTGCTTGCGCGCATCGGTGCGGACAAGCGCAAAACAAACCGTGTATCTTTGGACCTTGACGCCCGTTTTATGGCCGAAAACGGCTGGGAATATCCGTGTGATATTATCGATATCTCGCCCGGTGGTATTCGCATCGCCTCTGAATACCCGGTACGCAATGGGCATCATATCATCCTCATGTCGAGCACTTTAGGGCGGTTGGAAGGCTATATCACCCGCGTTCTTGAAGATGGTTTTGCCATGAGCATTCTGGCCACATCACGCAAACAGGACCGCCTCGCCGACCAGATTACCTGGCTGTTGAACAAGAAGCGCCTGGACCTGCATGAAGAGCGCCGGGGTAAACGTACCATAAAAAAGGCCCGCGTTTATATCCGCACGCAAGACGGGCTACGGTTTTGCGCCCATTCGCGGGATTTGTCGTTAAGTGGCATGTCCGTTGAAACGCACGAGCGGCTAAAAATTGGTGAACGCCTGCAAATTGGCAATCTTACCGGCACCGTCACGCGCCGTCATGACAAAGGGTTTTGCATTCGCTTTGACGTGCCTGAGCACCCCGATGATCACGAAAAAGAGCAACCGGGCTCCATCAAGCTGGAATCGCAATACCAGCCAATAGATCCAGTTGGAAACATCATCTCATCTTAAAAAACAAGGGGCTGACATAGATAGCAGATAAAGGCTATGTATGTCATATGGTTAGCGTTAGGCGGCGGAGCAGGCTCTCTACAAGTATTCAAAATGAGCTTATCAAGTATTTTTGTGCGGGCGTAACGGCCC
>JALWSB010000173.1 GCA_027080345.1 Robiginitomaculum sp. | reverse complement strand
CGCATCTGGATAATGTCAGCGCCGATTTTATTTATGACCTTCCCGGACAAAGCCCGGCGCAGTGGGAAAAGGATTTGCGTGCCGCCATTGGTCTGGGTCTGCCGCATTATTCTTTTTACGCCCTGACGATCGAACCTGGGACCGCCTTTGCCCGCCGCGATGCCCGTGGCGCGCTGGGGCCGCGGGGCGATGATAACAGCGCTGATCTGTTTAACCTGACCCACGATATTATGGCCGATGCGGGCCTGCCGGCCTATGAAATTTCCAACCATGCGCGCCGCCGAAATGATCAATCGCGCCATAACCTTGTGTATTGGCAAAGCGGCGACTGGCTGGGTCTGGGACCGGGGGCGCACGGGCGCATCACAATGGGCGGCGCGCGCCATGCGCTGGTTACCCATGCCCGGCCGCAAGATTATATCAATGCGGTCAATGCCAGCGGCTGGGGTGTGCAAACGGATGAGATACTGGACCTGGCGGCAATAGCTATGGAACGGCTCGCCATGGGCCTGCGCCTGAAAACCGGCATTGCCCTTACCGGTCAAAACGGGGACATAGCCGCGCATATTGACGTTGGCAAAAAAGACGCTTTATGCGCCCAAGGCTTGATTGTTGATAATGGCAAAACCCTGGCGGCAACGCGCACAGGCTGGCCGTTTATTGATTATCTGACGGTGCAGCTATTGGGGGGCTGAGCTGGTATTTTCCTCTGCCGGCCGGGCGCGCAAACCCAATTGGCGCATCAGTTTTTCATCCTCACCTGCGCCCGTATTCGGGGCGGTCAGTAATTGCTCGCCGCAAAAAATGGAATCTGCACCGGCCAAAAAGCATAAAGCCTGCCCCGCATTGCCAAGACTTTCGCGGCCCGCTGAAAGACGGATTTCCGAGGTCGGGAACATAATGCGCGCCACCGCAATAACCCTTGCAAATTCGATGGCGTCCATTTCTTCGGACCCGGCAAGGCGCGTGCCCGGCACCGGCACCAGCCGGTTGATCGGCACCGAGTGGGGCGCTTCGGGCAGCGCGGCCAGCGCCAATAATAATCCGGTGCGGTCATCGGCGCTTTCACCCATGCCGACAATGCCACCGCAACAGGTTTTCATGCCCGCTTCGCGGACTTTTTCCAAGGTTTGCAGGCGCTCTTCATAAGTGCGGGTGGTGATCACCTTGGGGTAATATTCCGGCGAGGTATCCAGATTGTGATTATAATAATCCAGCCCGGCATCGCGCAGCGTTTCTGCCTGTCCCTCTTCGAGCATGCCCAGCGTCATACAGGTCTCCAACCCCAGCGCCTTGACCTGACTGATGATTGTGCAGACCCTATCCAGATCGCGCGGCTTTAAAGAACGCCAGGCCGCGCCCATGCAAAACCGCGTCGCCCCCGCGTCCCGCGCCTGTTGCGCCGCCGCCGCGATTGCCTCGGCATCCATAAGTTTTTGCGCCGCCACCGCGCCATTGGCCGTCAAAGATTGGCTGCAATAGCCGCAATCTTCCGGACAGCCGCCGGTTTTAATCGAAAGCAACTGGCACAATTGCACCTCGTTTTGCCTGTCTTGCGCGCGCAAAGCGCTTTGCGCCTGCATTACCAGATCGCTAAACGGCAAGGCGAAAAGCGCGTCTATTTTTTCGCGGGTCCAAGGCATTTGATGGCTGTTTGGCATGGGGCACCTTCTTTATTTTTTTGCACCATAGGCCACGCGCCGGGTGGGGCAAGATATTATCGCTGTATCCTTTACATATTCAATGCAGGGCGCGTAAAAGAAAGACATGCATGAACGGCTTTATATGGCGCGCCAAGGCCAATTGCGCGCCCTGTTTTTTTTGGCCCTCATTGGGGTAACCATGCTGGCCCTGTGGCCCGGCGCGGCCAACCCGCCCGCGATTTATGGTTCTGACAAAATACACCATGTGGCCGCTTTTTTCACCCTGGGGGCCCTGATCACCCTTGGTTGGCCCCCGGGACCTTTGGCGCGGGCGGTGCGTAGCTTTACGCTTCTTTTTGCCTACGGTCTGGCCATAGAGCTTATACAGAGCTTGCCGCTTATTGGCCGCAGCGCCTCGGTGTATGATCTTGGCGCCGATCTTATAGGTATAATCGCCGGCATGGCCCTTATCCTGGTGTGGCAACGGTCATGAGCGCCCGGCCTCCCTTTACCCCGTTTATGCAGGGCGCGCCGCGTTTTACTCCCGGCCTGCGGCCGATCAACATACAAAACTGGCTTGCCCCCGATACCGAGGCGCAAACCGCCCTGCCGGACAAATGCGCCCTGATCAAAAAATGCCCGCAAGATGTTTACGGGGCCATGCCCGGCGCTGGTCCTGGCAGTGAAGAGGCCGTGCGCATGGCCCGTCAGGCCTTGCCCGCTGCGCCTGCGCTTGACCCAAATCTGCCGCCGCTTCTGGCGATGTCCTTGCATGTTTCTGATGATTTATGCCTGATGGAAAAACAGGGCGGTGAGTGGGTGTTAACCGCCGCCAGCCTGTGCGCACCAACGCATTTTTCCCTGGCGCAGGTTTTGGGCAAATCCGTGACGTTTTTACACGGGCCGGTGCCGGACGGTGCGCCTGCGTTGGCAAGCAAAATCAATTTTATGTTTGACCGCCTGCCGCCCGGCACCATTGTCGAGCGCTTTAACTGGACTATCCAACTGGATGCCACACGTTATATGCCTGATCCTGGTCCGATGCGCGCCCGCGTCGCTGCACTGCCCGCGAAGGAAGCTGTGCCGCGTTTGCATTTGCGGGTGGAACGCCAGACGATTATACGCCTGCCGCAACCCCATGGCGTTCTATTTTGTATCCGTGTGTGCATTGACCCGCTGAGCGCGTTAAGCCGCGCACACTGCATTGGCTTGCGCAAAAGCTGGGACGCGGCCGAAGACACGGCGCGGCGCTACAAACACTGGGCACCTTTTGAGCCGTCAATGCGTGTTTTCTTCGATCAATACGCACCTTTTGAGTAAAGCGGCCTGTTTTTATTTTA
>JALWSB010000172.1 GCA_027080345.1 Robiginitomaculum sp. | reverse complement strand
CCGATCGGCATAGCCAAGCGCAACCGCAAGGCGCAATTGACTGCGCGCAAAATCAAGCTGTTTATCGACTTCTGCCTTTTGTTCTGACGTTAATTTATCACCCTTGCTGGCAATAAGCCGTGCCGCACCCACTGCAGTTTCCGACCGTAAAATAGGTAAGGGAACAACTGTGTCGACAACCACCAGCGTGTTAAGCGCAGCTTGAAGGCCTGTAACAGCGTCATCATATTTGCCCGCCTGGACCAGCGGCACCACAGCCTTTATCGCGTCTGGATATGTCACCAGCGGAATGGATACCGTTTCAATAACAAGTTCACTTGCCATATCTTTCAGCAAAGCCCGCGCATCTTGTAAATGGCCAGCACGCAACAAGCTGATGGCCCGCGTGCGCACAGCATCGACAGCCTTTGGATCAGTATAAAGATCGTAAACGGTCTCGTGTACGTCAATCGGAGCCAGGGCCAAATCCGGATCGGCGCTAATTACAAGCTCCAGCTTGCCTGTCGCATCTGCCAAAGCATCGAGCGCCGCATCACCATCCTTTCGCTGTAAAGCAGCCAGAGCGGTACTGGTGCTCTGTAGTGCCTTGACAGCATCTTTGATGATGTGCTCTTGGGATTCCTTATCGATTTTGGCCGTCGTACTGTCTATCTGTGTTTCTTGCGTATGTGCTGGAGCTGGTGGCTGGCCCGCCCCTTGAGCAAAACCTGCCGGGGTCAATACAAGAGCCAAAGCCCCACAAAGGGCTGTCGTGCGTAATGGGTATTTCATGTCATTCTCCTCGTGTTTGTTAAAATAAATGCATGCACCATGCGTTCACTGACACGGGATTTGATTCTTTTTTTTGCATTTTGAAGTGCGACAAAAGACCACTTCTAAAAATAAAAGCGATACCTATATCAGGAGGTTATTCCTCAATAGATTGCGTATAAGGCGCCATCGGCGCAAAGCGCGGGGGGCCGTAATAGTCAAAGAGCAAACAGGGTAAGACCGCTAAAAGAGGCCTCTATAACAGCCGTTTATTGGCCATCTGTTTTTTGCATTCTTTGTACGTATAACTGGTGTTGGAAATCCAGTTGTTGTTTTTTGAAGTTGGTTGCGACACGCGCCCCGCCATTATCAAAAATCAAGGTTTTTTCCGTGCCTTTATCGATAGCTTCAGGCCAATATTCCTGCCCGCTTCCATTGGGATTGCCGGTTTTGGCAAACTGTACCCAATAGGCATGCATGAGGGACGCCAAATGCGCCATGCCCGCACGATCCGAGACCGCGCCCATCAGTTTACGATCCACATCACCAAGACCAAAGGCCTTGTAATCCCTATAGGAGCTGATGGATGTAAAGGTCATGTTATCGCCATGCCAATTGTATTCGAGCGAGCTGCCAAAGTTTTTCACCCGGTTGACGAAATTACCATCCACAGCAATTTTACGGGCAAACTCATTGGGGGGAATGACCTGTCCGCGACAGATATACACCATCAACAAAAACACCCACCGAACCTTCCAGCCCGGCATTACCACCAGAGGTGCCAACCCCGCGAATACGTAAAACGGAACCAAAACTTTCCGATGTCGATGTTGTCACCCGCAAAGACGGGGCAACCATGCCCAATTCGGCGACATCAGGCACACCATTGTTTTCCAAATCAGCACCGGAAACCGTGGTTATCGAATAGGAACATCCTGTACGTCCTGCACACGCTTTTGCGCCGTGACGATAATCGTATCTCCGCCCGGATTGTCTTCACTCTGCGCCAGCGCAGAGCCGAAAACGGCCAGCGCGCCCAAAGCAAGCAGTCCCCCAATTACCATATTCTGCGGTGTAATAGACATATTTCCCCCTTGGTCGTCCACGGAAATTCAGCAATATGATACCGACTGGTTACCCTATGTTACTGATAAGTAACATACCTATCATAAGGCACACAGCCTGTAAAGCAGCATCCGAAAGGGTGCCATCTTTTTTGGTGGAGAAAATACTGGTTTAACTATGCAGGCGGCGTTGACCCTATGCCATAGAATCCCATGGCCCTGACAGATTTGATAACCCAGTCTATAAACTGTGCATCTTCCTCAGGGGTGCCGGTTTCAAGCCAACGCACATAACTTTCCAAAAAGAAAGCAACAGTGGTTTCGGCCAGGAAAATCGGGCTGACCAGCATAGCGTCCTGGTCGTTTAGCGATTCACTGAAGATAGCATGCTGACGCGATAGCGACCGTTCCACGAGTACATCGCGCAAACGCTGAAAATGGCTGCCATATTTTGGATCGTGGGCGGCATGACGGATCAACAAAGTCAGTGCATCCTTGTTTTCCCGGGCAATTTTCAAAGTCAGGGGTACCAGATCAGTCCACCAGCCAACCTGCTGCCTGTCGGCCTCCAGTAACCGGCCAACAATACTCTCCAGAATGGCATGAATCAATTTATCCTTGGAGCCGAAATAGCGGTAAAACACAATTTTGGAGACACCGACACTACGCGCCACCTGGTCCATAGTGCTTTGTTTCAGGCCATTTTCAAGAAAGGCCGCCGCTGCGGCGCGCAACAGTTTTTCCCGGCGGTTTTTACGGTGGACCGCAATTTTTTTGGCAAAGTCGCTACTCATGACCCATGGTATTCTCCGCTACGGCCATTCTGTCAAATTCAGTCTACCGTTACCCTCATCTTTCTCAGTATAGTGCGCAGGACTTGATAATACGTTCTATGCCTTCGGTCGCTCACGATGAAGAAGCCCTCTCACCCCCCCCGACGTCATCAATGCCACTTCGCCCAGGGCCAATGGCAACCGCACGCGCGGTGATGCGGCAATATAGACCGGTAACCAGTCCGGGTCGAACTTGTTTTTAAACCGCCGCAATCCTGCAAACCCATAAAAACGATCCCCATGGGCATAGATAAAGGCACCGAGGCGCGCCGCCCAGGGGGCCAGAGCGCGTTTCTCAAGTCCGGCCAGCGGGGCCATTGCCAAATCCAGCACGCCATACCCCTGCGCCTGCCCCCACAAGGCCAGTTCGGTAAAAAGCGAGGTCATCACCTGGGGCGGCGCGTCGCTGCCATGGCGCATTAAATCAATGGCCATTTCTTGTTTATCCGCCGTTGTCAACACATTGGAAAAGGCCAGAATATCGTTACCTTTGCGCATCACAGCCACCGGAAAATGGCGGATATACTCGGCCGTAAAACGGCCCAGGGAAAAACTTTTTTCCGCCCCCTGATGATGCGCCAGCCAGTCATCTGAAATGGTCTGCAAAGCCGGAATAATCGGCTCCAAAGCTTCATGTGAAAGGACATCAAACGTATAGCCTTCGCGCTGCATGCGTCGCCGGGCCTGACGCAGGCGCGCCCGTTTTGGCCCCTCCAGAGAAAAATCGGCAAGCCGGATCAACGCCGTTTCACCGATTTTGCGGACCGTCAGCCCGATTTCCGCCGCCAGAGGTAAAAAATCCTCGTGCACGCTGTAAAACACGGCCCCGGCACCATAAAGATCCGCCTGTTCGCGAAACGCCCAGACCAGTTCACGCCATTCGTCCGGGCGTCCCACCGGGCCGCCAAGGGCAATCCATGTGCGCCGCCAAATGCTGTACATAACAAAACTTTGGCCGCTTTTACTGAACAAAAACTGTTTATCGCCAAGCAAGGCCATACAGGCCTGGGCATGGGCGTTTTTGGCCTGACTGAGGATGGTTTTAACCCGCGCCATGGTTTCCGGGTCGGTCTGGATCGAATGCGGTTTATAATGGGGCCGCAATAACAGACTGGAAAAATAAAGCACCAAGAGCGCCGCCACCCCGGCGCTGGCGCGCAAAAACCGTGGCGCATCTCCATTCAGGGAAAAACTCCACCACAAATCATCGCGGTATTCCACATGACGAAATGAAAAAAAGCCAAGCCATAAAACCGCCAAAAGTGTCACAGCAATGGCCAAAACCCAACCCGGCGTCGGGCGCATATCAAGAAACGAGGACTTGCGATAAAAGGCGCGGCGCGAAAACCAAAGCGCCAGCGCCGCCAGCGCCAACAAGGCCGCCTCGCCAAAGCCGTCCCCTTTCAACAAGGTCAAAACAACACCAACCAGTAATAATAAAACGGCCAGCAACCAGGCACCGTTCAAACGCCGCGCCAGCCCCGCCGATAAAATCAATAATAAGGCGCCGATGATAGAGGCAAGAAAATGCGAAACTTCAATCACCAAAAGCGGAAAAAGATGTTCCAACACCTGAAGGTGGCTGGCCATGGCCGGTGTCATCGCGGCGGCCAGCATCAACGCCCCGGCCGCAAAACCGATCAGGCTGAATAGTATGGGGGCCAGCGCCGTTGCCAGCGCCGGGCCAATGTCCTCATCAGATTTCATAGACCTGTCATACGTCCCGGTCCGGCCAGATGGCCCTGGTGCCTTTTGCGCTCTGACACGAGGATCAAAATCCGTACGGTCAGCAGCATTGCCCCCTTTTATGCACCAGATCACCAGCAAAGGAAATGCGCGATATTATCCCGCGCAGCACGAAAGCGTATTGACATCCTTGCCAAAGCTCTGCGCGGCAAGTTTCAGGCCTTCGACCGTGGTCAGATAGGGGAATATTGTCTCGCCCAGCGCCTTTGTGGTCATCCCCGATTTTAATGCCAGAACCGCCGCCTGAATACTGTCCGCGCCTTCCGGGGCAATGATATGTGCGCCTAAAAGCGCGTCGGTTTTTTCGTCGGCGACAAGTTTGATCAGCCCGCGTGTATCACGCGCGGCCAGCGCACGCGGCACATTATCCAGCCCGATGATCGAGGTCTTGACCGCGTAGCCTTGCGCCCTGGCCGCTGCTTCGCCAAGGCCCACAGACGCCACTTGCGGATCGGTAAAAACCACCGCAGGCATGGCGCTGTTATCATAAGTCTCGGTGCCACCAAAGACGTTTTTAGCCGCCAGTTTGGCCCCGTAAGCGGCCATATAGACGAACATGTCCGTGCCGGTGACATCCCCCGCGGCATAAATATCCGGGTTGCTGGAACGCATGTTTTGATCAACTTTAATGCCGCCATTTGGCAAAAGGGCAACGCCATTGTCTTCCAAAGACAGATCCGCCGTATTGGGCTTTCGCCCCGTAGCCAAAAGCAGCTTTTGCGCTTCAATGATGTGCGCGCCATCCTTGTTCTGGCAAATCAGTTTGACGCCATCACCTTTGCCTTCAATTGTTTTATAATCAACACCACCCTGAACCGTTATGCCCTCGTCTTCCAACGCACGTTTCAAAGCGGCGCTGATTTCCGGCTCCATATCCGGCAATAATCGGCTACGGCAGCATAAAGTGACCTTGACGCCCAGCCGGGCAAACATCTGGCCCAGTTCACAGCCAATGACACCGCCGCCAATGACCAGCATGGAACGGGGCTTTTCCGCCAGTTCCAGTGCGGCGGTGCTATCCAGATGCGGCACCGCATCAATGCCTGGTATTGGCGGCACAGTAGAATGCGATCCGGTGGCAATAATAACCTTAGAAGCCGCGATAAAGTCCTCGCCAACCATAACGCCGCCAGCGCAAAGCCGGGCTTTGCCCTCAAGGTATGTTACGCCCTCATAGGCTGGCAGAAGGTCGATATATTTTTTGGTGCGCAAGGTCGCCACCAGATCTTCCTTGGCCGCCATCAGGGCGCGCCAATCGGTAATTTTGCCTTGCGCCACAATGCCCGGGAAGCGCTGCGCCGCTGCCGCGACATGTACAGCTTGCGCCGCCCGGATCATGGTTTTGGAGGGCACACAACCAACATTGACGCAGGTGCCGCCAATCGTGCCATAGCCGATAAGCGCCACCCGCGTGCCCTCCCCTGCCGCCGTGATCGCAGCGCTAAACCCCGCCGAACCAGCGCCGATTACGGCAAGGTCAAAACCATCATTTTTATCCGCTTCACAACACGCGCTCATGCTTTTTTACCTCTGGGGCGAATGAAAATATCCCACAGGGCAAAGCCGACCATCAGCGCCAATCCGGTATAAAGAATCGCATTACGGTCTGGGGAACCAAACAAAGGATAAAGCGCCAGCAAGACCAGCGCCGGCCCCACCATGCCAGCAAGGCTGCGCAGCGCACTATGATGGGCAAACCAGCCAAGCGCGCTGGTGATTAGCGCCAGCCAGGCAAAAACCGGCATTAATGTGGTGCGAAACAAACCTTCCCACTGGTCCAAAAAACCAAGCCCCAGCGCCGCGCCAAGACTGGCCATGGCCGGGAAACACATGGCGCAGCCCATGGCCGCAATAACACTGCCCACAGCGCCGGAACCTTCGCCAAATTTTGACAATATCCCAACAGTTTTTCCCGTATTTCCCTTAGTCAATTCTGTAGCGTCATCAGTCATAGCACTCTCTTTACCTTGCTTGTTACCAAAGAGCGGCTATCTTACATTCTGTAGTTACTACAGCTTCAAGAGGTTTTTATGACAAGCACAGCGCCGTACAAAACCTTGAAACGCGGCGCCCTGGCCAGGGCTTTGGGCTGTAATCTGGAAACCATCAGGTTTTATGAAACTATCGGTATTATGCCCGACCCGGCACGCTCGGCCAGCGGTCATCGTCTTTATGAAAAGGACGCGCAAGACCGTTTGCGGTTTATTTTACGCTGCCGCCGTCTTGGCTTTTCCATCGAAGATATACGCGGCCTTCTTTCCATGGTCGATTCTGAAAACTATACCTGCAAGGATGTCTACGTCCTGACCAAGGAGTATCTTGACAGTGTGGCGCAAAAAATTGCCGATCTGAAAAAGCTCCAGCGCACGTTGAAGGGTATTCTGACGACATGCGGCCAGGGCGATGATATGGATTGCCCGATCATTGAAGCGCTATATGAGGGGTAGGTCGTGCTGACCATCATGTTTCGGGCGTGGCGCAGATGGATTTGCTGCCCGGACAGGAAAAACGGGGGCGGTGCAGTGATCTGCACAAACCCGTTTTGACGCCTTTGAGGAGCAAAGACACTGCGTCCCGAAGGGATATGGAATAAATCCCCCATTTTGGCGTCGTAAACCCTGGCAAGGGGTCGCCCTTGCGGCGGTTCTGCTCCTGAAACTGGATGATTTTCTCTCATACCACGCTCCAAACCATGATGGACAACACGACCTGGGGTCACACCCTGTCACAATCTGGTGAATGCAGGCATTCGCTCTTGACCCTGTAGGGACTACAGGACGTATAAGTGTGGTAGAGTAAAATAAACGCATTTTGAGTGCCGCTTATGTCTGTTCGGATAATCATCCTTTTTTGTCTGTTCATTGCGCCCGCCGGGGCGGTGATGGCGGCCCCCATCACGTTTAATACCGCCCTGCCCGTTTCCAAGGGCGAGGTGTTGCTGCGCCAGCAATTTATTGTCACCAAATTGTCGGATCGTCTGAATGGCACAAAGCGTGATGTCACGGCGCGCGCCGGGGTTTCTGTGCTGGGGTATGGGGTAACGCCCAAGCTGGCTTTGTTTGGTGTCGCACCGCTGGTCAATATTGAGCGTAAAATCGGCACCATGAACAGCAATGTTACTGGCCTTGGTGATGCGTCGGTTTTTGCCCGCGCTGAGGTTTTTCGCAGCGACACGCCAGGAAAAACGATTCGAATCGCCCCGTTCGCCGGGTTGACCCTGCCCACCGGGCGCAAAAACAAGACCGGGGACGGCTCGACCGACGGCTTTGCCGGATTGATTTTCACCGCCGCCAGCATTGACTGGAATTTTGACAGCCAGATTAAATATGTAGCGAATAGGCGCGCCAACGGTTTTGCGCGCGGCGATACGGCGAGCATGGATGCCTCTTTGCAATATCGGCTATTGCCCCAAACCATGAGCAACACCACCAACGCCTTTCTTTACGGGGTTATGGAAGCCAATTTCACGTATTTGCAACGGGACCGTATCGGCGGGGCGATCAACCCCAATTCCGGCGGCGTGCAGGCGTTTGTATCGCCAGGCCTGCAATATGCCACCCGGCGTTGGATCGCCGAAACCGCAGTTAAAATACCTGTGCTCAATGATTTACATGGCACCGCGCTGGCGCCGGATTATGCCCTGATCACCAGTCTTCGTTTTAATTTTTAACCTTAAGGAGAATACCATGTTAAAAATAATCCCCCTGTCCATCGTCCTTGCCCTGATGGGTAGTGCCGCCGGCTTTGCCGCCGATACGCAATACACGCTGAAAGTCGATGGCATGACCTGTCCTTTCTGCGTTGCCACATCGGAAAAAGCCTTGAAAAAAATCGATGGCGTCAATGCCGTCTCCACCGACCTTGAGGCCGGGATTATCAAGGTTTGCGCCGATGAAAAGGTCAAATTCACCGATGACCAGCTAAAAGAAATGTTCCTTGAAAGGGGCTTTACCTATCGTTCCATGACAAAGACGCAAACCTGCGCCCATGCGGCCCCGGCAAAACATGAGACCAAGAAAGCCGGATGACACAGATGGATACGCGCGCCGCTATAGAGCAAAAAAAATGGGGCTGGGTGTTACTGTTCACCTCGATGGGCACGCTTTTGTGCTGTGCCTTGCCGATAACGCTGGTGGCGCTTGGCTTTGGGGCTGTTTCGGCGGCGCTGTTTGCCAATCTGCCCTTTTTGGCGGTTTTGGCGCACCATAAATTATGGTTATTTGTGATCAGCGCCGCTTTTTTGGTGCTGGCGGCCTGGGCGCTTTACCGGCCCGGACGCGCCTGCCCCACCGACCCGGAACTGGCGGCGCAATGCGCGCGGGCGGACCGCTGGAACAGACGCCTGTTTATGATCTCCGCCGGGTTTTGGGGCATTGGTTTTAGTGCCGCTTATCTGGCTTTGCCGCTCATGGGGCTTTATGACCGGGTGTTTGGCGGATAACCGCCAGGCCCTCGTCTTCGCACGCCTTTATTCCACGTCTACACCAAGTGATATCAGTTCCGCTTTGGCCTTTACATAGCCCTGCGCCGCAGACTTTTTGAGCCACATAATCGCTGTATCTTTATTTTCAGGAACGCCCTGACCCTTGGCATACAAAAGCCCAAGATGGTATTGGGCAGACATCTGACCTTGCTGCGCCGCCTCAGAATACCATTTCGCCGCTTGCGAATAGGATTTCTCCACACCACGGCCATCGAAATACATATTCCCAAGATTACTTTGGGCCAGTTGATCGCCCTGCTCTGCGGCGCTCCTGGTCCAGAACGCGGCCTCCTCGTAAGATTGGCCCACGCCATAGGCCCCATAATACATAATACCCATGGCAGATTGGGCCTTGGCATCTCCAGCTTTTGCTTTTTTACGCACCAAGGCAAGCAAAGTATCAAGATTGCCCTGAGCCTTGGGCGATTTTTGCTGCGCGGCCTTTTGGTAGAAATTCGCGGCCATGGCGTAAGATTGCTCCACACCCAGACCATTTTCATATAGAATTGCGAGATTATACTGGGCCTGCGCCGCCCCGTGTATCGCTGCTTTTTGCCACCATTTGGCGGCCTGTTCATAGGACTTCTCAACACCCTGGCCTTCTATATACATATTACCCAGAAACAACTGAGCATTCGTATTGCCGCCGCGCGCCGCCTTATCAAACCAATTAGCCGCATCGGCATAAGATTGCTCCACGCCCTGGCCGTTGTAATACATAATACCAATAGCGTACTCTACTCTGTCATAGCCCTGTTCTGCCAAAGGCTTCAAAATAGAAAACGCCTTGGCGTAATCTTGTCTCTGATAGGCGGCAATGCCCGCCTTGAAATCCTCAGTCGGCCCGGCGCGCACGACCAAGGGCATAAGGGCGCAAAAACCGGCCAGACCTGCACCAAGCATCCATTTTTTTATCATTGTTCTTTCCTTTCCCGGCCACAGCACCATAGCATGTTTGTGGGGTCGTAACCTATCTTTGCCGGATAAACCCACCATGAAGGCGCGTGACATCATTGCAGCCCATCAAGGCCAATGTACGCTGCGTTTCGGATTTCAGGATATCAAGTGCCTGGGAAACCCCCGCTTCGCCGCCCGCCGCCAGCCCGTAAAGATAGGCCTTGCCGATCGAGCACGCGCTGGCCCCCAGGGCCATCGCCTTGACCACATGGCTGCCGCGCCGAATGCCGCCATCGACGATCAGTTCCAGATCATTGCCGACCGCATCGCGCATATCGCGCAAGCTGTCGATTGGTGCGGGCGCACCATCCAGTTGGCGACCGCCATGGTTTGAGATCATGATCGCACTGGCCCCGTGATCGCGGGCACGGCGGGCATCTTCGGCCGATTGCAAGCCCTTGACGACGAACGGCCCGCCCCATTCCTTGGCCAGCCATTCGACATCGCCCCAATTCAAGGTGCGGTCAAACTGGCTGTTGATATATTCGATAACGCTCATGTTTTTGCCCTCAAGGGCATTGACCCGGTGGGATATATTGGCCAGATCAAATCCGGGCTTGAGAAGCGCATTCAACACCCAGCGTGGGTGCAGGCCAAAATCAACAAGACTTTTAAGGCCAAAACGTGGCGGCATGGTCATACCATTTCGTAAATCGCGCTCGCGATTGCCGGCAACCGGCGTATCAACGGTCAGGCACAGAGCGTCATAGTTTGCCGCCTTGCAGCGCTCGACCAGCTCTTTGGTCAGGCCACGGTCTTTCAAAATATATATTTGAAACATTTTCGGCCCCGGATTGGCCGCGGCAATATCCTCCAGCGAGGTTGTGCCAACCGTAGAGAGTGAATACAGCGTCCCGTGCGCCGCCGCCGCGCGGGTTACCGCCAATTCCCTGTCATGGTGAAACAGGCGCGACATGCCCGTAGGCGAGAGAAAAAACGGCAAATCCAGCGTCCGCCCAAACAGCTTTGTTTTCAGGCTGATGCTCTCAATATTATTGAGTTGCGAAGGTACAAGTTCATAGCGATCAAAAGCGCTGGTATTACGCCGCAACGTGACTTCGTCATCGGCCCCGCCATCGATATAATCAAAGATGGGTTTGGGCAGCGCCTTTTGTGCCCGCAACCGCAAATCAGCAATATTATAACATCTATTCAACCCACCCATGAAGGCCCCCATCGATTATATGTCCGGCGCGAACCGGCTTTATAATTGTTATGGTTACGATAGTCAGGCCACACACGGCGCGCAAGCCACCCAGACGGAAGGGAATCGGGTTCATGCCATAAAATTGACTTTTACCGCGCCTTCTGTCATTTAGTTGTTAAACTAACTAAATATTGCTTGTCGATATGTCACATATCGTATATCAATGTTTTTTTATCGAATAACCTCTAGATCGCTATTTTTGGCAAAAGTCTAGAAAAAACATGAGGTAAAGCGTGCTTAACATATCAGAAGTCAGCAAATCATTTGGCAAGAACAAGGCTCTCGACACTGTCAGTCTGGAACTGAAACCGGGCATGTTCGGGCTTTTGGGGCCAAATGGCGCCGGTAAATCCACGCTGATGCGCTGTTTGGCCACGTTGCTGCAACCGACAAAAGGCACCATCACTCTTAACGGCGTTGATATTGCCAAAAACCCGCAAGTCATGCGTCAAACCCTTGGTTATCTGCCGCAGGATTTTGGTGTCTACCCCCGCATGAGCGCCCTTGCCCTTCTGGATCATCTGGCTGTTTTGAAAGGTGTATCGAACGCCAAGGCCCGCAAAGCGCAGGTTGAAAGCCTGTTGCGCGCGGTCAATCTGTGGACCATGCGCGGCGCGGCTGTCGCCAGTTATTCGGGCGGTATGAGACAGCGCTTTGGTGTTGCCCAGGCGCTTTTGGGTGACCCCAAAGTCATCATTGTTGACGAACCAACGGCGGGTCTTGACCCTTTTGAACGCCAGCGGTTTTTGGACCTTTTGAGCGAAGCGGGCGAAGACAAGATTATTATCCTTTCCACCCATATAGTCGATGATGTGCGCGATTTGTGCCCGGACATGGCGATTATGGGGGACGGCCAGATTGTGGCGCGCGGCGCGCCCGAAGACCTGATCGCCAAAATCAAGGGCAAGGTCTGGCGCAAAAAAATGGATAAGGGCGATGTAGAGGCGGCAAAGAGAGGCCGGAAAGTTCTTTCCACCCGCCTT
>JALWSB010000171.1 GCA_027080345.1 Robiginitomaculum sp. | reverse complement strand
TTGGCGCCCTGCACATCCCACGAACTTTGACTGCGTTTCAGGCCCGATTTGCGCCCCGGTCCTTTGAGGACATATTTATAGCCGGTTTCGCGCATAATAATTTCGCTATCCTTGTCAAAGGCCTCTTGTAGCACCACCACGGCGGGCTGCGTGCCTTCATCGCGGCGCTGTTGCAAAATCTGCGCAATGCGTTTCAACAGAGGTTTTTTATGGCGTTTAAGCGGGCTGGGCAGGGCATTTATATTATAACTGAGCACGCTGAAACTCGTGTCAGCGGGGCTTTCTTTCGCCCCTGCGCCGTGCGTGCCGGTGGCCAGGAAAAGTGTGGCAAGGGCAAGACATTGGATGTTTGCGAACATGTGCATAATGCTGATCAGATTTGTTTTATTGGCGCAAGCCACAGCATAACAGAAAGCGGGAGGGAAAAGGAAGATAATTTTTGCTGCGATATTTTGTGAACACCCGCGTTTAGTGGTTTTCACCAGCCCGGTTAATGCTATACCCCGCCCTATGGATATTCGCCGCAAACGTATGCTTTTCCACGCCTGGCACAGAGGGTTCAAGGAGATGGACCTGATCCTGGGCAGTTTTGCCGATCGCAGGCTGGCCGCGCTGTCTGAAGATGAATTGACGCAGTTTGAAGATATTCTTGGCGCGGTTGATGGCGATCTTTACAGCTGGATTACAGGCAAAACACCGCTGCCGGCGCGTTATGACACGAGCATTATGACCGAGCTGCGCACTTTTAAACCTTTGGCAGATGTGCTGAAAAACGGCAAAAGCGGTTAAGTCATGCCTGACCCCCATCTTGATATTACGGCGCACATAGCCAATGCGCCCGGCCGGCTTGATGTTTGCCGGGCGCCGGAAGGCTATGACGCTCTTCTTTTCTGCCGGGCGGCGATAAAGCGCGGTGGCGTATCTGTTTTCGTGGCCAGAGATGAGGCGCGCGCGGTTGCGGTGCGTGCCGCGTGCGCGTTTTTTGCCCCTGATCTTGAGATTTTGCGTCTGCCGGCGTGGGATTGTTTGCCGTATGACCGGGCCTCGCCATCGCCGGATGTGGCCGCGCAGCGCGCCGCGACCTTGTGGCGGTTGGCGCAAAATCCGGATGGTCCGCTCTTGGTGGTGACGACGATTGCGGCGCTGGCCCAGCGCGTACCGCCACGGGCAGATTTGGCGCGGGCCGGGTTTGCTGCCCGGGGCGGCGCGGTGATCAGCATGCAAACCTTGCAAGATCATCTTGACCATAATGGCTATGCCCGGGCCGGTACGGTGATGGAACCGGGCGATTACGCCATTCGCGGCGGTCTGGTTGACGTTTTTGCGCCCGGTGCGGCCTTGCCGGTGCGGCTGGATTTCTTTGGCGATACGCTGGAAAGCATTCGCAGTTTTGATCCGGCCAGCCAGCGCTCCAAAGCGGCGCTTGACGGGTTGGTCCTGGCCCCGGTCAGCGAGGTTTTGCTCACGCCGCAAAGCATTTCGTGTTTTCGCAGCGGCTTTGTTAAAGCCTTTGGTGTGGCCCGCGATGATGCGGTTTATGATGCGGTCAGCGCCGGGGCGCGGCCGCAGGGCGTCGAACACTGGTTGCCTTTGTTCTATGACCAGTTGGAAACCCCATTTGCCTATTTTGGCTCCAAAGCCCTTTTGATGCTGGACCATTTGGCGCTGGAGGCGGCAGATGATCGCGATACGCTGGTGAGTGATTATTTCGAGGCCCGTAAAACGGCTCCTGAGGGGCAAACACCGCAAGCGTTAAGTGCCCCGGCTTATCGGGCCTTGCCTCCGGCGGCGCTTTATAGCCCGCGCGACGAGATTGAAACGCAGCTTTCGCATTTTGACTGGCGGCGCTGCACCCCTCATGAGGCCCCGCCGCAAGGGTCCGTGTTGAATGCGCACGGTCAGCCCGGCCGCCAGTTTATCAGCGAGAGAAAAAGCAAGACCGCAGAGATTTACAACCTTGTCTCCGCCCACCTCAATACTCTGGCGGCAGGCAAAAAGAACGTCATTCTGGCGTGCTGGTCCGAAGGATCGGCGGCGCGCCTGAGCGCGCTTTTATCCGATCATGGTTTGGGCCGGGTCAGCCAGGTCAGTACCTTTGCGCAACTAAAAGAGTTACCGCCAAAAACAATCGCCTGCATGGTTTTGCCCATCGACCATGGCTTTGAAAGCCCGGACCTTTCGATCGTGACCGAACAGGATATTCTGGGCGACCGGCTGGCCGGCAACCGGCGGCGAAAACGCGCGGCTAATTTTATTGCCGAAGCGGGCAGTTTGCATAATGACGATCTGGTGGTTCATGTTGATCATGGTATCGGGCGCTATGCGGGCCTGCGTACCCTGACGGTGAATAACGCGCCCCATGATTGTCTGGAGCTGCATTATGCGGGCGGCGATAAATTATTCCTGCCGGTTGAAAATATCGAATTGTTGTCGCGCTATGGCTCGGATTCGGCGCACAGCACCCTCGATAAACTTGGCGGTGTGGCCTGGCAGGCGCGCAAGGCCAAGGCCAAAAAACGCCTGCGCGAAATGGCCGGGGAGTTGATCAGTATTGCGGCGGCCCGCGAAATGCGCGCGGCCGAAGAATTGACGCCGCCCGCCGGGGCGTGGGACGAATTTTGCGCCCGCTTCCCGTTTGCCGAAACCGATGACCAGTTATCGGCCATTGAGGACGTGTTGGAAGATCTGGCCAAAGGCCGCCCGATGGATCGGCTGATTTGCGGTGATGTCGGCTTTGGTAAAACCGAAGTGGCCTTGCGCGCTGCTTTTGTGGCAGCCTTGTCCGGGCGCCAGGTGGCTATTGTGGCCCCAACGACGCTGCTGGCCCGCCAGCATTATGACACCTTCAAAACCCGCTTTAAGGGCTGGCCGGTAAATGTTGGCCGCCTGTCTCGACTTGTTCCTTCCAAAGAGGCCAAGGCGACCCGCGCTGCGTTGGCCTCAGGGCAGATGGATATTGTGGTGGGCACCCATGCCTTGCTGGGTAAGCAGATAAAATTTCGCGATCTGGGCCTGATGATCATTGATGAAGAACAGCGCTTTGGCGTGCGCCATAAAGAACATTTGAAAGCCTTACGCGCTGATGTGCATGTGTTGACGCTGACCGCCACGCCGATCCCGCGTACCTTGCAAATGGCCTTGAGCGGCATTCGCGAATTGTCGCTGATCGCCACGCCGCCGGTCGATCGACTGGCGGTGCGCACCTATGTCGCGCCCTTTGATACGGTCAGCGTGCGCGAGGCGCTCTTGCGCGAACGCTTTCGCGGCGGGCAGAGCTTTATTGTCGTGCCGCGTATCAAGGATATTGACGAGATCGAGACGTTTTTACGCGACTTTGTGCCTGAAGTCTCTTTTGTGGTGGCGCACGGGCGTATGGGGCCGGCGGAGTTGGAAGACATTATGACGGCCTTTTATGAGGGGCGCTATGATGTGCTTCTATCGACCACGATTATTGAATCCGGGCTGGATATCCCCACGGCCAATACGTTGATTGTGCACCGCGCCGATATGTTTGGTTTGGGCCAGCTTTATCAATTGCGCGGCCGGGTCGGGCGTTCGAAAGTGCGCGGCTATGCCTATCTGACCACACCGGCGCGCTTTTCCATTACCAAAAGCGCGCAAGAAAGGCTCAAAGTGCTGTCCTCGCTCGATACGCTGGGGGCCGGGTTTACGCTGGCCAGCCACGATCTTGATCTGCGCGGCGGCGGTAATCTTCTGGGCGAGGAGCAATCGGGGCAAATTCGCGATGTCGGTGTCGAGCTTTACCAGAACATGCTCGAAGAGGCGGTGGCGGAGATGAAAACCGGGGATGCGGCCACGGATGGCGACTGGTCGCCGCAAATCAATGCCGGGGTCAGTGTTCTGATCCCGGATCATTATGTGCCTGATCTGGATGTCCGCCTGCAACTTTATCGCCGTCTGGCCCGCATTGATAATGATGCCGAGCGCGAGGCCTTTGCCGCTGAGCTGATTGACCGTTTTGGGGCATTGCCCGCCGAAGTGGAACACTTGCTGCGGGTGATGCATATCAAGGCCCTGTGCAAGGTTGCCGGGGTGGAAAAAGCCGATGCCGGCCCCAAAGGCGCGGTGATCACATTCCGCAAATCAGCCTTCAACAACCCCGCCGGGCTGGTGCAGATGATGGCGCAAAACCCACAATCTTATAAGCTGCGCCCGGACCAAAAACTGGTCATGCGCGGGGTCTGGCCCCAAAGCGAACAGCGCCTGCGCGGCCTTGAGCAGGCCGTGCAAAAATTAAGCGCTTTGGTGGATTAGACTGCGTTCTATATTTCCATGCTTCGGGCAGGCTCGCAGATAATATAGACAATCTGTCATTACCGGGCTTGTCCCGGTAATCCAGTGCGGCGTTAAAGCAGGCTGGATTGCCCGAACAAGTCGGGCAATGACACGAAAGAGAATGGAACAAGTCCCCCTCATCTGCATCACGTCATTTAAGACGAAACTCAGAATCCAGTATGGGCTTTGCCCTGGACCCCGGCGCATTCCGGGGTGACTATTTTGGAAGGCCCATATGAGGGGTTAAGGACCATCAGGGCTTCTCACAACAAGCGAAAAATACCGCTGTTTTGGCCCAAACATGACTGCTTACCGATTTACAAGGCTTTGCCGATCGTCAATAAAGCATGAACCTAAATAATGTGGAGAAAGATTTTGTCATTACCCCCTGTTCTTGATGGTAAATTACGCCTGCCGCTGATTGGCGCACCGATGTTTATTCTTTCTGGCCCGGAACTGGTTATTGCCCAGTGCAAGGCCGGTATTGTCGGAGCATTTCCGTCCTTGAATGCGCGCCCGATAGAGCAGCTTGATGACTGGCTGGCGCAAATCAGGGAAGAGCTGGCCGCTTATGATGCCAAAAACCCCGATGCGCCATCGGCGCCGTTTGCGGTTAACCAGATTGTGCATCGCTCCAACGCCCGGCTGGAAGAGGATGTGGCTTTGTGTGTCAAACACAAGGTGCCGGTGGTGATTACCTCCCTTGGCGCACGCCCCGAAGTGAACGAGGCGGTGCATTCTTATGGCGGCATAACCTTGCATGACATTATCAATAACCGCTTTGCCCACAAGGCCATTGAAAAAGGCGCGGACGGGTTGATTGCCGTGGCGGCCGGGGCCGGGGGTCATGCGGGCAAGCTGTCTCCCTTCGCGCTTATTCAGGAAATTCGCGACTGGTTTGACGGGCCGCTGCTGCTTTCGGGCGCGATTGCCACGGGCGGCGCGATTTTGGCAGCCCGCGCCATGGGGGCAGATCTGGCTTACGCCGGGTCGATGTTTATTGCCACGCAAGAAGCGCGCGCGGTGCAGGATTATAAGCAAATGGTGGTTGATTGCGGCGCCGAGGATATTGTCAATTCAAGCCTCTTTACCGGTATTCATGGCAATTATCTGGCCCCGTCCATAGTCAATGCCGGGCTGGACCCCAATGCTTTGCCCGAGGCTGATCCATCGGCGATGAATTTCGGCTCTGGCGGCAAATCAGAGGCCAAGGCCTGGCGCGATATATGGGGCTGTGGTCAGGGCATTGGCGCTATCCACGACATACCCGGCGCAGGCGATCGTATCGCCCGACTGATTGCCCAATATGAAGCAGCTAAAGAGGCGCTTTGCCGCTAATCAGCCATCTAGCATGGCTGTCAACTCGTCCAGGAGTCTGATGCGCTCCAGTTTCAGCTCTTTCATCAATTCGCGGCTGCGGTCGGTGCCGCGCGCTTCAATGCGGTGAATGCGCCGGTTGAGCTCGTGATAGTCATCGAACAGGCGTGAAAAGTGCGCATTGGTGGTTTTCAGCTTGTGAATAAGGTCTGTTTTTTGTGGAAATTTCTGGGCCAGTTCATGCTGGACGTGCGACATGGTATTCCTCCGTTACTGTTGGTAACAGACTACGCCAGGCACAGGTGAAATGGCATGCGACATAATGGCTCTTGCCAAGATGGGCAGGGGTACCAACGGTGCGGTACATTCACGGCGCGGGCGGGTCTTCCGGCATGGGCTTATAGGCTTCGAGATCGTCTGGAATGGCTTTCATTTGCGCCAGTTTTTGCGCGATTTCTTCAAGAATAGCGGCCTCGGTTGCGCGCGCCTTTGCCGGATTGCCATCCGGCGGAATGCAGTGCGCTTCAATGGCATTGCGCGCCCCGGCAAAAATGCCGCGAATAACGATACCATAGCCTTGCACGCCGGGCAGGGCAGCACTGCGGGCCTGTTGCAACGCCTCCCATAATTCCGTTGTGTCCTCACCTGATGCAAGGGCTTTATCAAGATCCTCTTTGGCCTGGTCATAGGCAGCAATCAATGGGTCATATTTGGCGGCAAACATATCGCCGCGTTTGAGCTGATCTTTATAGCCAGCACGCAAGGCAACACATTGTTCAGAGGTGTTGATCTCGGGCTCTTGCGCCGTGCTGTCCGGCTCTGCGATTGCGCTGGTGGCGAGCGCGAAGGCAAGGAGGGAAAAGGTTGTTTTGATCATCATGGTTTTGTCATTAAGGAGAGAATATGCCTATTCTGTGGCGGTGATTTGCCTGTCTTTCCAGTGTTTGCGACACACGGACACATATTGATCATTGCCGCCGATATGAACTTGCGCCCCTTCTTCGATGGGGTCGCCATTTTCGTCAAGACGTAAAACCATGGTGGCCTTGCCGCCGCACCAGCAAATGGTGCGAATTTCACGCAATTGATCGGCAATGGCCAAAAGCGTTTCGCTACCGGGAAACAGCTTGCCCTGAAAATCAGTGCGCAGGCCATAGCACAAAACCGGTATGCCCGCATGGTCGGCAATGTGGGCCAGTTGCCAGACCTGGGTCGGGGTCAAAAACTGTGCCTCATCGACAAAAATACAATCTATTGCTCGTTCTTTGACGGCTTGTTCGACGATTATCTGTAAATCATCATCGCTGTTAAAAGGGCTGGCCGGGCGTTGCAGGCCAATGCGTGAGGCGATGCATCCGGCCCCGGCGCGCTGGTCAATGGCCGCAGTCAGAAGGAAGGGGCGCATGCCCCGTTCTTCATAATTGTGCGCCGCCTGCAAAAGCAAAGTCGACTTGCCGGCATTCATCGCCGCATAGCAAAAATAAAGCTTGGCCATGATGGCTCCGGGTGCACTGGCGGGGCGGCCAGACTGAAGTGAGATGGTCTTTCGCGTGATAACGCTCTACTATATCATGTGGCGTATATCCACAACTTTATAAGCAGCATTTTTCAGGGGCAACGATTCCCGTAATCCATTGGCGCTATGTAACGTTTCCAATATCAGGCACATAGGGAAAGTGGTGAAGAGTTTACCCCCAGCTTGAGACTGTGGCTGAGTGATGATCCGGACCTTTATCTGGATTAAAATCCGGCGAATGATGATGTCAATCATGCCAATGACAAAGCCAGGCTGACCGTGAATCAAATGGCGCATATTCTGGCACGTTCGCGTACGCCGGTGGCGCAGCAGCCGCATCGTCTGCCGTTGGCGTTACGTGATCCACGCATTCAAAGGATAGCTCGGGACAACAACATTGGTGGCTCGAATGTTGGACGCCATGGGTTACAACGCGCACTGCACCCCGGTCGGTGCGGGGGATGTTGAGCGGCGGCAGCCTGCCTCTTGATTGGGGCAGGCTTTTTTGCGGGCAGGGATTGGCCCGTGGGCAGTTTGTCGCACAGCCGCCCCTTGCGGGGGTATGGCTAACAGGCGTAAAGGGTTCAAGGACTATTCAATCGCAAAGGTAAGGAGCGCTGGCAGTGATACCCAAAAAAAGAAATGCCCGGTTGTTTGCCATTGCGCTTTTTGGACTGGCCTTATCTATGGCGGCCTATCTCGTATTTTCGGCCCTGCGCCAGAACATTTCCTTTTTCTACAGCCCGGCAGAACTGGCGCAGGAAGCGCCGGGAACAGCCCGCAAATTACGGCTTGGCGGCATGGTGGAAAAGGGCAGTCTGGAGCGCCTTGACGGCCTCAATGTCCGCTTTCGCGTGACCGATTTCAAACGCTCCATCACCGTGCGCTATGACAAAATCCTGCCTGATCTGTTTCGCGAAGGGCAGGGCGTGATCGCCGAAGGGCATTTGGCGCAAAACGGTGAATTTATCGCCAGTCGTGTTCTGGCCAAGCATGATGAAAACTACATGCCCCCGGAAGTTGGTAAGGCTTTGGATAAAGCAAAGACAGAGTAATTTTTAGTAAAACTGCCCTGTGCGTCTATAGCTTTTTGACATTGTCCTCGACATTGCGCTCGATAAGAAGCCGCCGCGGGTCGAGAAGGATGTACGCGGGGCGTTTGTCCAGGGTGAAGGAAAGCGGTGTTTTCAAATCGGTGATATGCACCCGCTCCAGCTTCATCCATTTATCGCCCAGCGTGTCTTTGGGATCCTTGTCGTAAAAGCCGATCTCGACCCATTCGTTCAAGGATTCACCATCAATTTTGGTGACAGAGGTCTCCTTGCCGGTTTCCTCTGAGGCGATTTTTTTATCAACCATGGCGGTCAGATCGACGGTAAAGGTGCCGTCTTTGTTTTCACGGGTTTTGACGTCGCCATCAAATTTTAAATCCCAAAACACAATCCGGTCCCAATAGTCGGTGATCAGGCCCTGCCATTGCGGGCCAGCGGCGGCGCGCAAAGCATCAACCAATTGCATGGTGGTCGGGTAGGGCGGACCCTTGTAGCCATATTCTTGCAAGAAGGCACGAATGGCACCCTGCATCTTGTCTTCGCCCATATATTGCTTGAGACCCCAGAACACCCAGCTTGCCTTGTTATAATCAAGGTATTGCTGGCCTTCGGCGCGGGCCAGGGGCGGTTCGTCCTCGCGATCGATTGTCCGCGCGGTCAGATATTGCTGGATGGCACGCTGCTCCAGAACCCGGCGAGCCTTCTGCCAGCCAAATTTGGCTTCATAGGCCGTCATGGCGGCATTTTCCGTCAGGCCCTCGGAAAGGACATTAAAGCCCTTGGTATTGGCGGGCATGATCTGGTGGCCGAACCATTGGTGGCCGATTTCATGCATTACCACGTAAGAGGCCAGATCGACATTTTTATTGTCGGTGGGGTCACCCGGATCTTTGACAAAACCGATGCGTTCGGAAAACGGAATGGTGCCGGCAAAGCTTTGGGCAAAGCTGCGATAGGGAAATTCCATAATCCGGATCTGGTTATATTGGTATGGACCAAAGGTTTCGGTGTAGGTGCCAAGCGCCGCTTTCATGGCATCCATCATCAAGGCGACATTATAGTCATGGGTTTTGTGGTAATAAATGGCCAGGGGAATGTCTTTTCCATTGGGGTTTTCCCAGGTGGAGCGCTTCACTTCATAATCCGCCGACAAAAAGGCAAAGAAATTGGCGATTGGCCGGATGGATTTATAATCGCGGCACGCTTTGCCGTTCTTTTCATATTCGCGCAGTTTCTTGCCCGGCGCAATCGGGATTTGACCCTTATCCGTGCACACGGTGGCCGTGAAATCCACATAATCCGCATTGGCCCCGAAAAAGTTATTTTGGCGCGCTTTCATATCGGTGCGGTCGGGGCGTTTTTCGTGCTCCGGCAGGCCATATTTGCGGCGCTTGTCATTGTTGGTCAGCCGCGCATCGCGCATGCCCAATTGCGGCAAGGCCCGAAAATTATCAATGAATGTGCCATTGCGTTCAACCGGTTGCAGATCACCCAATGTGGAGGCGCGCATAAAGGTTTCAAAGCGCAAGGTGGTTGTTGCACCCGGTGCGAGAGGGGTATCAAAGCGGTAGAGCCTTAAACCATAGTCCTCTATTTTTTTGATTTTTTCACCGTTGGTGACGCGGGTGGCCCCGGCAAGATCAAGTTTTTTTATCGCCTTTTCGCCATCAGAAGTGGTGGAGATATAGACCTCATTCAAGGGCGAACCGGTGGTGTTTTCTATTATATATGTACCTTTGAATGTGGCGGTGCCTTGCGCCGGATTGAACATGGCATTCACGTCGACTTTGCGGATTTTGGGGATTGGTTTTTTCAAATCATCGGCGAGTAATTTTTCCCATGCAACCTGTTCCAGATCCTGCTGTTTGTCGGTCTGAAAGTCATTGTCGATATTATAGGCCTTGTAGATATAGGCCCCCGTGCCAACAAAACTACCCGCAAAAACAAGCGCCAAGGCGGCTGAAGGCAGGCTGATGCGTTTGCGCAAAGAGCCAAGACGGGTGGGCAAGGTATCGTCCACGCCCCGCCGCCAGAGCCAGGCACTCAACACCACAAAGAGGGCGGCCAAAGAGCCCCAGTAAAGGCCAAACCAGTAAAACCGGATAAGGCTGGAAAAGCCGTTCATTTCAGACCAGCCGCCAGTCGGCATGCGGCCAAATTCCATCAACGGATGGGTGAAGGGCAAAAAGGAAAGGCCAAGGAAGAGAAAAAGCACTGCGCCGCCGGAAGCGAGCATGCCGATGACCCGGTTGGGCATGAAATTCTGGATGAACAGCACCAGCGTGCAAAACAACAGTATGCGCGGGGCGAAGCTGACAAATGTCATGTTGAGATAGGTCAGAATATTAATGGGGATATCACCCAATATGGCTTGCGCGGCCATGCCAAAAAGCATGCCGATCAGCAAAAGGGTAATGACCATGGCCCACAAGGCCAGCCATTTGGCGGCCATAAGGGGGGCGTTTTTAACGGCGCTGGAATCAAGGATTTCGGTAATCCCGGCGGCTTTGTCGCGCCAGGCAATTTCACCGCTGAAAAACACCACCATAATGAGAAGTGGAATAGCAAAACTGCCAAATACCGTGCTCATGATAAGCGGGCTGGTCGGTAAAGACGGGTCAGGCAGGAATTTCATCTGGAAATAGACGGTGACCCCAAAAAGGGTGATGGCCATTAAGGAGAGGATGATAAAGGGAATGCTTTTGACCGTTGTCAGGTATTCATATTTGAACCGGGCCCAAAATGCGCCAAAGGTCGACAGGAATGCCATGTCAGGCGTGACCGGTGTGATCACAATGGGGCCAGCGCTTGCGCCGTCATCTTCATGAAACTTCTTGCTTTTCCCGGCAACCAATCCGCGCTTAAAGAGACCAAAGCTGGCGACGAAAAGCACCAGGCCAACCAATCCCCAGACCAGGCGGTTAAGGCCAATATAGCCGATCAAGGGGATGAGCCGGGTGTTCTGCTCATCAGCAGGCCAGAATTCGGTCACAACGCCCATCGCCGAAGACCCAAACGGGTCCGCCAGAGACGTCAGAAGGTCCGGCGCATCCTGGCCAACAAAAAGGCCGGCCAGAATATAGGCGATAAACAGGCCAACGGCGCTGACATAAACCAGCGCCCGATTGCGGGTGACGGCGGCGATGAAGGTGAAAAACCCGCTGACCAGCAAGGTGTTGACGGCGATAAAAACAAGGGCTGGATACAAAAAATACAGAGGATTGATCGGGCCAAGGGCTTCCTTGTCCATCCAGGGCATAAACTGTCCGGCAAACAAGCCAACGCTAAGCGCAAAAATGCACAAAAACGTCGTGATATAGACACCCAACATGCGTGATAAGGTCATGTCGAAGGTGCTTACCGGTGTAGAGTGTACCAGTTCGAGCGATTTATAAACATCATCGCGCATGACGCCGCTGACAACAAAAATGGCACCAAAGAAAATCGCCGCCAGACTGGCCGAAGCGGTGATACCGGCAATAACAACCGCACCATTGGCCTTGATTTTTTCCCCTGTGCTGGTCGAGAAATTGATGTCGGGGAAGGAAATAATGGCAATCCCGATCAGGGTCATAATGGTCACGGTGATCCAAAATCCAACCTGGCGGGTATGAAATTTAAGCTCAAAAGCAGTAAGTTGCCTTAACATTATGTGCTCCTAGACCAGGCGGTAAAGATGAGCGAAATAAGCGTCTTCCAGGTCGGGGTCGTCTTGTTCAAACCCGTCTTCCGGTGCCGTATCGGCCAGTACGCTCAAGATAACGCCGCCCATCAGAAGGCGGGTGGAAAGAACTTTCCGGCCTCTCTTTGCCGCCTCTACATCGCCCTTATCCATTTTTTTGCGCCAGACCTTGCCCTTGATTTTGGCGATCAGGTCTTCGGGCGCGCCGCGCGCCACAATTTGGC